>JADJUS010000022.1:608333-912500 GCA_016716905.1 Acidobacteriota bacterium | reverse complement strand
CTGAGAGACCAGAGCGAGAACCGCAAGGTTCATAAAGTCGCAGACGCCACGCTGCCAAGAAAATCCCCTAAGGAGTAGTCCAAGTACCCGTACCGCAAACCGACACAGGTAGGCGAGGAGAAAATCCTAAGGCGCAAGTGAGAACCCTCGTTAAGGAACTCGGCAAATTGACCCCGTAACTTCGGGAGAAGGGGTGCTCTGAGTTGTGTAGTGCCTCGCGCACGAAGCATCTCGGAGTTGCAATAAAGAGGCCCAAGCAACTGTTTAATAAAAACACAGGGCTCTGCAAAGTCGAAAACGACGTATAGGGTCTGACGCCTGCCCGGTGCCGGAAGGTCAAAGGGAGGGGTTAGCCGCAAGGCGACGCTCTGAACTCAAGCCCCGGTAAACGGCGGCCGTAACTATAACGGTCCTAAGGTAGCGAAATTCCTTGTCGGGTAAGTTCCGACCTGCACGAATGGCGTAATGATTTGGGCGCTGTCTCAACGAGGGGCACTGCGAATTTGTGGTACCGGTGAAGACGCCGGTTGCCCGTCACAAGACGAAAAGACCCCGTGCACCTTTACTGCATCTTAGTAGTGAATGCTGCCGCCGTCTGCGCAGGATAGGTGGGAGACTTTGATATCGGATTCTCGGATTCGGTGGAGTCAACGGTGAGATACCACCCTGACTGCTGCGGCGTTCTAACCTGTTCCCCTTATCGGGGAAAGGGACACTGCTAGGTGGGTAGTTTGACTGGGGCGGTCGCCTCCTAAAGTGTAACGGAGGCGCGCGAAGGTTCGCTCAGGCTGTTTGGAAATCAGCCATAGAGTGCAAAAGCATAAGCGAGCTTGACTGCGAGACCTACAAGTCGAGCAGGTGGGAAACCAGGCTTTAGTGATCCGGTGGTTCCGCGTGGAAGGGCCATCGCTCAACGGATAAAAGGTACGCCGGGGATAACAGGCTGATCTGAGCCAAGAGTCCACATCGACGCTCAGGTTTGGCACCTCGATGTCGGCTCATCACATCCTGGAGCTGTAGCAGGTTCCAAGGGTCCGGCTGTTCGCCGGTTAAAGTGGTACGTGAGCTGGGTTTAGAACGTCGCGAGACAGTTCGGTCTCTATCTGTGATGGGCGCAGGAGATTTGAGTGGGGCTGACCTTAGTACGAGAGGACCGGGTTGGACGCACCTCTAGTGTACGAGTTATCCCGCCAGGGGTAGCGCTCGGTAGCTACGTGCGGAAGGGAGAAACGCTGAAAGCATCTAAGCGTGAAACCCTCCACAAGATGAGATCTCCCTAGACGTAAGTCTCTAAAGGCTCCTGGAAGATTACCAGGTCGATAGGTCGGGTGTGGAAGCGCAGTGATGCGTGAAGCTTACCGATACTAATCAGCCGTGAGGCTTGTCCATTGATTCTTTTTCACCCTTTTGTGGTGATGAATTAACTACCGTTTGCAGGGTGTTCAGCTGTCATAGCTGTTTGCACGCCGGGCGCCGTATGGCGACCGACCGTGCATGTGCCGGCGGGCGTATGTTCCGCCGCCACGATTGATCTTTGAGCACGTCAAGTTTCCTGGTGGTCATAGGAGTTGGGTCACACCCGTTCCCATTCCGAACACGGAAGTTAAGCCGACTACCGCCGATGGTACTGCATGGGTAACTGTGTGGGAGAGTAGGTCGCTGCCAGGATTATTTACCCCAAAGGCCCGATGCCAACCGCATCGGGCCTTTTCTTTTGTACGCACATTCCGCGGTAAGATGCGCTCTCGTTTCGCAAGGAGCTCATCGATGAATCGACTGCGCAGGTACACCGTTGCCGCCGCTCTCCTCGGATGCACCAGCCTGGCCGCGCAAGCACCGGCAGTCGCGCCCACCAACGACGCCCCCAATCCGTACGTGACAGAGGAAGGCTGGGCCAAAATGCCGGCCGGCCGCACGTGGGGCGCCACGAGCGCCGTCGATATCGATCCCGACGGCCGATCAATCTGGGTCGCCGAACGCTGCGGCGCCAACACGTGCTGGAACGGCGCCGAGGGCAAACCCTCTCCACTCGACATCGTCCTCAAATTCGATTCGAGCGGTAACCTGGTGAAGAGCTTCGGGCAGGGCATGTTCGTGTTCCCTCACGGCATTCACGTTGATCGCGACGGCAACATCTGGGTCACCGACGGTCAGGACAATTACCCGCGGCGGGCGCGCGGCGCCGCTGCCGATGCGCCCCTGCCTGCGATGCCGGCGAAGATCATCGGCCATCAGATCTACAAGTTCAGCCCCGACGGAAAATTGCTGCTGACGCTGGGCAAGGCCGGTGGCAATCGGCCGAATGAGCCCGCCGACCCTGCTTCGTTCTACCAACCGAACGACGTCACCACCAACGCCGCAGGCGACATCTTCGTCGCCGAAGGTCACGGCGGGGCCAACGCGCGCATCGTCAAGTTCGACAAGACCGGAAAGTTCTTGAAGGAGTGGGGCAAGCGCGGCGCCGGCCCCGGCGAAATGGACCAGCCGCATGCGCTGGCGTGGGACTCGAAGGGACGGCTCGTGGTGGCCGACCGCTCGAACAACCGCATCCAGATTTTCGACGAGGACGGCAAACTGCTCGAAGTCGGCTACGAACAGTTCAGCCGGCTGAGCGGGATCTGGATCGACGCGAATGACACTCTCTACGGAACAGACTCCGAGTCGGGCTCGATTAACCCCCCGCGCAAAGCCTGGCTTCGCGGAATCCGGATCGGCAGCTTGAAGGAAGGGCCCAACGCCAAAATCACCGCCTTCATTCCGGACCCGTTGCCCAACGCCACAGGCACCAGCGCGGCAGAGGGCATGGCGGTGGACCGCGACGGCGTCATCTACGGGGCCGAAGTCGGGCCCAGAGCCTTGAAGCGCTACGTCCGCAAGTGATCACGACGGATCACAGGAGGCGCCGAGACACGGAGGCAATCCTTTTGCCACGAAGGATTAAAGGAGAACACAGAGACGGGGAGCTGATTTCTTGGTTTTCCCAGAAAACCTCCCTAGCTCTGCGTCTCCTGTAAATCCGTCGTGACCAAAAAAGACGTCGGGTGTCTTTTTCCTCCCCAACTCGGCGGCCTCCTGTAATCCGTCGTAGTCGGCGGTGCTTTGACCTCCAGGGCGCGCGGGAGTAGAATCCGCAGGTTCCACATAGCAGACGTCCGAGTCCGAACGTCGCGAGGAGTGCAGCCATGTCTGTCACGCGCAGGGGATTTCTATCGAGGTTGGGCGCGCCTGGAGGCGTCGCCCTGGATGCCGCGGTTGACGGCCGGCTCATCGCGGCTCGTGGGCTTGAGGCGGAATCGGCCGAAGCCTGGCAACAGGCGGGCGGCCGGCGAGGCGGGCCCCCGGCGGCCCCTCGCGAAGGCCAGCCTCCTTCCATCAAGATCAGCAGCAACGAAAATCCTGTCGGGCCAGGGAAGGCAGTGCTCGACGCGATCGTCGCGCAGTTCGGTGAAGCCGGCAGATACCCGTTCAACGCGAAGGTTGGCGACCGCAAGCTGGTGGAGACCATCGCGGCCCTCCACAAGGTCAAGCCCGAGAACGTCCTGCTCGGCGCCGGGTCGCAGGAGATCCTGAAGACGGCGGTGTGGGGGTTCACGAGCCCGGCCCGTCACCTGGTCACGGCCACGCCCACGTTTGAAAACGCCACCAACGTCGCGCGACGCATGGGCCATCCGGTCGTCGAAATCAAAGTCGACAGCCAGTTCCGCCTCGACCTGGAAGGCATGCTGACCACCGTTCGCGGCGCAGGCCTGGTGTTCGTCAACAACCCGAACAATCCGACCGCGACCGTGCACAGCGCGAAGACGATCACCGACTTCGTGGAACGTGTGCGCCGGATTTCGCCGGACACGGTCATCCTCATCGACGAGGCGTATCACGAATACGTGACCGACCCCGCGTACGAGACGGCCATTCCGCTCGCCATGGCCACGCCCAATGTGTTTGTGGCGCGGACGTTCTCCAAGGCATATGGCATGGCCGGTATGCGCATCGGGTACGCCATCGGCGGCGGCGACACAATCAAGCCGCTCGCGCGTCTCGGGATGCCGTACAACATTTCGGTGCTCGGTGTGGCCGCTGCGATTGCGGCGCTGGGCGATCCCAAACACATGGAAGCCGAGCGCGCGCGCAACACCGAAGTGCGCACCTTCACTCAGAAGGCCCTCGAGGATCTCGGCTGCAAGTGCACCGCCTCGCAGGCGAACTTCCTGTTTGTGGATGTGGGGCGCACCGCCGCGGAGTTCCGCAGCGGATGCGGCGCGCAGGGCATCCAGGTGGGACGCGACTTCCCTCCATTTGAAGGCAGCCACGCGCGAATTTCACTGGGCACGATGGCGGAGATGCAGAAGGCCACGGCGGTCTTCCGCGATGTATTGCGACCGGCGAATGGCGCCGGTGGCGGGGGTCGATAGGAGGCGCCATGTTGACACGACGCAAATTCGTAGAAACCGTTGGCATCGGCGCCGCCGGCGCCCTCACCAGTTCGTGGATCGGCGCGCGCGGCCGTGAAGACGCGATCTGGAATGCACTCTCACCCTCCCTCGAGGCATCGACTCAGGGGATGTCCGTCATTCCGCTCTCGAGCAACGAGAACCCGTTTGGACCAAGCGCGGCAGTGCTCGACGCGATCAAAAAAGCGTTCGGGCCCGACGGCGCGACGCCCGGCAGGTACTCAAATGCCACGGGCGCGCTTCGCGACGCGTTGTCGAAGAGTCTCGGTGTGACGTCCGAGAACCTGACGCTCGGGTGCGGCTCCACGCAGATCCTGCGGACGGCCACGCATGTCTACACCAGCCGGACGAAGGCACTCGTCGGCACCATCCCGACGTACGAGGAGTGCGCGGGTTATGCGGCGATGCTCGGCCACCCGGTGCGCGCGGTCTCGCTCGGCCGCGACTTCCAGATGGACCTGGAGCGGATGGCCACGGCGGCCAAAGGCTCAGGACTGGTGTTTTACTGCAACCCCAACAACCCTGTGGCGACCTACACCGGCGCCACAGCCACGCGCGACTTCATCGCGCGCGTCCATCGCATCTCACCCGAAACGACAATCCTGGTGGATGAGGCGTACTTCGAATACGTCACCCATCCCGACCATCAGACGATGATTCCGGTGGCGCTGGAGGACCCGCGGATCGTCGTCGCGCGCACGTTCTCAAAAGCGTACGGGATGGCCGGACTGCGGCTCGGTTATGCGGTGGGGCACCCGGATGCGATCCGCAAGATGTCCGATTGGGACAGCGGTTCAGGCACGAGCTCGCTCAACGTGCTGGCGCTGCACGCCGGCGTCGCCGCCCTTGAACAGGGGCCGGCGTTCGTCGAAGCCGAGCGTGCGAGGAACAAGGCCGCGCGTGACTTCACCACCAAGTGGTTCGCCGACCGCGGCATGAAGTCCACCGAGTCTCACGCCAACTTCATGTTCGTGAATGTCGGAGTCCCGGCCAAGCAGTTCCGCGACGGGTGCATGGCCAAGGGCGTGCGCGTGGGCCGCGATTTCCCGCCGTTCGAAAACGCGTGGTGCCGCATTTCGCTCGGCACGATGGACGAGATGAAGCGCGCGGTCGCCGTCTTCGGCGAAGTCCTCGGCAAGCCAGGCGTCACCGCCGCGGCGTAAGGACCTCTGAGGTCGTTTTCCCTGCTTCCACCTGGAAAACGACCTCAGAGGTCGTTTTCTATTTCTTAACGGGCCACACAACTCCCTGGTCGCGCGGGACCTGGGTCACACCTTTGAAGACAAACTTCTGCAGGCGGCGGCCTTCGTAGGTCTCGGTCGTGAAGATGTTGCCGGCCGAGTCGGTCACGATGCTGTGGACCGCGAAGAACTGTCCCGGCTGACGTCCGCCGTCACCAAACGACGAGAGCATCTCAAGCGAATCCCGCCGCATGATGTAGACGCGCTCGTTCTTGCCGTCGGCCACGTAGAGATAGCGCTGCTGCGGGTCGCGTGAGAACGCCACGTCCCACACCGCGCCGTCACCCAACGTGCGCTTCGCGATCTGCTGCTCCTTCACGAACTTGCCGTCTGCGGTGAAGACCTGCAGGCGGTTGTTCGGGCGGTCGCAGACGTAGACCAGGCCGTCCACCGACAGGTCTGAACAATGGACCGGTGTCCTGAACTGTTGCGCGAGCGGTGCATCTGGATCAAACGGTCCCAGGTTCGCATCGTCTGGCTTGTTGCCGTAGGCGCCCCAGTAGCGTTTGAAGGCGCCGGTATCGGCATCGATCACGGCCACGCGTTTGTTGAGGTAGCCGTCGGCCAGGTACGCCTCGTTGGCCTTGGGGTCAACGAAGATCTTGGCGATGCGACCGAAGTTCTCCCTGTCGTTGCTGCCGGCGGTCTTGCCGGATTTTCCGTACTGCGCGATGAACTTGCCGTCCTGTGTGAACTTCAGCACGTGCGCGTCGTTCGTGCCGTTGCCGCCAATCCACACGATGCCTTTGTGGTCCACAAAGATGCCGTGGTTGGACTCAGGCCACTCGTAGCCCTGGCCGGGGCCGCCCCAGGCCTTGAGCAGGTTGCCCTGTTTGTCGAACTGCAGCACCGGTGGCGCACGTTTGCAGCACTTCGCTGTCGGGGGGTTCTCGTCAGCCGCGGCCTCCTGCGCCGACAGGGTATCGGGACGATGGACGATCCAGATGTGATCCTGGGCGTCCACGGCGATGCCGATGGCCATCCCCATCAGCCATCCATTGGGAAGCGGCTTCGGGAACGTCGGATCCACTTCAAATTTCGGGGCTTCCACCATCGAGGCGGCCTGACCTTCGGCGGCCATCCGCTCGAACGACTGTTCGGCCACCAGGAGAAGCGCGAGTCCGGCCAGGAAAACTCCGGCGGCGAGTGATGTGCGTCTTTTCATGCGAACTCCTACTTGACCACGAACTTTTGAACGCGTTTGCCCTGCAGGTTTTCGCCAGTGATGACGTGTCCCTGCGTGCTTACCGCGACGGCGCCGACGCCGAAGAAGTGTCCGGGCCACCGGCCGCCGCTGCCAATCGTGCCCACCTGCGCGAGGGTGTCACGACGAAGGACGTGCACCGTCTGCTCCTGACCGTTGGCCACATACACGGTCTGCTGGGCCGCGTCGGAAGAAAACGCGATGTCCCACACAGACCCGCTGCCGAGGGTCGATGGGGAGACAACTGCCTCGCGCACGAATGTGCCGTCTTTCTTGAAGACCTGAATGCGGTTGCTCTCGCGGTCGCACACAAACAATTCGCCCGATCGTGAGAGCGCGAGGCAGGAGAGTGCGCGGAACTGTTTCGCCGCCCCGGAGCCCGCGGCATATGCCGGCGGTGCCGTTGCGTCGGGAGGCGTGCCATACCCGCCCCAGTGACGTTTGTACGCGCCTGTCGTGGCATCAAACACCACCACTCGGCGGTTGCCGGTATCGGCGACGAAGACTTCGTTTGCCTGCGAATCCACTTCGACTGCGGCCGGGCGCTTGAGTCCGGTGCGGCTGTCGGGTGCGCCGGTGTCGCCGGGCTTTCCGATTTGCATGAGGAACTTGCCCTCGCGCGAGAACTTGAGGACGTGTGCGTCCTCGGGTGGGGGCGCGGGAGCGGCGGCTCCGCCACCACCTCGTCCTCCGCGGCCGGCAGGAGCCGGTGGCAGACCGGCAGCCGTCAGCCACACGTTGCCCGCCGCGTCCACCGCGATTCCGCCTGGGTTCAGCGGCCAGTCATACCCGGCGCCCGGACCACCCCAGTGGCCGACCAGCGCACCGGCCGCGTCGAACTCCAGGACGAATGGCGCGGCAGCGCAACAGTACTCGGATCCTGGCGGCGTGGCGGTCAGCGCGGCTTCGGTGCGGGCGTTGAGCGAGGCCTGGCCCCGGTGCAGCACCCACACGTGATCGCGGCTGTCCACGGCCACACCGGTGACCGAGCCGAGAATCCAGTGATTGGGGAGCGGTCGCGGCCAAAGCGGGTCTGCTTCGGCGCGTGGAGGCGCCTGTGCAAGTCCCTGTGCGCCGGCCCAACCAAGAAGAACGACCGCGGCTGCCAGAGAGAGCCGACCGTAGCTCGGGCTGTTTCTCAAGCCCGAGGATTGCTGTGTGCCCATCGATGATCTCCGTCGGAGGTGGCCCGGCTGAATTTGGGTGAAATCGGGCGCCAGTATACTACCGGCGGCTGCACCCGTGAGAGTTTCGCGCACGCATCAACAGGCGCTCTGGCGCATCGGACTCGTGTGCGCGCTGGTGGCGGCGGTCTGGGCTTCGTCGAGCCTCACTGTCTCCGCTCACGAAATTCCCGCCGACGTGACGATTCGCGTGCTCGTGAAGCCTGAAGGGCAGACCCTTCGGCTCCTCGTGCGCGCGCCCCTCGAGTCCATGCGGGATGTGATCTTCCCGACCCGTGAGCCGGGGTTTCTGGAACTGACAGCCGCCGAGCGCGCGGTTCGCATCGCTGCGGAGTTGTGGATCGCCAATGGGGTGCGCGTGTGGGAGGAAGGCCAGCCACTCGCGCGGCCCGTGATGACCGCCGTGCAGGTGTCGCTGCCGTCTGATCGATCGTTCGACACCTGGGAGCAGGCCCTCGCGCACGTGACGGGCGCGCCACTCCCGGCCGACACCCAGTTGCTCTGGACACAGGCGCAACTCGATGTCCTCCTCGAGTTTCCGGTGAAGTCGGACGCCTCTCGGTTTGCGATCGAGACCGACTTCGCCAGGCTCGGCGTACGGACGCGGAGTGTGGTCCGGTTCCTGCCCCCAGGTGGTGCCGTCAGGGTGTTCGAGTACATGGGTGATGCCGGCGTGCTGGATCTGGACCCGCGCTGGTTCCAGGCCGCGCGCCGCTTCGTGGTTTCTGGCGTCGAGCACATCTTGGGTGGCGTAGACCATCTTCTCTTCCTGCTGTGCCTGGTCGTGCCGGTGATCCACGGCGCGCGGCCTGTCCTGGACGTAGCTCGGCCTGCCCTGGACGTAGCTCGGCCTGCCCTGGACGTAGCTCGGCCTGTTCCTCAAGGCCGAGGCACCCTGAAGCCGCTCGTGCTGATGGCCACCGCGTTCACTGTGGCGCATTCGATCACACTTATCGCGGCGGCGTTTGAGTTCGTCCCAAGCGGTCTGTGGTTTCCGCCGCTGGTGGAAACCCTGATCGCGCTCTCAATTGTGTGGATGGCGCTTGAGAATATCGTCGGCGTCTCCCAGATGCGGCGCCGCTGGGCGCTGACGTTCGCGTTCGGATTGGTCCACGGATTCGGATTTTCGTTTGCGCTGCGAGAGACGCTGCAGTTTGGCGGCAGCCATTTCGTCACCTCTCTCGTGGCGTTCAACGTGGGCGTGGAAATCGGCCAGGTCCTGGCGCTGCTGGTGATCGTGCCGGCGCTCTCCCTACTGTTCCGCTATGTCGTCCCGGAACGCATCGGCGGCATCCTGATATCGGCGCTCGTCGCGCACGAGGCCTGGCACTGGATGATGGCGCGCGGTGCCACGCTGTTCGAACACGAATTCCCATTCACTCAGCGCGAAATCACTTCAGCGGCCCTGAGGGCGGCGATTGTCATCTGGCTCGCCGCATGGGGCTACTGGTACGCGAAGCGCCGAAAACTAGCCAAATAGGGGGACGGGTGTCGATCTGTGGAAAACTCTGAATGTGAAAACGACCTCTGAGGTAGTTTTCGCGGATGAGTAGCCGAAAACTACCTCAGAGGTCGTTTTCACATTCAGTGTTTTCCACAAATCGACACCCGTCCCCTTATCTTGGCAACCTCCAGGCGACGAGTGACGCAGCCGACGCTGATCCCGTTGCGTAGACGATGTACTGACGCCCTTTGTGCATGAAGGTCATCGGCACGGCGCTGGTCTTGCTGGGAATCGGCAACATGCCCACCTGTTTGCCGGTCGCCTTGTCGACGGCGAACAAGCCCGGGTCTGCGGTTGGTGGGCCGCCGCGGCGGCCGGTGCCGTAAATCACCAGCGTCTTGGTAGTGATCACCTGCGGCTGGCTGCTGCTCGATTGCGGCAGCAGCTTGACGCCCTCGAAGAGCTTCGCATCAGGTGACGAGGCCTGCGGCGTGGGCGTGAACGTGCCTCCGTTGCCCACCCACCACGCCTTGTCGCCCGTGTTCATGTTGTACGCCGTCACGCCGCCCAGTTCGCGCGGCTTCAGGATCGAGATGCCCGCGATCGTGGACGTGCCCGGAGGCGCGGTTGCATAGCTGGCCGGTCCTGGGCCGCCGGCACGACCGCCGGCCCCGGCGCCACGCGCGCCGGCGCCGCGTCCGCGCTGGGGCGCCACGTATCCCGGCGGCGGCGGCGCCGCACCGAGCTGGCCGCAGCTGTTGTGTGGCGCCTGGGTGTAGTTGTGCTCCGAGCACGGGTCCTTCGCCACCTCGGTGGTGCTCATCCCCGACTGCGACGCCACGTAGAGGAAGCCCGTCTCTGGGTCCACTGCCGCACCGCCATCGATGTTGACACCGCCCGACGCACCTGGCGAATACCACGAACACTCAAACCCGTTGGGCGTCTTGCCATCGGCAAGCGATGGCGGAATGAAATACGGTCCCATCCGGCACTTCTTCGCAAGCTGCAGTGCGGCCGCCCTGAGTTCCGGCGTGTAGTCGATCAGATCCTCTTCTTCCAGACCCTGCTGCGAATAGGGCGCCGGCTTCGACGGAATGGGCTGCGTGCGCGCAGTTTTTTCGCCAGGCACTTCGCTCTGCAGCACGGGTGTTTCCGGCATCGGCCAGATGGGCTCGCCGGTCGCGCGATCGAACGTATACACCCATCCCTGCTTCGTCGTCTGCGCCACCACCTTGCGGAGCCGGCCGTTCACGGTGATGTCCATCAGGTTCGGCGCCATCGGCGTGTCGTAGTCCCAGATGTCGTGATGCACCATCTGGAAATGCCACTTGCGCTGGCCCGTCTTGGCGTCGAGCGCGACGATGGCGTTGCCGAAGAGGTTGTCGCCAGGGCGATGGCCGCCGTATTCGTCGCTGAGCGGCATGCCCACCGGGATGTAGACCAGTCCCAGTTCCGGGTCCGCCGAATAGGTGGCCCATGCGTCGTTTTTGCCGACGCCGGGTGTGCCGGGAGCCGACCCGTTTTCCCACGTCTCGGCGCCGAACTCGCCCTTCTGCGGAATCAGGTTGAACTTCCAGAGTTGTTTGCCGGTGCGCACGTCGAAGCCGCGGATGTAACCCGGCAGGTTGTGCAACTTGATCGGGTAGTACCCGTGAATGGATGAGTTGCCCACGATGATGACGTCGCCCACGAGAATGGCCGGTGAACTCGCGGCGATCTGTCCCTGATTCGGATCGATGCCGACCGTGCCGTCGGCGCCGGTGCCCTTTTCGGCATCCCACGTTTCACCGGGCTTGGCCTGCCGATACGGGGCCGCGTCGCTGATCACGAGCGGGCCGTTGTCATCCACCGCGAGTGGCACGAGCGGGAATCCGAGGCCGTCCATCAGATCGACCACGCCGTTCTTGCCGAACTTCGGATCCGGCAAGCCGGTCTTCGCATCGATCAGCGCCATGTGGTACCCGGGTGTGACGACAATCACGCGTTCCGCATTGCCATCGGTCCAATAGGCGAGGCCGCGACCGGCAAACTGGCGTGGCGCCTTCTGCCAGCGGATGCCCTCGTCGAGCCGCCACATCCACAACGTCTCGCCGTTTTCAGGGTTGAGCGCGGTGGCCACGCGGCGCGTGCCGGCCACCGTGAAGAGCCGCCCGTTCGCATACAACGGCGTGGTCCTGTAGTACTCATCGGCGCTGAACGAGCCGGCGTTCCACTGCCAGGCCTGTTCGAGCGATTCGAAGTTGGACGCGTTGATCTGATCGAGCGGCGAGTACCGCGTGCTCCACGCGTCGGCGCCCCAGTACCGCCATTCCCCGGGCGCGTTGCCGCGCACGAGTGTGGGCTGGCTGGTGGCTCTGGCCTGGTCGAAGGCCGTCAGCGCGCCGCCGAGCGCAACTGCCGCCAGCAGAGCCATGCCTGCGATGCGTGTGATTCGAATCGGTTGTGCCATGGTGTGGGTCCTTATCGGGTCGGGTCGGTCACGAGTGATGGAACGAGCGCGAGCTTGTCCGGGAGGAGATTGATGGTGATGCCGCGCAACGCGGCGGGATCGGCGGGAAGGTCCACGCGCCCGGCGGGCATGCCGTTGAGCTTCAGCAGGTAGGCCACCACCTGCGTGTATTCCTTCGGCGAGAGGCTGCCCGGTTCATTCTTCGGCATCTTCTCTGTCAGGAACTCAAGAAGTTCGCCGAGGGACCGTCCCTGCCAGTTGAGGAACACGGCGCCTTTGTAGGTGCTGGGTGGATGGCACGACACGCACGTACTCATGTAGGTCTGCTCACCACGCGTCGCCTGGGTCGCGCTGTAGACGCGCCCCTTGGTCGTCTTGGCGCCCGCTGGCGCTGCCTGGGCGTTCAGGTTCGACGTCGTGACCAGCGCCGTAAAGAGGGCGCTCGCCAGGACGAACACAAAGAGCGATCGGCGCACAAACAGCCAGGACATGCCACCACCGGGGATTTGCGGGCACGATAACACAGTCAGCGCGACCCCGTTCCACCACCGCGGCCCGCGCGCGGAGGTGCGATCGCCGCGCGATACTGGGCGATCGCCGCATTGACCTTGAACTCAATCCCGAGGCGGCCGATTTCGGCCGTGGCTTTTGTCGGGTCACCCGACACGCCCGAATCTGTGGCCCCGCCCCACGGCTTGACCTGCTCCTTGCGAACCCCCGCGGGCCGCACGTGCAGCATCTGCGACGTATCGCTGATCCCGGCGTGGCTGCCGATGATGGCGTCGGTGTAGCCGAACTGTGCGAGCATCCACGCGCGGTAGTGCTCGCGTCCCGTTTCGTAATAGTCCGTGAGCGACAGCACACGGATATTCTCGGCCTTCCACTCTTCGGTCAGGGTGGTCGCCACGGCAGTCATGCCTGCCTGATTGCCGCCGCTGTCACCGATAAAGAGGATGTGCGTAAAGCCATGCGCCTTGAGGCTGCGTGCGGCCGCGTCGAGCAACTGATCGTACGCGGGAGAGGGCAATGAGATTGCCCCGGGTGGCACGCGGTCGGGATTGCCTTCGGGCACATATTGAATCGGCGGCGCGACCAGGGCGTTCCCAAGCCGGCGCGCCATCAGGTTCGCCGAGTGCGCGACGATGTAGTTATGTTTGCCGAGCACCATGTGGTACCCGTTCTTTTCGGTGCCGCCGGTCGGGATAATGACCGTGGTCTTGCCGGCATTGATCGCGTCGCGGGTTTCCTCCCACGTCAGTTCATCAATGAAGACGGTGTCGGGCGCCTGAGACGGTGAAATGCCCGCCGGCGCGGTCTTCGCGGTCGGCAGACGAGGACCGGCCGGCTCGGTCGCCGCTGCGCCTGCGCGCCCTTCGCCGCGGCCGCCCCCGGCGGCAGCGCCTCGGCCGCCACCAGCCGCGCCGCCGCCCCGGCCGCCACCACCCCCGCCGCGCGCTGCAGGTGGTTCGGCCGGCTGGAGGGTCCCGGCCATCAGTCCTTTGATCTGCGCGACGGCGTTGTCGACCTTCATCTGGATGAAGACCTTGCCCAGGGCCGCGCTCGACCGTGTGGGGTCACCGCTCACCCCGGAATTCGGGTAGCCGCCGCCGGGCGCGATTTTGTTGCGGCGCACATGTTTCGGATCCACAAACAACATCTCTGACGTGTCGAGCAGGTTCGCGTGGCCGCCAATCTGATCAGCGGGAATGCCCATGGTGTCGGTGATGTGTTTGTTCTGGTCCGCGTGTGACTTCGTGTAGTAGTCGTCAATCCAGAAGGCGCGGGCCGTGTCTTTCCACAATTCATTCAGGCGGGTGGCGGCGGTCCGCATGCCGTTGCGGTTGCCGCCCGACTCTCCCAGGAACAGGACGGTGGTGAACCCGCCGGCCTTCAGGCTGCGCCCCGCGCTGACCAGCAGTTCGATGAATCGGTCTTCCGGCAGCGTGATGGTGCCCGGCTTGCCCATGTGCCCGCCCGGGTTTTCCCAACTGCCCTCAGGGACGTAGGTCACGACCGGCGCGACCAGGGTGCGGCCCAGGGCCCGGGCGATCTTGTCTGCGGCAAACTGCATGACGAACTTGTGCTCGCCGTCCACCATGTGGGGGCCTTTTTGTTCGGTGCCCGCGGTCCCGATAATCACCGTCGTGGTGCCGGCTTTGACCAGGTCGCGGACCTCGGCCCACGTGAGGTCCTCAAGGAAAACGGTGTCTGGCGGGCGGCCGCCGGGACCGGTCGCGGGCAGCCCATCGGGCCTCTGCGCCAGCCCCCTCAGGCTCGGGGCCAGTATCAGCGAGAGGAGCACACACAACAGCAGGGCCGGCTTTCTCACAGAAAGAACCTCCGAAACTCGTTTGGAAAACGTGCCCATTGTAGGGGAAATCGTGTTCAATCGGTGCGTTTCAGGGGTGGACTTTCGGTGTTATAGTCTGGCGCATCTAGACTTTTTTGGGTCGGGGTGACATGCGCAATATGCCTATGACGGCGGTCAGATTGACAGCGGTGTGCACGGCGGTCTGCGGCGCGATTGTGATCGCGAACGCCGAACATTTAACGGGTGGACGCACCGCCGCGTTGACCGCAGCCGACGGGAAGCGCTTGACGATGAGCGCGCATGCGTCGCGATCTGATGTGCGGGTGCCTGCCACGCCCGACGAAGTCATCCAGGACTACTGCGTCGACTGCCATAACGACGTGACCAAGCCGTCGGGCCTCTCGTTTGAATCATTCAAGGTCGCGGCCACTGAAGCCAACGCGGCGATGGCGGAACGCATGGTGCGCAAGCTGCGCGCGGGCATGATGCCGCCGCCCGGAACACCGCCACCCGACGCGGCGAGCCTCGCCGGACTGATTGGTGCACTTGAGACGCGGCTGGACGCCGGCGCGCTTGCGCGGCCCAATCCCGGGTCGCGAACGTTCCCGCGGTTGAATCGCGTGGAGTACGCCAGGTCGATTCGCGAACTGCTGGACCTGGATGTGGATGCCGGCCAGTGGCTGCCGCTCGACTCGATGAGCGCGAACTTCGACAACATCGCCGACGAGCAGATGTTGTCGGCCACGCTGCTCGAAGCCTTCCTGAACGCGGCAAGCGACATCAGCCGCATGGCGGTGGGTGATCGCAATGCCACCAAGCTCGACCGCACCTACGCCAATACGAGTTATGCCTCGCAGCACCCCTGGGATCACGTCGAAGGTGCGCCGTTTGGCACCCGTGGCGGCCTTGTGGTGCGCCACGTCTTCCCGGCCGACGGAGAGTACGTCTTTGAAGTGAACATGACCGGTGGCAACAACAGCCGGTTCGAAGATATCGATATCTCGATCAACGGCGAACGCGCCGCGCTCGTGAAGTACGAGACGCAGCAGGCCGAGTCCGCTGACGGCCGCGGCGGCGTGCCGATGCTCACCGACCCGATCATGGTGAAAGCGGGGCAGCACACGGTGGCGGCCGCATTTGTGCGCCGCACCGACGGGCCGTATGAAGATCTGATTCGGCCGCACGACTGGTCGTTTGCCGGGGGCGGCTCAGGCGGCGCGGGCATCACGACTCTGCCGCACGTGCGCGATCTCGTGATTCGTGGGCCGCTGAAAGTGACCGGGCTCTCGGAGTCGCCGAGTCGCCGCAAGGTGTTTTCCTGCCGGCCCACCAGTCAGGCCGACGAAAAACCCTGCGCGCGCGCCATCGTCGCCCGCCTGGGCGCGTCGGCGTACCGGCGTCCGCTGGCCGACCGCGAAGTGGACGCGGTGATGCAGTTCTACGACGTCGGCCGCGTCTCGGGTGGCTTCGAAGGCGGCGTGCGCACCACGCTTGAGGCGTTGCTCGCGAGCCCACACTTCATCTTCCGCCTCGAGCGGCAGCCCGACCGCGTGAAGCCGGGCGAGACCTACCGCATTGGCGATTACGAGTTGGCGTCGCGCCTGTCCTTCTTCCTGTGGGGCACGCCGCCTGACGAGGCACTGCTGGCCACGGCCGGCAAGGGTCTGCTGGCCACGCCGGCGGGTCTGGATAAGGTCGCGCGGCAGATGCTGGCTGACCCGCGCTCCAAGGCGCTCGGCGAACGGTTTGCCGCCCAGTGGCTGCGCCTGCAGGACATCAGCAAGGTGCACCCGGACCCGAACTTTTTTCCGAATTTTGATGATCGTGTCGCGGATGCGATGCGCACTGAAACCATCACGTTCTTTAATGACCTGGTGCGTCGCGATGCAAGCGCGCTCGATTTGTACCGCGCCAACTACTCGTTCATGAACGAGCGCCTCGCGCGCCACTACGGCATCGCCGGCGTGTCGGGCAACCAGTTCCGGCGAGTGGCGTACCCGGACGACACGCGGCGCGGCGTGCTCGGACAGGGCAGCGTGCTCGTGCAGACGTCGCTCGCCAACCGCACGTCTCCCGTCTTGCGCGGCAAGTGGGTGATGGAGGTGCTGCTGGGCACGCCGCCGCCGCCCGCGCCCGCCAATGTGCCGCCGCTTGAGAACACCGCGGAGTCGAAAAACGGCAAGGCCGTGACGACCCGTGAGCGCATGGAGATGCACCGTGCTGATCCGCAGTGCCGGTCCTGCCACCTGTTCATGGATCCCATTGGGTTGGCGCTGGACAACTTTGATGTGACCGGCCGCTGGCGCGTGCGCGAGAACGGCAGCCCCCTCGACACCCGCGGCGACTTCTACGACGGCACGCCGGTCTCGACCCCGTCGCAGTTGTCGGCCGTGTTGCTGAAGCGGCCGGTGCCGCTGGTGCGGATGTTGACCGAAAACCTGCTGGCGTTTGCATTGGGACGCCGGGCGGAGTACTACGACCAGCCCGCGATTCGGGCCATCACGCGCAGTGCAGAGGCGGGCGAGTATCCGGTCTCGTCCCTGATTCTGGGCGTGGTCAAGAGTGATGCGTTTCGAATGAGCAAGGCCGAGGCCGTGCCGGACACGGCCGCCGGGCGTAAGCAGTAGGGTCAATAGAGCCGTAGATCGATTTCCAAGGAGTCTCAGCGATGGCGTATCTCACCGGTAAACACATGGCTCGGCGCACCTTTCTGCGGGGCGCTGGCGCCACCGTGGCCCTCCCCTTCCTCGACGCGATGGTGCCGGCCGGCTGGAGCGCCAGTGCGCGCGCTGCAGCGCCGACGCACACGCGTCTTGTCTGTATTGAGGAAGTGCATGGCCTGGCCGGGTGTAACGGCATCGGCGCCGGCAAGTTCCTTTTTGCGCCTGAGAAGGTGGGACGCGACTACACGCTCGTGCCCGACAATCCGCTCAGCACGCTCGACGCCTTCCGCGACTACACCACCATCGTCTCCAACACCGACGTGCGGATGGCCGAGGCGTTCAACGCCCCGGAAATCGGCGGCGACCACTTCCGATCGAGCGCGGTGTTCCTGACCCAGGCGCACCCGAAACAGACGCAGGGCTCGGATATCTGGGCCGGCACGTCGCTCGACCAGATGTACGCCAAGAAGTTCGGCCAGACCACACCGATGCCGTCGATGCAGTTCTGCATCGAGAATCTGGATCAGGCCGGTGGCTGCACCTACAACTACTCGTGCGCCTACACCGACTCGATCAGCTGGGCCTCGCCCAACGAGCCGCTGCCGATGATTCGCGATCCGCGCGTGGCGTTCGACATGTTGTTTGGATCGGGCGGCACCACGGCGGCCCGCGCCGAGCGGCGCATGACGCGGCGCAGCATCCTCGACTGGGTGCATGGGGAAGTGTCGACGATGCGGGCCACGCTGGGACCGGCCGACCGCCAGCGCCTGGATCGCTACATGGAGCACATCAGCGAAATCGAGCGCCGCATCCGTATGGTGGAAGCGCACAACACGAGCGGTGAATCGCGCGAGTTGCCGGACGCACCGGCGGGCGTGCCCGACTCGTTCTCCGAGCACATGAAGTTGATGTTCGACCTGCAGGTGCTGGCCCTTGAGACGGACATGACGCGCGTGATCGCGTTCAAGACCGGCCGCGACGCGCAGAACCGCGTGTTCCCGGAAAGCGGATCCACTCAGCCCTTCCACCCGGCGTCGCACCACGGCAACACCGAGGCGCGGGTGCTGGAGTTCAACAAGATCTGCAAGTACCGCGTCAGCCAGATGGCTTACTTCCTCGACCGCATGAAGAACACCGTCGAGGGCGACAGCAACCTGCTGGACAAGACATTGATCATCTGGGGTTCGCCAATGGCCGATCCCAACGTGCACAATCACCGGCGGTGCCCGCTGGTGTTGTTCGGGCACGGCAACGGCCAGCTCAAGGGTGGCGTGCACCTGAAGGCTGAAGATGGCACGCCGATGGCCAACGTGATGCTCACGCTGATGCAGAACCTGGGTATGGACGCGACCCACTTCGGCGACAGCACGGCACCGTTCTCACTGGCGTAAGAAGTCCGCGGCGTAAGAAGTCCGCAACGTACGTAGCTCGGCCTGTTCCTCAAGGCCGAGAACTTGAAGAAGGATTTGTGATGTCTCATATGCGCCGCATAAGTGCTTCCCTAATGGTTGCGGTCTGCCTGGCTGCGGTTGCGACCGCAACGGTGTCGGCACAAGCGACCCCGGTGGCCGACGCCGCGCGTCGCGCCGACACGACCGCGTTGCGCACGTTGTTGGCGCAGGGCGCGGACGTCAACGCGCCACACGGCGACGGCATGACCGCGCTGCACTGGGCCGCTGACCGTGGCGACGACGCGATGGTGTCGATGCTGGTCTTTGCCGGAGCCAACGTGTCGGCCGTGACCCGCATCGGTCAGTACACGCCGTTGCACCTGGCGGCGCGCGCAGGAAGTCCGGCGGCTGTGGAGGCGCTGTTGAAGGCGCAGGCGCCCGTCTCGGTGAAGACATCCACCGGCGGCGTGACGCCGCTGCACCTGGCGGCCACCGCGGGCAACACCGCGGTGATGACGCTGCTGCTCGACAAAGGCGCCGAGATCAACGCCAAAGAGACGGAGTGGGAACAGACGCCGCTGATCTTCGCGGCGTCGGCTGATCGGCTGGACGCCGTGAAGCTCCTGATTGCCCGTGGCGCCGACGTGAAGGGCAAGACGAAGGCTCTTGATATGACGGTGTTCGGCGCACAGGCGCGCCAGGCACAGACCCTGCAGCGTCAGGTGCTGGCGAGCGCGGTGACCCGCGGCGCAGAGCCAACCCCGAGCCAGATGCAGGGCGCGATTGAGGCCGCCCGCGAGTTCTACGTGAGCGGCAAGTTGCCCGAGCCGCCGGCCGCAGGCGGTGCAGCAGGTGGACGTGGAGGCCGCGGTGGCGCGGCACCGGAAGCGGCGCCTGCCGCGCCCGGACGCGGGGCTGGTGGCGGGCGTGGTGCGGCTGACGCGGCGGGTGGGCCCGACGCCGCCGGCGCGCCGGTCACGGCGGGCAATCAGGAAACGCCGCTCCCCAACATCTCAGCCAAAGGCGGGTTGTCCGCATTGCATCACGCGGTGCGCCAGGGGTATCTGGCCACGAGCATCGCGCTGCTCGACGCCGGTGCGCTCAAAGACGAAAAAACCGGTGATGGCCACAGCCCCCTGCTCGTCGCGCTGATCAACGGACAGTTCGACGTCGCCATGGAGCTGATTCGCCGTGGCGCCGACGTGAACCTCTCATCCGACAGCCATGGCGTGACGCCACTGTGGGCCACCATCAACGCACGCTGGCAGCCGCGCACGCGGTTTCCGCAGCCGCAGGAGATGGACGCGCAGAAGGCCGACTACATCACGGTGATGCAGGCGCTGATCGACAAGGGCGCCGACGTGAACGCGCGGATTCGCGTGCATCCCTGGTACATGGTCTACACCGACTGCGGCAACGCGAACTGCGGCCTGTCGAATTCGGCAGGTGCCACGGCGTTCTGGCGCGCGGCCTACGGCACCGACGTTGAAGCGATGCGCTTCCTGGTCAAGAACGGCGCAGACCCGAACATCCCGACCTATGTGGCGGCGGCGGGTCGCGCCGGCGGTGCAGGTGGTCGCGGTGGCGGCGGCGGTGGTGGTCGCGGCGGCGGACCCGACGGCGCAGCGGCGCCTGCGGCACCGGCGCCGACAACACCCGCGATGGACCCGTCTGGTGTTCCTCCGGTTCCGCGCGGCGGCCCCGGCGTGTTCCCCCTTCATGCGGCGGCCGGCTCCGAATACGGCGAAGGCTTCGCTGGCAATGCCCACCGGCATGCTCCCGATGCGTGGCTTGCCACGGTCAAGTACCTCGTGGAGGAACTTGGGGCGGACGTGAACAGCCGCGATAGCGACGGCTACACCGCGATGCACCACGCCGCAGCGCGTGGCGACAACGAGTTGATCCTGTATCTGGTCTCAAAGGGCGCCGACCCCAAGGCCATCAGCCGCCGTGGTCAAACCACCGTGGACATGGCGAACGGGCCGGTCTCTCGCATCTCCCCGTTCCCCGAGACCATCGCGCTCCTCGAGAAGATGGGCGCGAAGAACAACAATAGATGCCAGAGCTGCTAGCGTCCTGAGTCCAGGGTCCAGGGTCCAGGGTCCAGGGTCCAGGGTCCAGAGTTCCTGGATCTGCTTCGCAGGTCTTGCTTGGTTTAGTTCATCGGATCCTGTAATCCAAGGAAAGCCCCGGCGCCGCAAGGCGCAGGCTCCACGAACCCTGGACCCTGGACTCTGGACCCTGGACTATTTCTTTACTCTGAACGTCCCGTCTTCCTGTCTCTCGCGGTGCGCTGCGTGGCACTGCTGGCAGAGTGGGGTGACCTTCGCTGTGGACGCCTGCACGTCAGGCCACTGATTCGCCGCCGCCGACTTCTCGATTGCCGCCATCAAGGCCACACCCTCCGTGGCCCAGGCCACCGCGTCGGCCTTGGCGCGTGTCTCAAAGAACTTCTTGGTTTCGCCAAACAACTTTCCGAGCAACGCCGTCTGGGCAGTCACCGCGGCCTTGTCGGAGGCCTCTGACGCACGCCGCAGTTCCGCTGAGGCGGGATTGACCTGCTTCATGACTTTGTCGAACGCCTCTTCTTCGGGCGTCATTGGCGTGGGCAATACTTTCGCCAGATCGACCATGCCCGGATCCACCACCGACGTGGCGAACACCATGACCTGCCCGCGGTATCGCTCGCTGACGTTCGGCGCCAGGTCCAGCTTGTAGGCGCTGGACCGCTTCTGAATCTCTGCCTGGTCGAATCGCATCACCACGCCGACCACGGTCATGTAGGTGCCGGCCTTGGGCTGCGCGTTCAGGGTGGGCGCGACGATGAGCAGGTCGCTCATCGCGGGTTTCTTCGCGTCCTGATCCATCGAGAACGTGGTGGCCGAGAGGTTTTGCTCCACGGTGCCGAAAACCGAGACCGTCTTGCCGAGATACAGGTCGGGATGCAGCAGGAGAGAACTGGCGGCAACCGGCACCAGCGTGGCCGCCGGCGCGGGCGCCTGCTGCGCACGCGTCGCAACTGCGAGCACCAGGGTGCATGCGCACACCATCAAAGCCGTCTGCCTGTAGCGCCCGCTCAATCGTCGTCGCATCGAAACCTCCAGTTGGGACGGCCCATCATAACGCGATGGCGGCCTCCAGGCGCGCCATCGTGGCCTGGTGAACGAGACGGCCCGCCGGCGGGTCATAGACGATCACCGGCATGAGTTGGCCGCGGATTCGCTGGGGATGGCGGCGGGCATACCCCATCAGGGTGTCTGCCAATGCCGCGCGTGACCCGAGCGGGCTGCCCCCACCGGCCGCGCCTGTCAGCAGGTCGTTGAACG
Organism: Acidobacteriota bacterium; assembly: GCA_016716905.1. NCBI lineage: Bacteria > Pseudomonadati > Acidobacteriota > Acidobacteriota bacterium. Next base: position 890,839 of record JADJUS010000022.1, on the reverse strand, counting down.
ACACGGTCCAGGCGTCGCCGCGCAGCATGGCGTCGATCAAGGTGCCCTTCAGGACGTTGTGGGAGAAGTTGAAGAACAGGGAGAGTGGTGAGTACTCGGCCTCGAGCGGGTCGAGCGCGGCAAAGGCCGGACGCAGGCGGTTGGCCAGCGCGCGAAGGCGCTCGCTGAAAGTGCTCGAGTCCAGAAGCGAAGACGTATCGGCCGTGAGGCTGCCAAAGAGCGCCTCTACGACGACCGCCTCGGCAGGGCCACCAGTCCCTCCACCCGCTTGCCGCTCGTACTCCCGAAGGACCAAGTCCGCCGCGTAGTGCAACCAGGGATAGTCGGCGACGTTGTCATCACGCATCGCTTCCGTGCTGCGCGCGTAGGTGGCGTGAAAACCGAATCTGAGGTGCGCACCCATGCTGGCGGCGTGACCCAACGCCACGGCGAGCTGCCGCTCTGTGGATAGATCGTGAACCTGGCGGAGCAGGGATTCGTAGCCGCGTTCGTCTGGCTCGTAGTGCGACGTGGCAATCAGCAGCAGGGTCTCCGGGTCGGCGACGAACGGCTGGCCGCTGCCGCGTGGCCCCTGCAGGTGATTCACGAGCCCGCCGACGCGGCCCAGCGCGTCGTCAGGACTCCCGGTGTCCCACACGCGCAACGCGAGGAGGGACAACAGGTGGAAGAAGTAGTAGTCAACCAGAATCAACAGGGTGGCCGAGTCGGGGCGGCCTTCGCCGCGCACCCGGCGCACGAAGTCCAGCACGTCAACAGGAATGATCTCGGGGTTGACGTGATCGGCGATGCCGTCCCAATCGTGCAGTGCGTGAAACCCCTCGGCTCGGGTGCGCTGGTCGCACGAGATGATCGCGCGCGCCACTGACGCTCGCTGACCGGCGCCGCTCCAGGTGTGGGTGCGCATGGCCAGCCGAAGCTGACCGAGGGCGTCACCCATGGTGGCCGACGAGGAGGCCAGGTGATCGGCGTACTCGCGCCGCATCGCGCCGGCGAGGAGCGCGTCGAGTTGACCCGCGAGTTCATCAAAGATCGAGGCCGACATGGCGTCGCGATTCTACCTTCTCTCTGGTAGCATGCGCGCCATGGTCAAGGATCTTCTCGCGCTCCACGAACGGTATCGGTGCCTTGGGCCGCGGTTTGCGCGGGCGTTCGATTTCGCCCTCGCCACAGACTTCACCGCGATGCCAGACGGGACTTATCCCGTTGGCGGAGATGATGTGCGCGCGCTGGTGCAGCGGTATGTGACCAAGGGGCCGGGCGAAGGCCGGTGGGAGGCGCATCGCACTCATATCGACCTGCAGATGGTTGTGAGCGGAGAAGAGCACATCGGCGTGGCGCCGCTCCACACCCTCGTCGCCGAGCCCTATGACGAGACAAAAGACCTGCTCTGGCTGACCGGCGAAGGCGACGAGGTTACGTTGCGCCCTGGAGACTTCGTGTTGCTGTGGCCCGAAGACGGTCACATGCCCGGCATGGCGATCGGCGACCCTGTGCCCGTACTCAAGGTCGTGTTCAAGATTGCGGTGTCGTAGCAAAACGACCTCTGAGGTCATTACCGCTAAGCGCCCACGGCAATGACCTCAGAGGTCGTTTTGGTTTACCTCAGAGGTCGTTTTGGTCAACAGGACCCTGGACTCAGGACCCTGGACTCAGGACCTTGAGGATCGCCTCGCCATACGCCGCGAGCTTCGCCGGACCAATCCCCGATATTTCACCGAGGTCGGCCAGCGAGCGAGGTCGCTCCTGGGCGATGGCATCAATCGTCTTGTCGTGCAGCACGACATACGCAGGCACCGCGCGAGTGCGCGCCTCATCACGTCGCCACGCCCGGAGGGCGTTCAGCATGGCTTCATCCGGCTCGGCAGGCTCCGCGTCCGGCGCCGAGGCCGTCGCCGCCGTCCCGGTCTTTGGTGACCGACCCGCCTTGGCGGCTTTTTTCTTCTTGCCGCTTCCCGCCGCCTTGACCCGAACGGTCGGCACAAGAAGCGTGATCGTTGTCTGGCGTCCAGCCATCACGTCACGGCCGACGGACGTCAGTCGCAGCGTGCGGTAGATATCCGGCGAACTCGTTAATGCCCCGGCACCAACAAGGGCATCGAGCCACTTCTCGACCAGTTTCGGGTCGTGATTCTTGAGAAGCCCGGTGGTGGAAAGTGAGGCGAGGGCTTCGGGCAGTTCTTCCGTCTCGCCGACGAGCATGGCGGCGATCTTGCGCCGCCCCCAGCGTTCGCCGCTGCGCGCCACGCCCGAGAGGATCTTGCGCACAAACAACAGTTGATCGTCAGTGAGCGCTGCGCGCCGCAGGCAATTGCCGCACGACTGGCAATCCGCGCCCGCCTCGGGGTCGCCAAAGTACCGAAGGATGGTCATGCGCAGGCACCCGGTGCCGTCGGCGTAGGCCACCATGCGTTTGAGCTTCAGGTGTTCGAGGGTGCGACGACGGTCCTGGTCACCCGGATCGGATTCCACGTCGCCGCGTCCTCCGTCCTCGTCGCGTTTGTCGATGAGGAACTCACGCGTCTTCACGTCCACGTAATTCCACAGGAGTGTGGCGACCGCCTGACGCCCGTCACGACCCACGCGGCCCACTTCCTGGTAATAGGCCTCGACAGAGGCGGGCAGTTCCTTGTGAACCACCACTTCGAGGTCGGGGCGGTCGATGCCCATGCCGAATGCGTTGGTGGCGCACACAACCTGCAATGTTCCCGCAGCAAAGGCGTCCTGCACGCGCGTACGTTCGGTGTCGCTCAGCCCCGCGTGATACGCCGCTGCTGCGATGCCCGCATCAACCAGTGTTTCGGATGCGTCTTCAGCGCTTTTGCGCGTGGAGGCGTACACGAGCGACCGGCTCTTGCCAACCAGCTCAGGCAGCAGAGCACGTTTTTCGCGATCGCCGGTGACGGGGCGGACGCGTAGTTCGATGTTCGGCCGATCGAAACCTGACACGAACACCTGTGGTTCGCGCATGCCCAGGAGCGACACGATGTCGTCGCGCACTTCCGGAGTGGCGGTGGCGGTGAAGGCCAGCACCGGCGGCCGTCCGGGCCCATCGTCGCTCCGATGGCAGGCGTCGGCGGCGTCGGCGAGTCGGCGGTAGTCGGGCCGGAAGTCATGGCCCCACTCAGAGACGCAGTGCGCCTCGTCCACCACGAATCGGGACACCGGCCAGTCGCGCAGGGCCGAGATGAAGTAGTCGGACGCAAAACGTTCGGGAGCAACGTAAAGCAGGCGCAACGCGCCGCTGTGGGCCCGCCGGAGGACATCGCGCCGTTCGTCGGCCGTCTGGCCCGAGTGCAGCGCTGCGGCGCCGATGCCCCGTCTCACCAGCTCATCGACCTGGTCTTTCATCAGCGAAATCAGGGGAGAAACGACCAGGGTGAGCCCCGGCAACGCCACCGCCGGGAGCTGAAAGCACAGGGACTTGCCAGAGCCCGTCGGCATGACGGCAAGCACATCAGCCCCGGTCATGGCCGCCTCAACTATGGGGATCTGGGGCGGCCGGAGCGCCGGATGACCGAAATATTGGTGGAGCAGGTCGAGCGGGGAAGAAACGGCGGACATTGGCGGTCTAACGAGTGTGGCAGATCAAGGGCAGTTGTGTGAACAGGTGCGAAGTGGGGTCGTATACCAAAGCACCATGACCAAACCGGCTTCGTTGCGGACCTGGCGATTCTTTGTCGGCGGGCTAGCTGCACTGACTGCCGCACTGGCGTGGCCGTCGCTGCCGCCGCTGGGCGCCCAGCAGGCGCCGCCCACGTGCGCCGTGACCGGCCGGGTGCTGAGTGGCGTCACGCCACTGCCGGGTGTTTCGGTCACCGTGCGGGCCGGCGAACGCCTGGTGGCCGCCACCTCGACGGCGGTTGATGGTTCCTACAAATTGTCGGTTCCCCCTGGGGCCGAGTATCGGATCTCCGTGGAGATGACCGCCTTCGCGCGTGGTGAACAGGTGGTGGCCATGGGCGAGCCGCCGTGCCAATCGAAGACGGATTTTGCGCTGGTGCTCGCGTCGCGAGTGCCGAACGCGGTGGTGGCACCGGCGCCCACGTCGCTTGCGGCGCCCGCGGCGGTGGTCGCTGGGGCTGGCCAGCGCTTTGCCACGTTGAATGTGCAGGCAGACCAGTCGGCTGCGGCCGCCTTGCAGGTGGCGCCGCCCGACCGGCAGTCCGAACAGGCCGCGATGGCTCTGCTGCCTCCAGGGTTTTCCACTGAACTCTCGAATGAGGCGGTTGCCATCAACGGACAGATGGCGAGCATCGATCGCGGCATGATGGGCGACAGGCTGGGCGCGATCACCCGCGGCGAATTTGACCCCGCCACCGGCACGTTTGCGCCTGGTGCGGAGCCGGCGCAAGGGCCGGGGGGCAGAGGCGGCCCCGGTGGGCCCGGCGGGCGCGGCGGCCCTGCTGGACGCGGCGGCGCGGGCGACTTCCAGATCGGTGGCCGTGGCGGCCGCGGGCAGAGCCTGTTCCAGGCGACGGCCAACTACAGCTACAGCGGGTCGGCGCTCGAATCGGCGCCCTACCAGCTGCGGTCGGATACGCCGGCGGTCACAAACCCCTACAGCCGCCAGAACTTTGGCATGACGTTGGGTGGGCCGGTGATCATCCCAGGCATCTATAACGGAACGCGCCGGACGACCTTTACTTTGACCTACGGTGGGAATCGCGGCGCCAACCTCTTCGATCAGTACGCCACCGTGCCGACGCTGGCGCAGCGCGCGGGCGATTTTTCTGCGCTGAGCGGAGCGTTGATCGATCCTTCTACCGGCCAGCCCTTTGCGGGCAATCAGATTCCGCAGGGACAGTTGAACCAGGCGTCGCTCGCGCTGCTGCGATTCATCCCGGTGCCGAACCTGGATGGCACCAGCCGTAACTTCCACTACGTGACCACGCGCGATTCGTCGGCGAACAACGTCACATTGCGCCTCACCCATAACTTCACGCAGGCTGCCGGTCGTGGTGCTGGCGGTGGTCGAGGCGGCGGAGGCGGAGGCGGTCGAGCAGGAGGGCCTGCAGGGCGTGGCAATCAGGGCCTGTCGATCAACATGACGGCGCAGGTGCAGTATCGCGGCAACAGCAGCGAGCAGGCCAATGTGTTGCCCGACCTCGGAGGCACCAGCACGGGCTCGTCCCTCGCGGTGCCTATCACGATCAACATCTCCAAGAACCGCGTCCAGCATGCGATCACGTTGAACTACTCGCGCACCACCTCTTCGACGGCCAACAACTTTGGATTTGTCGAAGACGTCGCCGGCAATGCCGGTATTGTCGGAGTGTCCACCGATCCGATCAGCTGGGGCGTGCCGTCACTCTCGTTCTCCACATTCTCGAGTGTGCGTGACACCACACCGAGCACACGTCGCGACACGCGCTGGTCATTGGGGTACGGGATGACGAAACCATTCCAGCAGCACACATTGCGCATGGGTGGCGACTTCCGGCAGGACCTGGCCAAGAGCCAATCAGATTCAAACGCGCAGGGGGCCTTCACATTCTCCGGCCTGTACTCAAGCGGCTCAGCGCAGGTGAGAGGCGGCGGGTACGATTTCGCCGATTTCCTGCTGGGACTGCCGCAGCAGGCGACCGTCAACTATGGCCTCGGTGAAGTGAGCCTGCGGGGCCGCTCGTTCAGTCTCTATGTGCAGGACGACTGGCGGAAGGCCGCGAACCTGACGCTGAATCTCGGACTGCGGTATGAGCTGATCCTGCCGTTTGTCGAAACCAACGGACGCATGGTGAATCTCGATGCTGCGCCTGGGTTTACGGCTGTGACGCCGGTGATCTCCGGACAGCAGGGAGCGTACTCCGGGTCGTACCCCGACGGATTGATTCGTACCGACGCCAACAACATCGCGCCGCGTGTGGGACTTGCCTGGCGCGTGGCGCAGGGCACCATCGTGCGAGGCGGATACGGCATCAGCTACAACGCCGGGTCGTATTCGTCGATGGCGCGGCAGATGGTCAACCAGCCGCCGTTCGCGACAACCAACACGGCAATCGGTGACCTTGCCAATCCGCTTTCGCTCACCGATCCGCTCGCCACGGCCACACCCGACCAGGTCAACAATGACTACGGTGTGGACCTGAACTATGTGCTCGGCATGGTGCAGACCTACAACGCCGACATCTCCCGAGACCTCACGCAGGTCTGGAACCTGGGCGCGAGTTACACCCACATTCGCGGCTCGGACCTCGACATCGTGCGCGCGCCCAACCGCGGCCCAAGCGGATTGCTGCTTGCGGATGTGCAGCCGTTTGAGTGGCAGAGTTCCGAGGGGTCGTCGCGACTGCACGCCGCTGAGTTCAGATTGACGCGCCGGCCCGTACGCGGCATCGGCGGCGGCGTGTCCTACACCCTCGCCCGCTCAAGAGACAACGCATCGTCGATGGGTGGAGGCGGCACGGTGGTGGCGCAGAACGACCAGGACCTGCAGGCGGAGTGGGGCCTGTCGAGTTTCGACCGACGGCATCAACTGAACGCCAACCTCAATGTGGATTTGCCGTTTGGTGTCGGCCGCCGGTTCTTCACCAATGGCGGGGTCTGGGGCTCCATCCTGGGCGGCTGGCGGTTCACCACAAACTTCACCCTGCAGTCAGGCACGCCGCTCACGGTGAGGGTGACCGGGGCCGCGAGCAGTGTGGCCGGTGGCGCGGGCGGAACGCTGAGGGCGAATTACGACGGGTCGAGCATCCGCATCTCGAATCCGACCATCGACCAGTTCTTCAATACATCGGCGTTTTCGATTCCCGACGCCGGCACCTACGGCAACTCGTCGCGCAACCTGGTGATCGGCCCTGGCAGCCGGCTGCTGAATGCACAACTGTCACGCGATCTCCGCCTGGGAGGCAACCGGGTGATGAGCCTGACGCTGAATGCCAGCAACCTGCTGAACACCGTCAACTACAGCGGCGTGAATACCAGCATCAACTCACCGTCGTTCGGGCAGATTACGTCGGTGCGGCCCATGCGCTCGATGACCTTCAACGCGCGCTTCCGGTTCTAAGCAGGCCGTCATGACCACGACACACGTCAGAATCTCCGCCGCACTCGGGATTGCCGTCGGCTTTGCCGCACTGCTGTCACCCAGCCCTGCGGCGCAACAGCCGCAGGCAAAGCCACCCGTCTTCAGGGCGAACCTCTCCATCGTGTCGGTGGACGTCATCGTGCGCGACCGGGACGGCAAGGTTGTGCGCGGGTTGACGGCTGCGGACTTCGAGTTGATCGAGGACGGCCGGGCGCAGGACGTGCGCACGTTTGCGTTTGAAGAAATCAAGGACGCGCCTTCGACGGTGGTCTCGGTCGATCTGCTGGCGGGTGTCGCCGAAAAGGCGCTGGCGGCCACGGCGAGCGGCGCCCGGCCGGTTGCGGCGGTTGCTGAAGTCACACCGGCACCCGGGCCCATGCGTTCCGAGGACCTCGCGGGCCGCAGGATGGTGATCCTGTTGTTCGACACCAGTTCCATGCAGCCTGAAGACGTGCAGCGCTCTGTCGATTCGGCTCGCAAGTACGTGGCGGAGCAGATGAGCACGTCCGATCTGGTGGCCGTGGCCACGGTCAGCAGCATCCTCACCGTGTTGACCGACTTCACTGCAGACCGCGACAAGGTGTCGGCCGCGCTGAATCAGCTCTCGTATTCAGACGGCACCGAGACACCGCCGCCAACCGCCGCAACAGCCGCGACAGATGAGGCTGCGGCCGCAGCCACCGAAGAGACCGCCGCGGACGCGGAAGCCGCCGAGCTCGAAATGTTCAACAACGATCTGCGGCTGCGCGCGCTGCGGACGCTGGCCGAATCACTGACGCTCATCGAACAGAAAAAAGCCATTGTCTACTTCAGCGCCGGGATGCAGCGGAGCGGTCAGGACAACCAGGTGGAGCTGCGGTCGGCCATCAACGCAGCGGTTCGCGCGAATGTGTCGATCTATCCCATCGATACACGTGGACTGCAGGCGGTGGTGCCGGGCGGAGACGCGCGACAGGCGAGTGGCCGCGGTCAGGCCATGTTCAGCGGCCGCGGGATGTCGCGGCAGTTTTCCCAACTGGCCGCGTCGCAAGACACGTTGGTCTCACTGGCGGCTGATACGGGCGGTCGTGCGTTCACCGATACCAACAACTTCGGCGACGCCTTCGCGCGCGTGCAGCGCGACATGTCCGCCTATTACCTGCTCGGCTATAGCAGCACCAACAAGAATCAAGATGGGCGCTTCCGCCGCATCCAGGTGCGCCTGAAAAAGAACGATACGGGATACCGGCTCGAGTCGCGTGCCGGGTACTACGCCGATCGCGACTTCGCACACACCTCGAAGACCGACCGCGAGGCGCTGCTCGAAGAGCAGTTGTTCGCCGCCGTCTCCGTGACGGACCTGCCCGTGATTGCCAGCGCGATGTACTTCCGGCTCGCCGCCGACAAGTACTACGTGCCGGTGGCCGTGTCTGTCCCAGGGTCGGCCGTGCCGGTGACCGCCGGCCTGAAGGAAATCACGCTTGATGTCCTCGGACAGGTGATGGATGAACGCGGCATGCCGGTGGGCAGGCTGCGTCAGACAATGAAGTTGCCGGCGGGCACTGAGAAGACGTTGGCCGGGAAGCAGATCCTGTATCAGTCGGGCATGACGTTGCCGCCAGGCCGCTTCTCGATCAAAGCCGTGGTACGCGAAAACGCCACCGGCCTCATGGGCACGTTCGAAGCGGCCATCAACGTGCCTGAGCTGGCGCGCCAACCCATGAAGGTCAGCTCGGTGGTTCTGAGCACGCAAGTGCAGGCGAGCACCGCGAAGTCTGACAACCCGCTCATCCGGGACGGCGTGCAGATGATCCCGAATCTGACGCACGTGGTCTCACGCGATCAGAAGATGTTCTTCTATTACGAGGTGTACGAGCCCGGCCTGACGGCTGCGAAACTGCCCGACCTTCGGACGACCATCGCGTTTTACCGCGGGCAGGTCAAAGTCCTCGAGACCCCCGTCGTTGCCAAGGCCACCGTGGACGCCGCGAACCGCCAGGCGACGCTGTTTCAGTTTGAGGTGCCCGCCTCGTCGTTTGAGCCCGGCCTCTATACCTGCCAGGTCAACATCATCGATGAGGTGGCAGGCCGATTCGCGTTTCCACGCGTCGTATTCTACGTACGATGACCCCCGAGAATGGCGGCTGGCTTTCGGCCAATCCCACGCTTTTCCACAAACCGGCCCGGAAGGCGGGCCGGGCGTTTGTGGTGTCGATGCTGCTCCATGGGGCCGGCCTGGCCCTGGTCGTGCTCCTGATGTCCATGGTGCCCGAGCGCGTCTTTGAGCCGGTGCCAGAGCAAAGATACGATCTGGTGTTTGTCCGCACCGTCGGCCCTGGCGGCGGCGGGGGAGGGGGAGGCAACAACCTGCCGGACCCACCCCGAAAACTGGAGATGAAGGCCGAGGCGCCCAAGCCGGCCGTGGTTGAACCCATCAAAGTCGACGTGCCGCCACCGCCTCCAACCCCGGTGGCTCCCGTGCAGACGGCCGCTGCGGTCCAGTTCAATGCGGGCGCCATCAACGGCCTGGCGGATGCGCCTGCGCCCGGAGCCGGCTCCGGCGGCGGAGGCGACAAGGGCGTTGGCACGGGGTCGGGGCCTGGCACCGGACCCGGTGTGGGGCCTGGATTAGGCGGCGGCGTGGGCGACGGGCTGATGGGGCCGGGAAGCGGCGCCGAGCCGCCGACGCTACTGCGCGGGCTGGACCCGAAATACACCACCGAGGCCATGCGGGCGAAACTCCAAGGCGTCGTCGTTCTCGAAGCGCTGGTTTCGGCCAGCGGTGCGGTCAAGGACGTGCGGGTGAAGAAGTCGCTCGACGCCGTCCATGGTCTTGATCAGGAAGCCATCCGTACCGCGCGGCAGTGGCTGTTCCGGCCCGCCAGGTTCCAGGGCAAGCCGGTCGCCTATCTGGTGGAAATCCAGATGACCTTTAATCTGAGATAAACAGCCCGGCCGGCTCGGGAATCCTCGCGGATCAGTTGACGTGCGTGCGCTTGCTGAGATATAGGTAAATAGGACCTGTTTGTCCTATTTACCGGAGGGGCACGTGAACGTCACCTCGTGGGTCGTGGAACAGCCCGGCAGTGCAATGGTCTGGCGATCGCGCGAGGAGCAGCCGGCTCCAGGCGAAGTCCTGATCGAGACGGCCGCGTGCGGTGTGTGCCACACCGACCTCGGCTTCTTCTACGACGGCGTCCCGACGAAACATCCGTTTCCACTCACACTCGGACACGAGATCAGCGGGCGCGTCGTGGAGGCCGGCGCAGGCGCGGAGCCGTGGCTGGGTGCAGCCGTGGTCGTGCCGGCGGTGTTGCCGTGCGGAGAATGTGGCGCGTGTCGAGCGGGGCGTGGGCAGATTTGTCCGGCGCAGATCTTCCCGGGCAATGATGTCCACGGCGGATTCGGCACACACGTGCGCGTACCGGCGCGTGGGCTCTGCCGTGTCCCCGACCTCTTGAACAGCGATCTCAATCCTGGCGGCCTCGACCTGACCGCACTGTCGGTAATCGCCGACGCGGTGTCGACGCCGTATCAAGCCGCGATACGCGCCGACGTGCAGCCGGGAGATTTGGCGGTGTGGGTCGGCGTGGGTGGCGTGGGCGGTTTCGGCGTTCAGATTTGCGCGGCGCTTGGCGCCACCGTCGTGGCCATTGATGTGAACGACGATCGGCTCACCGAACTCTCGGCTCACGGAGCGGCCGTTGGGTTCAACTCCACGCGGATCGAGACCAAAGTCATCCGGAAGGCGATCCGTGCCCTCTGTGAAGAGCGCGGCATTCCATCGTGGCGCATGCGCATCTTCGAGGCATCGGGGCACCCGGCGGGGCAGTCGCTGGCCTTCGGCCTCCTTGGCCACGGCGCCACCCTCAGCGTGGTTGGCTACACGGCGAAGACCGTCGAGATCCGGCTCTCGAACCTGATGGCGTTTGACGCCGTCGTGATGGGGAATTGGGGTTGCCTCCCCGAGCACTATCCGGCCGTGGTCGCGCTGGCGCTCAGCGGCCGCGTGGCCCTGGAGCCCTTCATCACCCGTCGCCCAATGTCCGAGATCAACGAGGTGTTCGACGAGTTGCATCACGGCAAGACGCGCGGCCGCATTGTGCTCATTCCGGAGGCTCACGCATGACGTTCAAGGACCACGACCTCATTCCGCCGGCGGCCGCGCCGGGTCTTCGTTATGAGGAAACCGCACTCACCACGCCGGCCGGCGAAACGGTACCAGGCCTCCATGTGGTGCGCATCACGCTCGACAATCCGTCGCAGCTCAATTCGTACACGACCGAGATGGTCAAGGGCGTCATTCTCGGCATGCGCCGGGCCTCCAATGACCGTGGGGCGGTCGCGGTGGTGTTCACCGGGTCGGGCACCAGGGCCTTCTGTACCGGCGGCAACACCGCCGAGTATGCCGAGTACTACGCGGGGCGTCCCGAGGAGTACCGGCAATACATGCGCCTCTTCAACGACATGGTGAGCGCGATCCTCGCGTGCGACAAACCGGTGATCTGCCGCGTCAACGGCATGCGCATCGCCGGTGGCCAGGAGATTGGCATGGCGTGCGATTTCACCGTGGCCCAGGATCTGGCGGTGTTTGGCCAGGCCGGTCCGCGCCATGGTTCGGCGCCCGACGGCGGCAGCACGGATTTTCTCCCTCTGTTCGTCGGTGCCGAAGCGGCAATGGAAAGTTGCACGCTTTGCGAACACTGGAGCGCCCACAAAGCCGTGCGCCTCGGTCTCATCACCAAAGTGGTGCCGGCGCTTGTCGTCAACGGCGCGTTTGTGTCGAACCCTCTGGTCATCACCGACCGCTGGCTCGACGAGGGACAGATTGTGTACGGCGACATGAAGACGGGCGCCGATCGGGACGCGGGCAAGCAAGTGCTGGCCAGCGGCACCATCGACCTCGCCAGGCTCGACCGCGAGGTCGATCACCTGATCTTCAAGCTGGCGAACACCATGCCCGGCTGCCTTTCGAAGACGATCGAGAGCGTCAGGAAACACAAACTCGAGCATTGGGACCGCAATCGAGAGAGCAATCGCGCGTGGCTGGCGCTCAACATGATGACCGAGGGACGCGCCGGCTTCCGGGCCTTCCACGAAGGCAGCAAGTCATGCCGTGAAGCGGACTTCCTGCTCCTTCGCCGGCGGCTGGCTGAAGGACAGGTGTGGGGCGAGTCCCTGACAGAAGAGATCCTGGCGCAGGCGCACGCGCGATGAAGGGCACACGCATTCGGTCGCTTTCCCGTGGCGACCTTGCGGACGTCGTGCGCATCGACGCCATCCACACGGGCGCCGAACAGCGTCCGTACTGGACGCGGCTGTTCGGCGAGTTCCTTGGTCGCTCACCCGAGCGCACGCGCGTGGCGCTGGCGGCAGAGGTCGACGGCGCGCTGGCGGCGTTCCTGTTCGCCGACGAGCGGGCCTTCGAGTTTGGCTCCGAGCCGTGTGGCTGGATTCTCGAAGTCGGCGTGGAACCCGCCCACGCCCGCCACGGTCTGGCCTCGGCGTTGCTCAACGAAGCCGTGCGGCGTCTGCGCGCGGCCGGTGTCACGACCGTGCGCACCATGGTTCGCCGCAACAACATTCCGGTCCTCACGTTCTTCCGGACCAACGGCTTTGCCGGTGGCCCCTATGTCCAGCTCGAATTGATGGATGGAGGCGAACCCGATGCCTGACCTGGTGACGATTACGCCGCTTGATGAAGGCGCCATCTGGCGTGTGACCTTCGGCGGGGGTAAGGGCAACATCCTCGACCGGCCGACGATGGAGGCTTTGGGAGGGGTGTTTCGGAAGGCGCGGACCTCGGCTCCGCTCAAGGCCATCGTGCTTGAGGGCGAGGGGCGCCACTTCTCGTTCGGAGCCTCGGTGCAAGAGCACTTGCCGGGCCCCGTCGCGGTCATGTTGTCCGACATCCGGCAGCTGGTCACGGACCTGCTCGAGTGCCAGGTGACGGTGCTGGCCGCCGTGCGTGGCCAGTGCCTTGGCGGCGGACTGGAAGTGGTCAGCCTCTGTCACCGCATCTTTGCCGCTCCCGACGCGAAGCTCGGGCAGCCGGAGATTGCCCTGGGTGTCTTCGCGCCCATTGCGTCCATCGCGCTGCCCGCTCGAGTGGGCCGCGCACACGGCGAAGACCTCTGCCTCACCGGCCGCATCGTCTCTGCGCCGGAAGCACTGGTAATGGGACTGGTGGACGAAGTCACTGATGGTGACCCCGCCGAGGCCGCGATGGCGTGGGCCCGCACGCATCTGACGTCGCGATCGGCGTCGAGCCTGCGCCTGGCCGTCAAGGCCGTTCGGGCCGACCTGACTGCGAGGATGCGCACCGAGCTTCCCGCGCTGGAGCACCTGTATCTGGACGAGTTGATGGCCACCCACGATGCCGTTGAAGGCCTGCAGGCGTTTGTTGAAAAGCGGCCGCCAGTCTGGAAGCACCAATGACCGGCATGACCACTCTCCCCGCGTTGAGCAGTCGGGCCGAGGCGCTCTACCGCGACTACAAACTTGGCGCGGTGCGCGACTGGAAAGCACGCACGGGCGGCCTCGCGATCGGGTACATGCCGATCTACATTCCGTGCGAGCTGCTGCACGCGCAGGGCGTGCTTCCGGTTGGCCTGCTGGGTGCGCGCGACGATCTCGAGATCATCAAGGGCGACGCGTATTACCAGTCGTACATCTGCCACATTCCCCGCAGTACGATCGAGTTGGGGCTCAACGGCAGCCTTGATTGCCTCGACGGCGTGATCTTTCCCGCCATCTGCGACGTGATCCGGAATCTGTCCGGCATCTGGCAGAACCTGTTCCCGGACAAACTCGTGCGGTACCTGGACGTGCCGCAGAACTTCTCGCCCAACATCGGCGGCCGGTTTTACCGCGATGAACTCGAGTCGCTCTCGGCCGATCTGACAGCCCGCGGTGCGCGCGCGTACGACCCCGCGTCACTGTCGGCCTCGATCGCGCTCTACAACCGCCTGCGCGCACTCGTGCGCGGCCTCTATGCGCTTCGCCAGGAGGCGCCGTGGAAAGTGCCGACGTCCGAGTTGTACATCATGCTGCGGGCGACCATGGTGCTGCCGGTTGAGGAAGCGATCGACCTGCTTGACGCGTATCGCGCGGGTGTTGACGCGGCCGACGATCGCCAACCCCTGGATCAAGCCAGGGTGCTGCTGACCGGCTCCTTCTGCGAACAACCACCGATTGGGCTGATTCGCACGCTTGAACGATCCGGGTGCTACATCGTTGACGATGACTTCGTGCAGGTGCATCGGTGGATCAAATCCGACATTCCCACTGAAGGCGACCCGCTTGGCAACCTCGTGCAGGCGTTTCTGTCGGACGCCATCGCGAGTCCGACCCGGTACATCGACCAGGGCGTGAAGGGCGCGGAGCTCAACAGCCGGGTGCGAACCAGCGGCGCCGAGGGCGTGCTGTTCTGCGCGCCGAGCTTCTGCGACCCCGCGCTGCTGGACCAGCCGATGATGGTGCGCGCCGTGGAAACCACCAGGGTGCCGTGGACGGCCTTTAAGTACTCCGAGAACACCGGTCAGTTCCAGGTCATCCGCGAGCAGGCGGGCACGTTTGCCGACTCGATCAAGTTATGGAGTGAGGCATGAGCAAAGACCAGAGTCAGCTCCGGCAGAAGGAAATGATCGCGAAGCACTTCGACAGGCTTGCCGCGGCGCCTGACACAGGCGAAAAAACGGCCTACACGTTCGTGCCTGGCAACCTCACCGAGTTGTTGCTCAGCTTCGACTTGTTGCCCGTGCTTCCCGAGATCAACTCGCTGCAGTCGGCCATGCGGGGCAAGACGGCCGAGTACATCGCGGTGGCCGAAAAGCTGGGGCACTCCGAGGATGTGTGCACGTATGTGAAGAGCGACATCGGCATGATGAAGTCCGGCAACATCGGGCCCACGGGCCAGCGTTTGCCCGAGCCTGACGTGTTGCTGCTGTCGTACACCGGCTGTTTCACGTTCCTCAAGTGGTTTGAGTTGCTTCGTGAGGAATACCACTGTCCCGTGGCGATGCTGCACGTGCCGTATCAGCCCGACGGCCGGATCACGCCCTCCATGCGCGACTACGTGGTCAAGCAGCTGAAGGACGAGATCATTCCGACGCTGGAACGCATTTCCGGCCGGGCGTACGACGAGGATCGACTCAAAGCGCACCTGACGCTGGCTGCTCAGGCCGAGGACGATCTGGTGTGGGTGCTGCAGTCCGCGAAACACCGGCCCTCGCCGATTGATGCGTACTTCGGCGCCGTGTACTACGTCGGTCCGATCTTCAGCGCCTTCAGGGGCACACAGGCCGCCGTGGACTATTACCGGGAGTTGCGATCGGAGATCGAGGAACGCATCAAGGCCGGTGAGGGACCGGTCACGCCCGACGGCGACATGGAGCGCGAGCGCTTCCGTGTGGTGGTGGAGGGGCCGCCCAACTGGACGAGCTTCCGCCAGTTCTGGAAGATGTTTTCCGATGAGGGCGCCGTGGCGGTAGCCTCGACGTACACGAAAGTCGGCGGTGTCTACGATACGGGCTTCCGCCACGACCCGTCGCGCCCGCTTGAGACGCTGGCCGAGTACTGCCTGGGCTGCTACACCAATCTTGGCCTGCCCACCCGCATCAAGCTGTTGGCGCAGTACATCAAGGACTACGAGGCCGACGGATTTCTCATCAACTCGGTCAAGAGCTGCAATTCGTTCAGCGCCGGCCAGCTCCACATCATGCGCGAGGTGGAACGCCTGTCGGGGCGGCCCGGCGGGTTCATCGAAAGTGACCTGGTGGATCCGCGCTATTTTTCAGCCGCGAACATCAAGAACCGGCTCGAATCGTACTTCCAGATGTTGGAGCAGAAGCGCCTGCCAACAGGGCTTGAGTCGGGAGGTGCGGCGTGAAGTACACCGTTGGCGTCGATCTCGGGTCTACCACGACCAAGGCCGTGGTGCTCAACGAGAGCGCGGCCGTGCTGGGTCGCGGCATCACGAACAGCCGCAGCAACTATGAGGTGGCGTGCCAGGTGGCGATGGGCGAGGCGCTCATCAACACGCGCTTCTCGTTGCTGCGCGGCGAACTGAAAGGCGCAGGTCTGCCTGACACCGAACTGGACCGCTGGGTGCGGGAACTGGAGCGGCTGTTCAGGGCCGAGCAGTACCGCTCCCAACTGGCCGTGCTGACGCGCGAACTCGATCGGTTTGCCGGGCGCATGCTCATTGGCGGCGGGCCGCTGCGGGCCGCGGTGGGACGGATCACGTCGCAGATGGCGGCAGAGGTGGCCGAGCTCTACGCGGAAGGGACCCGGCGCAAGAGCGACTTCTTCCGCGACCTGGCTGGTGGCCGCTACATGAAGCTGGCCGAGACGGAAAGCCGGGAGCACGGCGTCGGCTACGACCAGGTGGTGGGTCTCTTCGATAAATCGATTCTCGATGTCGAGAACTCGGCCGAAGCGGCCGGGCGGTTTGAAGACCACATGGCCGCGGCGGTGGCCGCCACGGGCGCGGCCGGCGGGGTGCTGGGACAAGCGGTGTCGCGAATCGCCTCGCTCCAGCTCGAGCAGATCGGCTCGGTCGGCACCGGTTACGGACGGCAGCGTCTGCCGTTCCCAGAGGGGCAAATCAAATCCGAGATTTTGTGTCACGGCCTTGGAGCGCATGCGATGTTCCCGCGCACGCGCACCGTGCTCGACATCGGCGGCCAGGACACAAAAGCCATCCAGATCGACGATCAGGGCATCGTGACGTCGTTTCAGATGAACGATCGCTGCGCGGCAGGCTGCGGACGATACCTGGGGTACATCGCGGATGAAATGAACCTGGGCCTGCACGAACTCGGGCCGGTGGCCTGCGAGTCCAGTGCCCCTGTCCGTATCAACTCCACATGCACGGTGTTTGCCGGGGCCGAGTTGCGCGAACGGCTGTCGCTTGGCGAGAAGCGCGAAGACATCCTGGCCGGCCTTCATCGCGCCATCATCCTCCGCGCCATGTCGCTCATCGCCCGGTCGGGTGGCATCAGCAACGAGTTCACGTTTACCGGCGGCGTGGCGAAAAACCCCGCAGCCGTGCGCGCACTTCGCGGCCTCCTGGCCGAGCACTACGGCGATCTGGACATCAACATCTCCGACGACTCGATCTACACCGGCGCCCTCGGTGCGGCCCTGTTTGCCCTGAGGGACGCGAGCCGGGCCGGCGCGGACGCTTCGATCCATTGAGGTCTGTCATATGCCTACAGCTCCTGCAGACACTCTGATGCTCACGGCCGGCGTGGATGTCGGCTCGGCCGTGATCAAGATGGCGCTTCTTGAAACAGGCGCCGAGGGTACAGAGCGCCTCGTGGCCTGCCGCAGTGAACGTATCCGCCGTCGCGACGCTCATGTCGTGGCCGACGGCCTCTTCACCGATGTGCTGAGAGAGAACGGCCTGGATCGGAAGGCGCTCGGCTACGTCGCCACCACCGGCGAAGGAGAGAGCATCCCACTGCGCACGGGGCACTTCTACGGCATGACCACCCACGCGCGTGGAGGGCTGTTCCTCGAGCCGGAAGCCAGGGCCATCATCGATATGGGGGCGCTGCATACTCGCGCAGTGGCCATGGACAGTCGTAGCAAGGTCCTGGGCTACCGGATGACCAGCCAGTGCGCGTCGGGGTCTGGCCAGTTCCTCGAGAACATCGCGCGCTACCTGGGGGTCTCGCTCGAGGAGGTTGGCGCCTTGTCCCTGCAGGCCGACAATCCCGAAGTCTGCTCGTCGATCTGCGCCGTGCTCGCAGAAACCGACGTCATCAACATGGTCTCGCGCGGCATCTCGCTGCCGAACATCCTCAAGGGCATTCACACGTCGATGGCCGGCCGGGCCGTCCGGCTACTGGTCTCGCTCGGCAAACCACCGGTGGTGATCGTCACCGGCGGGCTCGCCAATGACGCCGGCCTGCTGGCCGCGCTGCGCGAAGCGGCCGCCGGCCAGAAGCTGGGTGTGGACATCAGGCAGCATGAACACTCGATGATGGCCGGCGCGATTGGCGCGGCGCTGTGGGGCGCGTTTCGGGCGCGGAAGCTGCAACGGTTGCGCGAGAAGGTGGCGTCGTGAGCCTTGTCGCGATGCTCACCCTGCACGGACGCGTCGCTGTGGTCTCGGGCGGCGCCGGCGCCATCGGCGCCGCCATCTGCCTCCGCCTCCTCGAATGCGGCGCCATCGTCTACTCCCTGGACCAGGCGGGTCGTACTCCGCCCGAAGGGGCGATCCAGATCGCGTGCAACGTGACAGACGAAGCCGCTGTCGCCGCGGCGGTGCTGGAGGTTGACCGGCGGTCGGGCCGTCTCGACATCCTGGTGCACGCGGCGGGAATCACCCGTGACGCGCGCCTGTGGAAGGCCCGAACCGAAGACTGGAATCTGGTGATCGCCACGAATCTCACGTCGGCGTTCCACCTGCTTCACGCATCGGTGCCGGCCATGCGGCGCGTTGGAGCCGGCGCCATTGTCCTGATCTCGTCCATCAATGGCGAACGAGGAAAAGTCGGCCAGTCGTCGTACGCCGCCAGCAAGGCGGGTGTGAACGCGCTGGCTCGCACCGCCGCTCGCGAGCTCGGAGGCTTCGGAATTCGCGTCAACGCGCTCGCACCAGGCTGGATCACGACGCCCATGACCGCCTCGTTGCCCGGAGACATTCGCCAGCGCGCCGTTGATGAATCTGCCCTCGCGCGGCTGGGCGAGCCCGACGATGTGGCGCGGGCCACGGTGTTTTTGGTGTCGGATTTAGCGCGCCATGTCACGGGACAAGTGTTGCGTGTGGATGGTGGGCAGTTGATTGGGTAGCGATATGGACAATGACAACCCGGCCCGTGACCTCGTACTGATCAGGAACCTGCGTCCCGACGATATCGGGCCCATCACGGCCATAGACGAAGCGGCGGCCGGGCGCCGGCGTGACCGGTTTCTGGCCATCAAGATGAAGCAGGCGTTCGCGGACACGGGCATTGCCGTCTCACTTGCCGCCGAACTCGACGACCACGTGGTCGGATTCCTGCTGGCGCGTCTCTATTACGGCGAGTTCGGTGTGGTCGAACCTGCGGCGGTGCTCGATGTTGTCGGCGTCCATCCCGACTATCGCGGCCGTCATGTGGCATCGGCGCTTGTGGACCAACTGCGCACGAATCTGCTTGGTCTCGGGATTCGGACCCTGCAGACCGAAGTCTCCTGGCGCAATCCCGAATTGATCACGTTTTTCCAGCACGAAGGATTCGCCCTGGCGCCCAGGTTATGTCTGGACCTGGACCTGGCACGTACGCGAACCTGAGATATCGATGAACGTCAGCAAGTTTGCGCGTTATGCGCTGTACGCGGCTGCCGAAATGGCGAAGGCGGGAGAGGCCCCCACCACGGTGTCTGCCGTGGCCGCGCGCTACCGGATTCCCGAAGGCGCGCTGGCCAAGGTGTTCCAGCAGATGGTGCGCGCCGGTCTGGCGTCAGGCACTCGTGGCATCGGCGGCGGGTATCGGCTCGCCCGGCCGGCGTCCAAAATTACGGTGCTCGATGTGATGCATGTCTTCGAGCGGCCTCGGCAGGCAGGCACGTGCGCCGTGCACACGCCTCCCGGCGAGCCGTGCCCGGCCGGATCGGTGTGTGGCGTGCAGTGGCTGTTTCATGAAGTGGATCAGCTGATCCAGACCACGTATGAATCTGTGACCTTGAAGACGCTCATCCGGCAGCGACCGCACACTCGACAGCCAGACGTCGTTCCGGTGGCCTTGACGGTTCCCAAGTCCACGCGAAACACCCGGCCGACGCGCGTGTCATGAGGCCCGCCACCCTCGTGGTGGGGGCTCGCCCGAATTTCATGAAAGCCGCGCCCGTCGTGGACGCCCTGCGCGCACCGGAGTCGGGATGGCGCGTGCGGCTGGTCCACACAGGCCAGCATTACGATGATCGGTTGTCAGACGTGTTCTTCCGGCAGTTGGGCATGCCCGCGCCAGACAGCAATCTCGCGGTGGGATCCGGCACAGCCACCGAGCAGACGGGCCGGGCGATGATCGCGCTCGAGGCCGACTTCGTGGCGAACCCGCCCGAAGCGGTTATCGTGTTTGGTGACGTCAACTCGACCGTCGCCGCGGCGATGGCGGCATCGCGACTGCAGATCCCGGTGGTGCACGTCGAAGCCGGACTGCGCAGTTTCGATCGCACGATGCCTGAGGAGGTCAATCGAGTGCTGACCGATGCGCTTGCCTCGCTGCTCTTTGTCACCGAGCAGGGGGCGATCGCGAATCTCGCGCGCGAGGGCATTGACGTCGCACGCGCCCACTTCGTGGGCAACACCATGATCGACACGTTGGAACGCCACCGGGAAGCGGCCGCAGCGCTCGACATGTCATCAACGATCGGCGCGGCCGCGCCGTACGTGCTCGTGACGCTTCATCGGCCGTCTAACGTGGACGATCCGAGGGCACTCACACGTATTGTCGAGGTCCTCATGGCGTTGGCCGTTCGCCTGGATGTTGTGTTTCCCGCGCACCCTCGGACAGTGAACCGTCTGGAAGAGACAGGTCTCGCTGTCCGGTTGCGCGCATCACGGGTGGTGGTCGTCGAGGCTCTGGGCTACCTCGAGTTCATGAATCTCATGATGCATGCGGCCGTGGTGCTGACCGATTCTGGCGGGGTGCAGGATGAAACGACCGCGCTCGGCGTGCCGTGCGTGACGTTACGGCCAAACACGGAGCGTCCCATCACGATCGAACAGGGCACCAACATCCTGGCGGGCGACGACGTCCACAAGGCCATTGCCATCGTCACAGAGATTCTCGACGGCGGACGGGTCTTCAGGGCACGTCGTCCCGACTTGTGGGACGGTCATGCAGCCCAACGGATTGCCCGAGTCCTTCGGGACTGGCCGACCGGCCCAGTGCCCTGCCCCCCTTCACCCAAAACACCCGATCGAAGTGCGTGTCGAGGGATCGCTGATACGCCAGGAGCGTGACGCGGCCCTGCGCGTGGCGTTGCGCCAGAGTGAATTCCAGAGCCTCGCGTTGTTCTCGTGCGCCGGGAGCGACGATCTCGTCGATGAACATCACGGAAGGGCGGAACACCGCGCCGAGCAGCAGCAATTGCAGCCGCCACATTTCCGGATAGGTGAGGTCCCGCGGATTGGTCTCGAGCGACGGCAGGCTGAAGCGCGCGATCGTCTCCTCGGCGGGTGGAGGGTGCCCGGACTGTTTCGCCGCCAACGTGATCTCATCCGCAAGCGAGGCGCGAAAGAACTGCAGGTAACTTACCTGCGACACGTAGATCGTCTTGGAGGGCCGCGCCCGCACGGGCACGCGATCCAGTGGCTCACCCCCAATGAAGATGGTGCCTGTGGTGGGCCGCAGCAGCCCGCCGATCAGCCGGCCGAGCGTGCTCTTGCCGGATCCATTGTCGCCAAGCACGAGTGCGGATTCGCCGGCCTGCAGGACGAACGAGACGTCGCTCAGCACTGGAGCAGAGGTTCCGTACCGGAAGCTCACGCTGTCGAGGCGTAACAGGCTCATGCCTCGGCCACCGTTGTGCCGTCGTCATTCAGCCGCCTGAGCGGTGGTGCCGCGGGCGCACTCGCGTCTGCGGGAAGCGCCAGCAACAGTTGGGGATCGTACTCGCAGAACACGGCATCGCCCTGTTCGGCCGCACGCGCGAGCAACGTGCGTATTCGCGCGTCGCTCAAGTGACTGGTGGCATCAAGGAGCAATCGCGCCGGCAGGGGTCGGTTCATGAACAGCGCCAGGCCCAGGAACTTGCGCCAGCCGCCTGAAAGATCCAGGACGCGCCGGTCCAGGTGGGCACCCAGATCCCAGGCCTGGACGAACGCGTCGAACTGTCGGAGGGGCGGCTGATCTTCATGGTGATTGGAAAGGACGAGGCCAATTTCTTCCCTGACCGTTTCGCTGAATCCGCTGTGTTCGACAAACGAAAGCGGACGATACACCGCCACCGGGACGCCGAGCGCGGCCTCCACGCGCCGCTGCAGGCCGGCGTGGTCGAAGTCAATCACGTTTGGGTTGGACGTCAGGACGTAAATCGCCACAGCAGTAGCAGTCCTCCGGCGCAGGCAAACAACGCGATGTCCACGGGGCCGACGGGTGACCTGGTGGCGGCCAGTGTCGGCGGAAACGGCAGGCCGAGCATCTGGCAATAAGCCGAGCGGTTGGCCGCTTCGGTGATGAGCGCGGCCAGCAACGGCACGGTCCACAGGCCGACCGTGCGCAATCGCCCCACGCCCGACGCCGAGTTGATACCCCGCACGGCAAGGTGCGAGTCAATTTCCCCAAGCCGGTTGAACACGGCCAGGCGAATCGATCCGATGAGTTGGAGCACGGGACCGGCGCCAGGAATTCGCAATCGTGCGATATCGCGGGCCAACTGGTAGGGGTCCACAACGGATGTGAAGAAGATCATCGGCACGATCAGGTACAGCAGCACCCGCAGCGAAAACTGCGAGGTGTCGTTGAGCACCAACCGCAGCGCCTCGGGCCACGGCTCCGGGCGCGGCATGCCGAGCACCAAGCCGTACATGCCAAAGATCACCACGAGCGTGATCAGATGCGGCCAGATACGAAACCAGGCAAACAGCGCCGCAAACGTGGCGACGCACGTCAGCCATGCCGGGATGCCGAACGATGAGGCGCAGACGCTGATGCCCAGATACACCGCCAGCAGGGCGATGGCGCGAATACCGCTGATGCCGCCAGCCACAGACTTAAGACCTCAGAGGTCTTCCTGAGATGAGAGAGGACCTCTGAGGTCTTTGTGACCGCGAAGGCCGTGCTGGGTCAGGAATGAGTTCGGCAGTGCCCTTACGACCGAAATGGACACCAGCGTGACGATGAGTTTGTCCACGGGTTCGCTGGTCAGTTGCGAGAGCATCACGCTGTCGATCAGGCTCTGTCCTGTGGCGCGAAAAAACGCGGTAATCAAATCAGACCCGCTGGTGGTGACCCCGCCAAACACAAATGCCGCCACAGGCGCGGACGCCAGTGCCGCCGCGCACGCCAGGATCAATGCGCTGACGACGGTCAGCAGCGGTGAACGGTACATGTTGCGACGCCGCAGTTGATCAACCACGAGGGCGATCACGATCGCGGTGCCGGTGAAGAAGGGCAGGTACGGATTCACGACGAAAAACCCGATGAGGCAGGTGAGGACCGCACAACTCACACCGGCGCGCCAGCCGAGCAGGAGACTCGCCAGCACGATGCCGGTGGAATCCAGGTAGATCGGCAGCTTCAGCCACGCCACCAAGCCCCCGATGGTGAGATTCAGGGCGGTGAAGGCGATGACGAGCGACGTGCGAACGGACACGGGTCGCAGTATATCGGGAAGCGAGTCCACGGAGAGATCACGTACGGATCACAGAGAGACGCAGAGACGCAGAGGCCAGGGCCGTTTCAGGAGAACAGATTCACCATGAAGGGCATGAAGTTCCATGAAGGCGCCAGGTTGGGCGCCGCCTGTGGCGGCAGGCACGATCAGAGGGAAGGCGAAAAAATGAAAAGGAACTCGGAGGCGAATAGGCTCGATCGACCCTATTCGCCTCCGAGTTCCTTTTCATTTTTTCGCCTTCCCTCTGATCGCGCAGCCCGGCAGAGCCGGGCTCCCAACCAGGCGCTTTTTTGACAGCCCATGGTCTTCATGGATCTTCATGGACCTTCATGGTGAAAGATCCGTACGTGGACGGTCAGCGCACGATGGTTGCAGCGCGGAACAGCGGATCGGCTGACGCCAGCAGCACCCAGCGCAGGCGCTCGGGATAGTCGGCGGGGAGGCTGTCCAGGTACGCGCGCACGTCGGCGGCGGCCTCTGGTGAGCGATGGCCGCCGAGCGCCGCGTCCGCCCATCGCTTCGGGAAGAAGATGTCGCCGGTGTCACGGATCTCGCGCACCATCTGCAGGGCGGGCACGATCAGGTGGCGCGCGGAGCCGGCGCGGACGGGATGGTGCAGATAGCCCATCGCCTCGAGCACCCAGGCTTCGCGCCGCCGGTTGGCGACGTCCTTGAACCGTTCGAACAGCGCCTCACGGGTGGCGGCGCTGTCGGCCAGAGCCGGCCGGACGAACACGAAGCGCGCTTTGCGATCGGGGTTGGTGATGCGCGCCTCCTGCGCGTCAAGCAGTGCCTGCGCGTCGGTGGCGCCGCGCAGCGCGAGGTCGAGCGCCAGATCCGTTTCGTCATTCTCAGAGAGCGGAAGCCCGGGAACGGTTTCCTCCCTGTTCCAGACGCGACGGAGCCAGGCAATGGTCTCCGGTGTCGTGGCGGTGCTGCGCACGGCGTTGAACCATGCGCTCTTCAAACTGATAGTGCCGGCACGGGTGAGCCCGTCGCGCAGCAACGCCTCAAGGGCGGGGGCCAGGGCGGTCCGCTCGTCGGCAGACGAAAACCGCCAGAACAGCGACTGGAGGTATCCCATTTGTCGCGCCACATTGAGTTCATCCCGCTCCAGCGGCAACGCGACCATCAACGCCTCGCGGACGCGCGCGGCGGGGATGCGTCCTTCGAGCATGGACTCCCACAGCGTGACCAGCGCGGCTCCGCGCGTCAGTGGATCCACGATCGCTGACAGGTCGGCCGCCAAAGCGTCGAGCATCGCAGCGGGAAGCACGAAGTCGCCGTAGCCGAGGCCGCCGCCTGTGGGCAGCACCCAGCGAATGTCTGTGGGCGTCCCGCCTCCCTCGCTCGGGAACGGCGCCTGCGAAAACGACGCGCGTCCCGAGTCGCCCAGCGTGACATCGACGTTCATGGCGTGTGCGCCATGCCCCAACACGACGTGCAGTGTCTGCGGCCACACCAGTCCGCGGCCAGACCCGCTCTGTGGAGCCAAAGCGTCGCCGACCTGGAGCGCCACGGTGATTCCACCGGCGCTGTCCGGCTTCACATCCACCGTCACCTGCGGCCGTCCGCGCTCTTCCACCCACGCGCGGCTCCACGCTACAAGGTCAGCCGGTGTGCGCGCGTCGAGCACGCGGATCAGGTCGGGCCAGGTGGCGTTGGCCATGGCGTGCGCCTTGAGATACTCGCGCAGGCCGTCACGGAACGCGTCGGCGCCCAGCAACAACTCCAGTTGGCGCATGACGATGGGCGCTTTCTGGTAGATGATGGCGCCGTAGAGAGACCCGGCCTCGTTCAGATTGGCCAGTGACTGACGGATGGGGTTCGCGCCGGCTGTGCGGTCAACTTCGTACGCCGCTGGGTAGTGCGAGTAGAGGAATCGAAGGTCGTGGTTCACCTCCGGAAAGGCAGGATTCACGATCTTCGCCGCCATGAAGTTGGCAAAGACCTCCTTCATCCAGACGTCGTTGAACCACTGCATGGTCACCAAATCGCCGAACCACATGTGCGCGGTTTCATGCGCGATGAGGCTGGCGCGACCGAGCCGCTGGTTCTGTGTAGCCGTCTCATCCAGGAACATCGAGGACGCGTTGTAGAACACCGCGCCCGCGTGTTCCATCCCGCCGAACTGGAACGACGGAATGGCGACGAAGTCGAACTTCCCAAAGGGGTAGGGGATCGCCGTGTAGTCTTCCAGCCACCGCAACGCCGTGTGATGCAGATCAAAAATCGCGTCGCGATTGCGGGCTACTTTGGCCGCGTCGGTTTCGCGATGCAGCATCCGGAACTGGCGGCCGTCGCGCTCGCCCGTCTCGATCAGGAACTTGCCCGCGGCGAACGCGAAGAGGTACGTCGGCAACGGTTCGGTTTTCGCGAAGATCAGCTGCGTCCGGTTGTTGAGCCGTATCTCCCCCGTGGTGGCGCCATTGGCGACCGCCGTCCAGCCGTCGGGAATCTTGAGCGACAAAACCCAGCGCGCCTTGAGGTTGGGTTGGTCGAACACCGGCATGGCCAGTGAC
Source organism: Acidobacteriota bacterium (assembly GCA_016716905.1). Lineage (NCBI taxonomy): Bacteria > Pseudomonadati > Acidobacteriota > Acidobacteriota bacterium. The sequence goes on along the minus strand of JADJUS010000022.1, from coordinate 864,982 downwards.
GCCCGGGCCGGCACAAAGAGTGTGTAGAGAAATTCGTCCTGCCGGTTCAGGGCCTCGTCGCCGGCGACGAAAGTGAGCGTGACTTCATTGGGCTGACCAGGAACGAGCAGGTTCGCCGGGACAATCAGGTGCCCGTTGCGCGACGCGACCTCTGAGGTGGCCTGGCCGTTGACCGTGGCGCCCAGGAACTTCTCGGCGGGTTGGGCGAAGTCGAAGACGAGCGGCGCCGCGACATCGTTGAGGGTGAACCTGGCGGTGATCGATCCGTGGATCGGCTCAGTGCGCGCGGCAGGAATATCGAACGAGGCCTCGTACGTCAGGTCGCGAATGCGGGACGCCCGCTCGTCGGCCAGCGCCTGGGGAATGCCCACCTCGATCGACGTGGCCCGCCTGCCCACCCAGGCGAAATATGCAACCACACCCACCGCCAAAGCGGCCACGACGGCGATCAGGAGTCGGGTCACGGCCAAGATTCTACTGCCTCGACCACTTCTGATGGCATTCTAGAGGTGTGAAGAAAATCATTAAGACCGATGATGAGTGGCGCGCCGAACTGGCGCCCGAACAGTTTGAAGTACTCCGGTGCCACGGCACCGAACGGGCCGGGTCCAGTCCGCTCAATGTGGAGAAGCGCAACGGCATGTTCTATTGCGCCGGTTGCGGGCATCCGCTGTTTTCGTCAGAGACCAAGTACGAAAGCGGCTCTGGGTGGCCGAGTTTCTACGCCGCCCTCGACCACGGCGTGGTCACCACCCAGGACCGGAGCCACGGCATGGTCAGGACCGAGGTCACCTGCGCGAATTGCGGCGGGCATCTGGGCCATGTGTTTCCCGACGGCCCGCGCCCGACAGGCGAGCGGTACTGCATGAACGGGTTGGCGCTCAAGTTTGAGCCGAAGGAGCAGGCGTGATTCACACAGTGTTGAGGACTCCCATCAAGGGCAGTGTCCCGTCAGGCTTCGAAGAAGCGATCTTCGGACTTGGGTGTTTCTGGGGCGCCGAGCGCAAGTTCTGGACGACGCCCGGTGTGCACACGACGTCGGTGGGATATGCGGGCGGCACGCGCGCGTATCCGACGTACCAGCAGGTCTGTTCCGGCGCCACCGGCCACGCCGAGGTGGTCCGAGTGGTATTCGATCCCGCCGTCGTCAGTTACGATGCACTGCTGCGCGTGTTCTGGGAGAACCACGACCCGACGCAAGGCAACCGCCAGGGCAACGACGTGGGCACGCAATATCGGTCGGTGATCTTCACGACCTCCCCGGCGCAGCGGGCGGCAGCGGACGCGTCAAAACAGGCGTACGCTGACCGGTTGGGGCAGCACGGGTTTGGCGCGATTACCACGCAGATCGCAGATGCGCCGCCGTACTACCTGGCGGAGGAGTATCACCAGCAGTACCTGGACAAGAACCCGAATGGTTACTGCGGCATCGGCGGCACCGGCGTGACCTGCGGATAGAATCTGCGGATGCTGCCTCGCCATCGGCGAGTCCTGCTCCTCGCCGCGCTGTTTCTCCTGGCGCTGGCAATCCGTCTGCCCTATTTCCATCTGGTGCCCCGGTTCGAAGACGAGGGCCTTGAAGTCATTCGAGCTCTGGAGGTGTCCCGCGGGACGAACGTCCCGATGATCGGTTACGACATCTACTACGGCCCGCTCTTCACGGTGATCGTCGCTGCCCTGTTTCGGCTCCTCGATGCCGATCTCCTGGCCGCGCGCGTCGTGGCCGTTGTTGCTGGAGCCCTCACCGTGCCGGCTATCTACCTGCTCGCGCGTATGGTCGCCAACGCGCGCGTCGCCATCGTCGCCGCACTGTTGGCGCTCACGAGTCCCATGCTTGTGGTGGTAGGCAGTCACTTCGGGTGGTCAAATTCCCTGACGCCGCTGCTGGCGACCGCGACGTTGGCGGCGGTCTATGTAGGGGTTACCGAACGTCGTTTGATGTGGCTCGCGACGGGGGGCTTTCTGGCGGGTCTGATGGTGCAGTCGCATCCCCTGAGCGTTGTCCTGGTCGTCGCTCTGGTTGTGTGGCATTTCGTCCGGTGTCCGCCGGCCGAGTGGTTCAAACGCTTGGAGGTGTACGTCGCCGCGGTCGCGTTTGGTATCGGCTACGCCCCGATGCTGTGGATTCTGACCGGCCGCCCTGACCAGGTGATCGACGCCGTTCAGAAACAGTCGTACGTCTACGGCCCGGTGGAATCCATCGGGCAATACATGGACCGCCTGGTGTCAGCGCTGACTCTGCTCGTCACGACCATCGCCGGGACGGGCGAACGGTTGTGGGCGGGATTTCATGACGTTCCGCGTCTGCGACGTGCCATTGAACTCGCCACGCTCGGCGTGGTCGCCTCCGGACTCGTACTATCGGGCCGCGCCCGGTCGTTCCTGGCGATTGCGCTCCTGCTACCGATGCTTGTCTTGCCGCTATTTACGCACGCCCTCCAGTCCCGTTATCTTCTGCTGCTGGTGCCCCTGGCGTGTGTCTGCGCTGGTGTGGCCCTTTCCAGCATCTGGGAGAGAGGCGGCTGGGCTCCACGGCTTGTGGCCACTGGCGCATTGGTCGCGGTCCTGACGGTCAACCTTGTGGCGATCGTCAGGGTGGAGCGCCGCGCCATTCGTGACGGCGACTCAAACGCCGCATTCTTCGCGGTGCGAGACGCGGTGGTACGGAATGGCGAATGCCAGGATCACGTGTTCATCGAGGACACCGACGCGCTCGGCCTTCCTCCAGGCGAGGCACGAACCTGGACCTATTTCAACGCGCAGGCGGTGCGCTTCGTGTTGACGCTGGCAGGGTGTCCCCAGACGGCGGCTCCGTCCGGTCACCTTCTGGACCTGTTGGCGGCGAGGCCGGATCCCGTCTGGCTCATCGTTCCGGAGCAGAGCGTGACCGCATTCTCGTCACGTGTGACGTTGACCCGTGTGCTGCAGGTGGCGCCTGCACCAGCGTTGCCCGAAGCACTTCGCCTCACGCTGTTCCGAGTCGAAGGGACGAGATAGGGGAACAGAAACGCTACCGGATCATGCCTTTGCGTACGGCGTAGAGCACGATTTCGGCGGTGTTGTGCAGGTTGAGTTTCTGCATCAGGTTCGAGCGATGGGTCTCAACCGTGGACAGCCCCAGCTCCAGTAAGGACGCGACCTCCTTGTTCGATCGCCCCTCGGCCAGAAGCTGCAGCACTTCGCGTTCGCGCGCGGTCAGCAGTTGAAACGAATCGCTCAGGCCCCGCGCACGCAGGTGGTGGACGTAGTCTTCCACCAGGACCGCCGCGACGGCCGCACTGAAGAATGGCTTGCCGGCCATGACCGTCCTGATCGCCGGCAGCAGTTCTTCGTCGGTGGCATCTTTCAGCAGGTAGGCTTGGGCGCCGGCCGCCAGCGCGCGCAGGATGTACGACTCGTCGGCGTGCATGCTCAGGATCACGATGCGGGGACGCCGGTCGGCTTTCTGCAGCCGGGCGGCCACGTCGATGCCGTTCAGCAGGGGCATGGCGATGTCGAGCACCACCACATCAGGCTGGTGCTCCGCGCACAAGCGCAGGGCCTCGAGGCCGTCGCCGGCCTCGGCCACCACCACCACGCCGGGCTCGGTTTCCAGCAAGCTGCGCAGGCCGCGGCGCACAACCGCGTGGTCGTCAGCCAGCACGACGCGCATCGTGCACCTCCGACGACGTGTTTGGGACAGGGAGCCAGAATCGCAGTGTGGTGCCGGCGCCAAACACGGTGTCAATCGTGAGGGTGCCCGACAGTTCCTTGACCCGCTCTTCCATGCCCCGCAACCCCATCCCGCGCGCGCGCCGATCTGACGCGATGCCCACGCCGTTGTCCTTCACGGTGACCGTCAGGCCCGCGGCATCCGAGCCCACAACCACATCGACGCGCGACGCGCCCGAGTGCCGGGCGCAATTGGTCAGGGCTTCCTGCACCGAACGGTAGATGCACGTGCGGTACGCGTCCGGCAGCGCATCAAAATTGCCGGTCGCACTGAACGAGGCCGACACGGTGGACCGCCGCGAGAATTCGCGCACGTGCCATTCGAGCGCCGGTCGCAGACCGAAGTCGTCGAGCATCGACGGCCGCAGGCCGAGCGCCAGATCGCGCACCGTCCGCATCACGTCGTCCACCAATGCGCGGCCCTCCGCCAGCGCCTGCGCCACACGTTCGTTGCCGGGCGCGCCCAGGCGCTCGATGCGGCCCAGTTCCATGCGGAGCCCCGTCAACATCTGGCCGACGTGGTCGTGCAGCTCGCGCGAGAGGTGTTTACGCTCCTCCTCCTGCGTCGCCACAATTTGCTGCGAGAGCGCGCGCATCCGTCCTTCCGCGGCCTCGGTGACCACGCGTTGTTCCTTTGCGCGGCGCTCAAGTACACGCAGTTGACCGACGGCCACGACCGTCACCAGGGCTCCCAGAAGCAGACTTTCCCACAAGAGCACCCGCATGTCTGCGCGGTAGGCCGTGTACTGGCGGGTGACTTCCTCGCGTTCAGAATTCAGGTTCGCGTTGTTGAGTTGCTCAATCTCGAGGGCCAGGTCCATTGCAGCCTCGCGCCGGGGCAGAACCTCGCGGCGCAGGAACGATGCACTTTGGGTGACCTTCTCGGCGGCCGACCAGAAGAACAGCGGCTCAAACGTTTCCCAGTACCCATCGAGGTTGGCCTGGAGGAACGCCGCGCGGTCCACTTCTTCTGTTCCTGGCGCCAGCAGCGCGCGCAGATCCGCGAGCGCGGCGGTGTTGGACCGGCGGAATGACGCCAGTTGCTCCCGGTACTCAGGGTCGCGAGCTCGCTCGGTGTCGAGCAGGTAGTCGCGAACGAGGATGCCCGACAGGTGGACGTCAGACCGGAGGCGGCGCAAGGTGGCATCCACCTCGCGGTGGTGGGTGTTCAGCGCATCCAGCCGGCGGTAGATTTCGTCGGCCTTCCGCGCCCCGGTTACCCCGAAGACGGCGATGAGGGCGAGCAATCCCACCAGTCCGAGGGCCGCCACCGGCCAGGTCCTGAACTGCATAAGGTCCACAGCGTATCCCCTCTCTGGGGGACCCGGCATCCCGTATTGGGGGGATGGTCACCGGACCGACGTTCCGGGTAGTGTCTCCGGCCAAGGGGGCCACATGGACAATTCCTGGGCGGAAATCTGGTCAGTTGGGAGCGGACGGTCACGGATGTACTGCGGGATCGCGGAGACGTTCGGTGAATTTGCCGTGGATTTGTTCACCGGCGACACCTGTGTGTCGAGCCAGGTCTTTGCCACCAGGGGCGAGGCGGCCGTGGCCGCACACGCCCTGAAGCGGCAGTATCAGCTCCCGTCGGCGCCGACGTGGACGCTTGGCCAATCGACGCAGGCAGCGAGCGCTTAGGGTCCAGAGTCCAGAGTCCAGAGTCCAGGGTCCAGAGTCCAGGGTCTCGGAGCCTCGGAGCCTCGGAGCCTCCCTGTGATCCGTCGTGACTGCAAGCCTCCGTGTCTCGGCGTCTCCCTGTGATCCGTCGTGGACGCCGTGACGTCGCCGACTATCGAAGGGCTTCGGCGAGGAAGCGCTGCGTGTAGTACAGCGCGATTTGGGAGCTCGGTCCGAACGGAACGAAGTCGAATCCATGGTCGGCCCACGGCATGTGCAACCGCACCGACACGCCGCTTTCAAGCAACCGCTCGTGCAACAGGCGCCCGAACCGCGGCAAGACGATGTGATCGCGCCCGCCGGTGATGACGAGCACGGGCGGATGTGGGTTCGCGGCCCGCGTGATCGGTGAGGCATCGGCGTAGCGATCGGGATGCTCGTCGGGCGTGCCACCCAGAAACTGTTCTTCGATCAGTCGCACGTCGAGCGGGTCGGGCGATGGGGGCACGCGATGTCCTTCCGTCAGATCCACCGGGCCATAGATGGTGACGACCGCGCGGATCGGAGGCGCCGCGATGTCCTGCGAGGCGCGCATCGCGAGCTGCGCGCCGGCCGACCGTCCCACCAGGGCCAAACGCGCCGGGTCGCTGCCGTACTCAGCCGCGTGGGCCGTGACCCACCGGAGTGCGTCGAGCACGTCTTCCAGCTGCGTGGGCCAGGTCCAGTCGGGCGCGTGCCGGTAGTCGATGGCAAACACGGCGAATCCTGCGGCCGCCATCGCATGGGCAATCTCCGTGTTGTCCCCCGGCTCGCCTCCTCGCCATCCGCCGCCGTAGATCTGCACCACGGTTGGGACGACGCCTTCGTGGTCAGGCCGGTAGATATCAACCGTGAGCGTGACGCCATCTGCGTTCCGCACCAGCACGTCGCGCGTGATCCGCACGGCAGGCAGGTCGAGGCCCGTGAACATCTCACGCCAGGTGAGTCGGGCCGGGCGCATGGACGAGCGAGCGTCAACGGTCCTGGTGTCGGCTGCGGGCTTGCCGAACGCGCGCTGCCAGTCCGCATCGATCTCGCGGAGCGTGCCGGGAATTTGTGCGAGCACGTACGCGGGCAGAGCCGTTGCAATCACTGAAAGTGCAACGGCCGCGCGCGCGAGCAGGCGTCGTCCCCTTTGGCGGCGTCGAAGACCGATCGTGGCTAGCACCGAGGCCAGCAGGGCGATGACCAGCAGCCACGGGCTGAGCTCCGGCGCGCCGACGCTGAGGGGCAAAAGCCTGTATGCGGGCGCCGGGATCTGCGCCCACGGGGCGATGATGAGCACGATCAACGCGAGCAACAGAGCGAGCGCGGTCACGATGGTGCTTACGATACACGAGTGTGTGTTACGGTCTGGGCACGGTGGCAGGATCCAGCCGAAACTCCAGGACGCTCTTGAAATGGGTGGTGGCGTACATCGGCGTCCTCCACATGCTCGCGTTCGTGTTCTTCGGAATCGGCTACACGAGTGATGCGCGCGGATACATCGACGGCATCGGCCGATTCGCGGCAGGGCAGGTCAGCTACTTTCCGCCGGGCTACTCCCTCTTCCTGGCGCCATGGTGGCTCATCACATCGTCCTATCCAGGCGCGCTGGCCGTCTTCGTCCAGCATGTCTGCATGGTGCTCACGCTTGTCGGATTGCGCGACATCGTCCGGCGCGTTGTGGGCGAGGACCTGGCCACGCTCGCGCTCTTTATCACCGGGAGTGTCGCACCGACGCTGTTCCTGCCTCAGATGGTCCTTTCGGAGAATGTGGCGCTCTTCGGGATGGCGGGAGCGATGTGGCTGGCGTCTCGCGCCGGTGCGAACGGCGCCCTGCGGCGCGATGTCGCTGCCGGTATGCTTGCGGGACTCGCAGGGCTCGCGCGCGTGGTTCCCCTTGTTGCCATCGTCGTGCCGATGTTCCTGTTGTATCGGTCGATGACTGGGACCAGGGACGCTGCGATCAGGACCGCGCGCATGATGGGTGCTGGCCTTGGGCTTATGGCGCTGTGCGCCTCGTGGCACTATGCAAACGGCGGAGGCTTTGTGATCGCGGGCGGTGCTGGTTTGCACCTCTACAACAGAGTTGTGACCGAGCAGGGGTTGCTCAACGCCCGGGAACCTGCGACCGCAGTTTTCCTCACCCGGATGGGCAATCGGCCTCTACAGGATGTCGCGCACTGGGATGTGTTGCCCGTTCTTGAGCGTCAGGGGATGTCGTACGCCGATGCGAGGTCGCTCATGGGCGCCGTTGCCATGGAAGGGCTTCGAAGTGACCCGACGGGGTTCCTGCGTCACTCCACGATCCAGAGCTGGAAGGAGTACGCGGCGGCGCCCACGCTCGAGCCCTGGCCGAGTGGCACCGAGCCCATCGCGGCGCTGGAGTCCCCTGTGCCGCCCGGCGTACGGGGCGGCTCCAACGCCTGGTGGAGCCGCAGCGAATCCGTCTTCAGACAACTGTGGCGGGTCCTCATGTGGCTGCCTGTGCTTGGCTTGCTGCTGCTGCCGTCGATGAGGGAGCGGCTGGTGTTTCTCGCCCTGCTGGCGGTGCCGGCGGGCTATCTGTTCGTGACCGCGCAGGTCGAGTTCTTCCTTGATCGATACGTTGCAGCAGTGCTTCCGTTTGCCTTGATGCTGTCGACGACTCCGCTGTCTGTCCTCAAGGGACTTTCCGACCGCCGCTACCGTGACTCCAGGGCCTGGTCAGGGCCTGGCACGGGCCGTCGCAACACCTTGATGAGCAGCGGAACGTAAATCAGAGGCACGGTGGAGGCCCAGATGGCCTCCATCGCCACACCCTGAAAACTGGCCCACGTCACCAAAGCAAGCATCAACCAGCTGAGTCCGTTGAGAATCAGGAGCTGTCGCCGGGTGTCAACCAAGTACCAGAGTGGCAGAAGATCGTAGAGGCCCCGCTGGGGCATCAGCGCCATCAGCAGGAAGAACCGGGCTTCCTTGGTGCGCCATCGCACCGCTGCCGCCAGGAGGACCAGGCCAGCGGGCCAGACGGTCAATGCTGGAATGAATCCATCGAACGCCCCCGTCAGCGGGAGCCAGCGGGCGGGCCACGTGGGGTCAATCGCGAACGTGACGGCGAGAAACGCCATGCACCCCATGGCCCGGCGCCGTGTCAGGTGTGTGGCCAGGACCGGCAGGCCCAGGTGCGGTTTGGTGAGGGTCAACGGCAGGAGTCCCGGCAGGAATGCCACCGCCAGGATCAGCGGCGCCCACTGCAGAAACATGAAGCTGATGACAAATGGCATCGACGTGAGCGTCAGCAGCCGCCACACCTGTCCTTGCGCGAGAAGTGCCCATGCCAGCAGGCCGGCCAGCAAGGACCAGAACGTCAGTGGTCCCCACCAGAATCCGAGGGGGGTGAATGGCGCGACGGCCAGGATCGTAGTGAGCGGATAGGCCGTGAAGCTGCCCTGTCCGACGCACTTCGGTCCGTACGGATCGATCCCGCTCAGCATAGCCTCGGCTGCGCAAAAGGTTGCGTACAGGTCGTCGACCGGCTGCGACGCAGTTGTTCGATAGACCCAGGAGCTCGCGAAGGCGGTGACCGCGACAAGAACTGCGACCCCGAGTCGTCGGCCACGTGTCATCGGGCGATTATGGCGTTTCATCCGGTCGTATCGTCAACCCGATTCCAATCCGGGCTCCCTCGATGATCAGCGGAGCTGCTCCGCGGGTATGTCGAGTTCCCGCGAGAGCGTCGTGACCAACTGCTGGTAGTGGTGGCTCTCCCGGGAAACGTAGATGTGCATCACGTTTCCTGAGTAGTTCGCACCTCCGACAAGCGTTGTGTGGTCGCGCAAGTAGCGCATCACAGAGTGCGCGGTGGCGAACCACGCGTCCATGCCATCCTCGGTGGGCTCGTACTGCCTGGCGTTGCGGCCGACCTCCTCAACCCGCTTCCAGTAGTCCGTGAAACGCATCGGTTCGTCATCCACGGATTCCGCGCCAGGGCTCGCGGGAAGGAAGGGCATTTCGATCACGTCAAAGGCGGAATCCGCGATCATTTGCAGCCGCCGTTCGATCGAAACGACTTTTGAAAACTCCCTGGTCGCCAGGCCGAACGAATCGACATGCCGGGCTCCTGCGAGAAAAGGCGCGGCCCCAGCGGCGCTGTTCAGAAATGAGATCTGCTCACCCAGGCCGGCGCTCGCGATCGCACGCCCGAGCCGGGAAAAGACAATCACGTTGGCATCCGATGGCGGCGCGCCGCGGAGCGTCTGAAGGGTGTGCGACACCGGGCTCGCGAACATGAGCGCGCAGCCGATCACCGCGACAGTTCCAGCCGTGGCCAGGATCCCGGGCCGAATCCAGCGTCGTTCTGTCGCCACATCGAACGCCGTTCGCAGTGCATGGGTGGCCGCGAGCGCGGCCAGGGGCACCAGGACGAAGGAAAAGCGGTGCGTGAAGCCCTGTTCGTGCACGATCTTCGCTGAGTAGACCAGCCACGGCAGGGTGACCGCCATCGGGATGACGGTCTCCAGGTGCACGTGCCTCCATCGGTCGGGGAGCCGGCTTAATGCCATGACGATCGTTCCCAAGGCCGCCAGCGCGCTCCCAACCAGCCAAACCGAGTAGTCAGCCACGAACGCCATGGCATCGGTCACCCCGGCCCAGCCGACACCGACGGCTTTGACGTAGTACGCCGTCGGCAGTAACGCGCCGAAGTACCAGAGCTTCCACATGGCGAATGCCGCACCCACCAGCGCGAGTGCGACGCCGCTATGCAACAACGCCTGTGTTCCGTCGCCGCTGCGTCCGCGGAGCGCCAGCGCGGCAGCCAGCCAGCACACGGCGACAATGAGGGCTCCGTCCGGCCGCGTCAGGACGAGGAGGAAGCTGACGGCGGCCATTCCGTAGCCGGTCGTGTGAGCGGGCCGGCGCACCATGGCGCCGGCGATGGCGACTTGTGCTGCCGCCACCAGGAAAAACGCCGACGTCTCAAGTCCACGGCTGGCGTGCACGGCGATCCCAGGGTCGACGAGCAGGAACGCCGTCGGGAGTGTCGCGATAGAGAACCCCGGGCGTGTCGGGCCGGCGGCCGTCACCAGGAGTGCGACGAGACCCGTGATGGCGATGATGCTCAGGGCTGCTGCGGCTGCGGTTGGCGCGACGCCCAGCCGGAGCAGGCCTGCGAGCAACATGACGAACAGCGGCGAGGTGAAGCCTTCGACCGGGGGGGAAGTGACGTTCCATCGAAAACCATGACCCTCGGCCAGGTGGGAAGCGTAGCGCGTGAGGATGTAGGCATCATCGATGGCGAGATCGCGCTCGTGAAACGCGCGCGCTCCAAAGAGCGCGAGCAGGGTCAGGATGCCAAGCAGCGCCAGCGCCGTCGGCACGGGGCCTCGAAGGCGAGACGAAGGCAGTGGCATGGCTGCGCGATGATAGCAGCGTCAGTCCCGGCCGTAGATGTGTCGCATGATCTCGCGTGCCACGTGCGGCCGGTAGTGCGCGGTTTCGTACCAGTCTCGAATGTTGACGCCGAGTTCGGTGTCCCGTGAAAAATCGTGCACTCGCTCCGCGCCGAAGAGGTCCCGCAAGATCGCCACGTCTGATGGGTTGAGGCGGACCCGCCCGAAATCCGGGCTGACCACGATCTGGTAGTCGGCGTGCAGGCGGACGAAAGCGGCGCTCACCTCCTGCAGCATCCTGAACTGCAGGTTGCCGATGACCGGCTCGGCATCACGAGGCGTACGGTCGATCCCCTGCCAGCGGGAGGGGGCATAAAACCGATCGGGGTCCGAGGCGATTTGTGCCTCAGCCTCGACGAACATGATGTCGTTGGTCTCGGCGTTCCGCCCATACGCGCGCGGATCGATGGCGCCGGTCATGTATGGCCGCCAGGTACTGAACAAACGATAGTCGAGGTACTTGACGAAGAAGAGGTCCGAGAAGAACGCCTTCAGGAAGACGGCGTGAAACCGGAGTCGGCTGCCACCCGAGACTGCCGGGTGCTTGATCGTCACGATGTCCGCGGTGTCCAGGGTGTGCTGGAGCAGATCGTGGTCGAGGACAATCAGGGCATGGCGCAGCGGTATGCGTTCACGTTCCAGCACCTGCAGTTTGCCGCGCAGCCCCAACAAGGTCTCTGCCGAGGCGTCATAGTGAAAGGGCGTCGCCGGCCGGATCCAGTCGAGCCAGTCCGGAGTGTGGAAGGCCAGTGATCGGGAGTTACCGAGAATGAACGCGTCATAGAGTGTCTGGCTGCGCCGCTCGAGCAGAATTTCGGTGCTCATCACCTCCCGGTTCGGGGCAACCCCGTGACGCATCTGGTAGTCGGTATCGCGGCGCATGACCTGAAACGGGTCCAGCACGACGTAGAGCGCCAGCAGGACGACCAACGGCAGCGCCAGCGCTGCGAGTCTGCGAAACAAGGTGCGGGTCTCGGAAGGCATCACCGGTTCAGAACTGGAAGTAGATGAACTGCTGCGGCGAACGCATCGAGCCCGCTGCGAGACAGGAGTAGACGAGGACGAAGTAGACCGCGAACCGCGCCGTCGCCGGCCAGGCGGCCAGGCGGACGAATGCATCCTTCGTGTTGTCGAGTGCGTCAACCCACAGTTGGAGGCCGACGACGGAGAGGATGGCGACCAGGCCCAGTCCGGACAACCCGGCGATGACGCCACCGCCGGCGATGGTGGCGAAGTCGTCGAGCAGGCCCGTGTGCAGATGAGTCAGCGTGTGGACGGCGTCCGCAAGACTCGGGGCCCGAAACACGACGAGGGAGGCGGCGAAGAGCCCGAAGGTGATGGCTGCCGCCGGCCAGCCGCCGCGGGCAAACCCCATCCGCTTCCGCCACGGTCGTGTAATTTCTCCGACGAGGACCATCACACCGCTCAGCGTTCCATACAGGACGAAAGTCCATTGAGCGCCGTGCCAGAGGCCGCTGATGGTGAATGCCACGAGGAGGTTGAAACACCAGCGGGGCGTGGTGGTCCGACTCCCACCGAGCGGGATGTAGACGTAGTCGCGGAACCAGCTCATCAGTGAGATGTGCATCCGGCGCCAGAAGTCGGACAGTGTCTGAGAAGTGAACGGCGACCGGAAGTTGCGAGTCAACTCGAACCCCATAACCTGCGCGCTTCCGATCGCAACATCTGAATACCCGGAAAAATCGTAGTACAGCTGCCACGCGAAGAACACCGCGGCCAACATCAGGGCGAGGCCGGTCCACTGCGTCGGATCGGCATAAACGAGGTCCACTGTTCGCGCAAGCTGGTCGGCGATGACGACCTTCTTGAAAAGCCCCAATGCCATACGCTTCAGGCCGGCAACAACGCGACCGTACTCAAACCGATGTTCGATTCGCAGTTGCGGCAGCAAGTGATCCGGCCGCTCGATCGGCCCCGCGACCAGTTGTGGATAGAACATGACGTACAAAGCGTAGTACCCCAGGTGCCGCTCGGCTGGCACACGGCCCCTGTAGACCTCGATGGTATAGGCCATGGCCTGGAATGTGTGGAATGAGAGCCCCAATGGAAGCACGATGTTCCACGGCGGCAGGGTCAGGTCCACATTGAATGAGCTCTTGAGCCACAAGAGGTTGTCCGCAATGAAGCCGTAGTACTTGAAAATGGCGAGGACACCGATATTCGCGGCAAGGCTGGCCAACAGCCAGCCGCGGCGGCGGCGGCCGTGACTCGATTCGATCAGCAGGCCCGCCGCATAGTCGACCAGGATCGTGAAGACCAGGATCAGGATGTAGACCGGCACGAACGCCATGTAGAAGATCGAGCTGGCGACGAGCAACAGCAGCCAGCGCCACCGATGTGGCGTCAGGAAGTACAACGTCGTGACAATCGGAAAAAACAGCGCGAAGGTGAGGGAGTTGAAGAGCATGCCTGCTGAACACGGCAGGGTAGCCACCGACGCGCTTACTGTCAATCCATGAGGTGGGAGTTGTCGGGATGTTAGAGTCTGTGCGTGCCTGCATCCCCGTGGATCGTGTGGACTGCGCTCGTTGTCCTGATCGCGTGTGTCACGATGGCCGCGAAATCGTCCAGGTACCGAGTCGTTGCCGTGAACCTCGCGGCCGTGGCGGTGGCGGTGCTGCTGTTCCTGGGATATCTCTGGCTTGATAATCGGAATGTCGAACACTTTGATCCGGCCGATTGGTCAGAGCCTCACGCGATCCTCGGCAATCTACCGCGGCCGAACCAGAGGCTGCGGTGGACGCGGAGGGTGGGGTTCACCGATGTCTTCGACATCACCGTCACGACCAATGCCCATGGCTTCCGGGTCACGCCGGCCGCGCCCAGGGCGACGAAGAGCATCCTGTTTTTTGGGTGTTCCTTCACTTTTGGCCATGGCGTCGAGGACCATGAGACCTTTCCGTACCTTGTCGGCGAATCACTCGGTGGCGCTGTGGCGACTTACAACTTTGCCTTCAACGGCTGGGGGCCGAACGAAATGCTGGCCGCCTTGCAGAGCGGGCTGGTCGCGACCATTGTGAAGGAGCGGCCGGAACTCGCGGTGTACTTGACCATTACCGATCATGTCCGCAGAGTGATCGGCCGCGAGGAGGCGCCGTGGATGGCCCGTGCCCCAAGGTTTGTTCTCGAAAATGGCGTGGCAGTTCGCCGTGGCACGTTCGAAGACGATCCCGGCAGGAGACGGCATTCCGCATCCGACAAAGGGTACTGGACCGAGTATGCTCAAGAGGATCTCGACCTCTACGGAGCTGTCGTGAAGGCGGCCCGTGACGAGGTGGCAGAACGATTCCCAGGCACCAGATTTGAGGTGATTGTCTGGGACGTCTTGCCCAATCCCATGCGTGCGCCCGTGATTGACGCACTGCGCGCGAAGGGCATCCAGCCGCATACAACCGACGAGTTTCTCGAGGTCGATCCCCTTCGACCGTTCCAATACTCGATTTCGCCAAAAGAGCCACATCCGGGTCCTGAGGGACTACGGCGGCTGGCCCGTTTCATAGAGACGACGGTCCTGAAGAAGAACTGACCAGAGCCGTCGGTCATAATGTGCCCTGTGAGAGTCCGCTCCGTTGGCGCCGTCTGTATCGGGATCGGCCGGCGTCTGAGGGGGGGCCTGAGGCGTGTCACCGAGTTCCTCAAGGGGCACCTGATCCGCATCGCCCAGAGTGGGTTGCGTGCCCGGCTCCGCGCCGAGTCACTGCTCACCGGGTTGCAGGGGGCCACCAGGCGCCCGCGAATCCTGGCCACCGCCTGCGGGCCATTTCCGATCTATTCGCAGACGTTCGTGTATCAGGAAGTGTGTGCGCTGTCCGAGGGTGGATTCAGCGTACGCTTTTCGTACTCAACACTCGAAGACCGGTCAGCCCTCGCGACCCGCTTCTCGTTGATGTGGCGAATCAAACGTCGGCTACTGCTGGCGTCGCGGTTGCGCGACCACGACCTGCGGTTCTACCAGAAACGGATGCCGGAAAGGGTCGACGCGCTCACGAGGACGATCTCCGAAGCCTCCGGACTGTCGCGCCACGCACTGCTTGGCCATGACCATTTTCTTCAGGCGTTTTCGTTCACGCGGATGGCCGCAGCGTGGCGTCCGGACTATCTCCATAGTTATTTTTTTTACGAGCAGACCCTGTTCACACTGGTGGCGTCATCGCTGCTTGGCATCCCTCGCGGCGTGAGCTGTTATGCCGATCACATGCTCGAGGACTATCCGCTCAAACTCGTGGCTCTGAATGTGACCACCTGCGATGTCGTGGTGGCCACCTCGAAACGCATCAAGGCTGAACTCGAGACGATCGTTGGCAGAGGCCCCCTCTCGCAGGTCATCGTCAAACCCAACGCCATCGACACCCGCGAGTTCGAGTCCTCCACTCGTGATGACCGTCCGGCCGGCAGGAAGCCCTGTCTGGTGTCGGTCTGTCGAATTGAGCCTAAGAAGGGCCTGACCTACCTGGTGGATGCCGTGAGCCTCCTTCGGCAGTCGGGGATCGACGTTGACCTTCACCTCGTAGGGGCCCCGGACGATCACATGCCGGAGAGTCTGGCGTACGCAAAGGACCTTGACGCGCAGGTGGCCAGGCTGGGACTCGCGACCGCAGTGCATTTCGAGGGCCGGCGAACCAGTGAAGAGGTGCGGGAGTTTCTGGCGCGCGCAGACGTCTTTGTGGCGCCGTTTGTCGAGCTGGAGAATGGCGATAAAGACGGCATCTCGACCGCCGTGCTCGAGGCCATGGCCGCCCGCTGCGCCATTGTCGCGACCGACGCCGGATCCACGACCGAGGTGATCGACTCAGGCAAAGACGGCGTCATTGTTCCGCAGCGCGACGCGGTTCAATTGGCATCGGCTATTCGCACCGTTCTGTCCGACCCTGCTCTGGCGGCCCGCCTGGGCAGGAACGCCTCTGAGAAGGCCGCCCGGCAATTCGACGTCGCTCACTGCGAAGGGTTGTTCCATGAGCGCATTCGCACCGTACTTGCGAGGCGCGCGTCGTGAAAATCGCCCTGCTGTCGTTTGAGTACCCGCCCGAGACCGGCTTTGGCGGAATCGGCACCTACACCTGGTACCACGCCAGGGCCCTTGTCCGACTGGGCCACGAGGTCCATGTGCTGGCGGGTGCGACCGAGGCGACGCCGCTCCGCACCTCGGAGCATGATGGCGTCGTCGTCCACCGGTTTCAGGCCTCGGGCCTGTGCATGCGCGCGTTTCAGGGCCTCGGCGTCGCCCGTCTCTGGTGGACCAGGCAGCGCCTCGAAAACGCGCTCAGCATGTTCCGCGGCATGCGCGCCCTGATGTGCGCACATCGGTTCGACGTCATTGAAATGCCGGAATGCGGAGCCGAGGGCGCGTGGTTGAATCGCCGGACGGAGATCCCGACGGTCGTCCGGCTGCATTCGCCCTCGCAGTTGATCATGCCGTTTTACGACGTCACGCCGTTGGACACGACGCTCTGTTCGTGGTTGGAGCGGCGGGCGATTCAGTCGGGGACCCTGCTGACTGCGTGCTCGCAGTTCCTGGCGGACGCGGCGGCATCCGAGCTGAATCTTGCGCGGTCTGCGCGAGTCATTCCAAATGGGCTCGATTTGGCGCTGTTTGACCGGGCCGCATCGGAAGGCCGGTGCGAACTCGATCTGCCGCGCGATCGATTGACCATCTTGTTTGCCGGCCGGATGGAACGGCGCAAGGGAATTCACCTGTGCCCGGAAATTGCGGCCTCGATTCTCGAGCGTTACGACGTCTCCTTCGTGTTCGCAGGCCGCGATTTGTTCCACTTCGTCGACGAGACTCTGCGGCCCTACCTGGCTGCGCGCACCCTGAAAGGGTCAGTTCACTTTGCCGGCCACTTGGCGCTCGATGAGATGCGTGCGCTCGTCTGTCGGGCCGACATCTTCCTCCTGCCGAGCCTCTGGGAGAACTGCCCGTACTCGTGCCTTGAAGCTATGGCCGCCGGCCGCGCCATCGTGAGTTCGGATCAGGGCGGGATGCCGGAGCTGATTCGGCACGACGAGAACGGCCTCCTGGCCCCTTCAGGGAATGCCCATGCATTCACGCGGCAAATCGAGCGATTGATTGAAGACAATGCGATGCGCCGGCGCCTCGGCCGGGCCGCACGCCGATCTGTCGAGGAGTCGTTCACGGCCGACCGCGTCGCGCGATTGTCAGCGGACGTCTACCGGGGCCAATAGGGCATATCATTTGCGGATGCGTAGAGTCGTACCCGGAACCCGCATGTGCTGTCTGTCGATCGTTCTCGCGGGGGCGTGCGGCACCGATCCGGCTCCTGCGCAAGTCGACCACGCGGCGGCCGGCCACGGTGTGGCCCAGGCGCCGGCCGCCGGGGGCCATTCGGCGGAACTGGCGTTTCTTTTCCCTGACGGCGATGACCGTGGCTGGGCTGCGATTCGGGCGATCTCCGATAAATTTCACACCGGGGCGCACGGGGCTCCACCGTTGGAGGCCAGCCCGGCTACGCGGGCCGAGTTGGTACGCCAGCTGAACCTGACCAGCCGCCTTGTCCAGCAATACCCGACTGTCTCGCACGCCGAAGCCGCTGGATACCGCCGTGCCGGTCCGTATTCGCCGGGTTTCGGGGCGCACTGGCAGGGGGGCTTGATCAGCAGCGGAGGCCCGCTGACCGACGAGGAGATCCTGCACCCTTCCTCGTTGCTCTTTGGCGGCACGGCGCCGGATGCTCAGCTCGTCGGATTCATGTACACCGCTCAAGGACCGAATCCTGTTGGATTTGCAGGCGAGGCCGATCGTTGGCACGGCCACGTCGACGTCTGTTCCAAGGCCGGCAAAAATGGCGTCATGGAGTCACTCGGCGCGGACGGCGTCATCGGGAAGTCGGAGTGCGAACGGCTCGGCTTCACGTTCAGTGAAGAGCGCAGCCTGCCGATGCTGCACGTGTGGACGGTGCCCGCCTACACGAATCCGCTGGGGGTGTTCAGCCATGAAAACCCAGCGGTCAAGTGCAAGGACGGCTCGTACCACATCAGTACGGATTGGGGCGATTTTACCTACCTCAGCAATCGGTGCAAGGCGAGGTGAAGAATTAGCGAACGTCCAATGCTCCCGACGATGACAGCTGTTGCATGAGCCTGGCCGCGATGATGTCAGCCGCTCTAGCACTTGAGTGGATGTAGTCAACCCAGTAGTCATCAGTCGGAGGCAGAGCCTCGGCGAGGTCTAGATAGGAGACGCCGGGCCGGCCCTTGTCTCCCGAGTACTGTGCCGCTGCGCGCTCCCTCAGCCACGCATAGTAGAACCCGAGGTGAGGCTGTTGGAGCTTCTTAAGAATAGTCTCGGGAAGATCGTTGATGCGCGGCATAGGCACACGCGGATCGGCGTGCCGAAAGGGCTGGACGACGTGTAGGACCGGCACGTGGTACTCACCAGCGACCGCATCGATTAGACGCGAATACCGAAGGTACTCGTTGATCCCGAAGGTGATGACATCTTCAGCCGACTCGCGCGGCAACGTGGGTTCTCTGCTCATTCGAACGTCAGTGCGCGGCGCGCTGTCGTACGTCATGAGATTCTGACGCGCGCGCTCGGAGAACCGGTAGCGAATCCAGGTATAAACCGCGGACTGTTCAAGGTAGCCGTCCGGATTCCAGTCAGTTTCAGATTCAAGTTGCCCGTAGCGTGCCAGCGTCAGGTCATCCGACGGCTGGGCGAGCATGGCGTAGCTTTGTGGGAAGTCCGGCGGCGTCGGCTCGCTTCCGCCGAAGGTGTTCATCAGAGGGATGAACACGTCATTGAACCCGTCGTACGTGACGACCAGATCGACGTGTTCAATCCACCGGGAAATGACGATGAACTGCTGGGGATAGTGCCAGCCGCCCCCGGCAAGTGAGACGACAAGCCACCGCTGGTCTGGCCGGGCCGCATTGAGCCGCGCCTCAAGCCTCTTTGAAATGGTGTCCTCTTCACGAGGGATGCCTGTGCCCCATGCGGCGGACCCGCCGACAATCACTGCCACCTTCCGGCCTTCAGGCGGGGCGAGCCAGTTCACGGCTTCAGTGTTGCGGAAGCCATACCGGTCCACGCCCGGAACGTCGGAGAGCGCGGGTTGGGCGGTGTAGCCGTAGAACGGATGAAGCTGCAGCCTGCGAGCCATCTGGTCGTGCGCCGAGTTCAACAGGTTCGTCGCCTCAAGCTTGCGGCGGGCGAGTTCGCCACTGTGGTGTTCGATACGGTCACCTTCGAACACGCGAAGGTAGATCTCGAGACCGGACAGTGGTGCGACGAGCGATACCATGACCACCAGGGCAGTGGCGAGTCTCGACCTGAAGGTCCGCGTCCCGCTAGCCGGTGAGGCGGGCCGAGAAGTTCGCATTGTAGCCGTCGTCCCTGATGAACCTGAGTTCCAGCCAGTCGGTCGGAATGAACTCGGGCAGCCCACCGAAGATACTGATGCCGTTGCGTTCCTCAAACTGCGCACGGATACGGACGTCGATATCGAATCCAGGAGACTTGATGACGTCAATCCTGAAGCCGACTTTACGCGCGGACATCAAGACCCGGTGCAGGTCGAGCGTGTTGTAGGCGTAGTTGTCGTCGATGTTCCTTGTGACTGAGGCGACTTTGCGGCGAGCGTCGGGATCATCGGTTTCCCTGGCGAAGAAGTCCTTGATGTACAAGAACCCTCCCGGCTTGAGCACGGTCCAGGCGTTCCTGATGACATGCTCCGGCCGTTCCGCATGGCCGAGGGATTCGAGGAACATCACGCCATCGAACGTTTCCGGCGGATAGAGACTCGGCAGATCGTCGTAGTTGCCCTTGCGCACAGACACGCGGTCGCCGACGCCGGCATCGGCGAGAACCCGACGGGCCAGGTCTACCTGCACCTGTGAAATGGTCAGGGCCTCGATGGTCACCGGCAGTTGTTGCGCGAAGAACGCGGCTGGTCCGCACACACCGCAACCCGCGTCGAGCAGGTGCTGGCCCGGCCGCAGGCCAATGCTCGTGATGTAGTAGTGGAGCAGGTCTTGCGTGCTGGCGGGGCGGCACGCCTCGATCAGGTTCTCGCCGACCTCCAGGTACCGGTGGGTCCACTCGTCGTAGTACCGCTCGACGTCGGCCGCCGCGGTGCGTGGCCAGCCGCTCATCCTGCCTGTCTGGTCAGCACGTCCGGATTCTGCGCACTGACACGTTTCAGCAGTTCGCTTTCCGACACCTGCGAGTACTCGTACGGGATGGACCTGATGTACGGCAATCCCTGGGGCTCGGCCTTGCAGTTGAACTTGAAAAAGAAGTCCTTGTCCACCGTGTACAGGTCCAGCCGCGGCTGCTCACCCGACGTGTTGTAGTAGTAGTAGATGTGGTCCGGCTTCTTCGGCACCATGATCAGCTGCACGGCGAGGCGGACGGTCTCCGACATATTCGGATACGACCAGTGAATCACGCTGTCGTCGAGCACAGCGGCTTCGCCACGCTTGAGTTCAAGCGGTTCGAAATACTGCGTCGTGAGCTTGAGCGCGATATCTTCGAACACATCGGGCATGTTCGCAGCCCGCATGGCATCGAACACGTTGTGACTTCCGCGAAGGACGCCGAGGGTACCGTTGCCCTTCCGGACATCAATCATCGGGATCCAAATAGTCACGGACTTGTGTTCGGGCTCCTCCACAAACGACGGGTTCTGGTGGATGCCGAGTGAGGTGTTCGGACCAGGCGGCTTGTCGTGAATATTGATGACCAGCGGCTCATAGTCAACAAGCAACGTATTGACGATGTCGTTTGTGTACGCATGAATCTCATCGTAGATTCGCTGCTTCCACGCGGAGTCGTTGTGAAATGCACTGAGATGGAACGGCGTCTTGATGTGGACGTTGTCGTGATCTGCGTCGGCTTCGAGTTGTTCCACAATTGCGGTAAGCCCTGCAATCTGGTCATCAGAGAATAAGGTCGTGATCGCGACACCCGAGCGGGTCAGCTCCGCCTGTAAGGCCGGGTCTCGCAGGATAGGCTGCGCGGTCGCCACTGGACTTGTCATCAGTCATCCCCCAGGGCCCGGATTGTACTACGGGGCGGATCGCTTATGATCCGGGCGCGAGATGATCGAAACGACGTATTCTTCAGAACCGCAGTTGGCCCGACCACGCCTGTTCTTCTCGCGGATGGCGGCGGACCTGGTGGTGGCGCACCAGTTGGGCTGGCGGTTGGCGATACGCAACCTCCGCAGCAAGTACCGGAGATCGCTCCTTGGCTATATCTGGGCCGTCCTGCCGGTTCTCACCACCACATTGATCTGGGTTGGCCTGAATGCCTCAGGTTTACTGTCCATCCGGGATACCGGCATTTCCTATCCGGCATTTGTGCTCGTGAATATCACGCTGTGGCAGGGGTTTGTCGATGCGCTCCTCAGCCCACTTCAGCAGATGGAGTCGGCGCGGTCCATGTTGACCAAGGTGAACTTTGCTCGCGAGTCCCTCATCATTGCCGGGCTGGTCGAGGTGCTGTTCACGTTTGTCATTCGGCTGGTGCTCCTCCTGGGTGCGCTGGTCTGGTTCGGGGTGCCGCTTGCGGTCACGAGTGCGCTGGCGCCGCTGGCCATTCTGGCGTTGGTGCTCCTCGGAACCACGCTGGGCCTGCTGCTCCTGCCCCTGGGCCTGTTGTACGAAGACGTGCAGCGCGGCCTGATCATCGCGTGCAGCCTTTGGATCTTCGCCACGCCGGTGTTCTACCCACCGCCGACCCACTGGCCGTATACCCTGATTACCTATGTCAACCCCGTCACTCCGCTCCTGGTGACGGCTCGCGAGTGGTTGACGCTTGGCGTGTTGTCCCAACCCGTGGCGTTTGTGTTGGTGACGGGCGCGTCCCTGATCGTTGGTGCCGCAGCCTGGGTGCTCTATCGCCTGGCGATGCCGCATCTGATCGCCCGCATTTCGAGCTGAGGTGGACGTGACCGGTCCAACTCGATCAGACACCCTCCCGCTTATTGAGGTTGGCGGCGTGTCGAAGCGTTTCTGCCGCGACCTGAGTCGGTCCCTTCGGTACGGCATCCAGGACATCGTTCGCGAGGTGGTTCCGCGCATCGGTGGGACCGACTACCTCCGTCCCGGAGAGTTCTGGGGGCTCCGCGACGTCAGCTTCGAGCTCCGAGCCGGCGAGTCGCTCGCGATTGTCGGCGTGAACGGGTCAGGCAAGAGCACGCTATTGAAGCTGATCAGCGGGCTGCTGAAGCCGGACGTGGGGCAGATCACGGTCCGTGGCAGAGTCGCCGCGCTCATTGAACTGGGCACCGGGTTCAGTCAGGTCCTGACTGGCCGGGAGAATGTGTTTGCGAACGCTGCCGTGCTGGGGATGTCCAGTGCGGAAGTCAACGAGAACGTCGAGGACATCATCGACTTCTCCGGCGTCCGGGAGTTCATTGACACGCCCCTGCTGTACTACAGCAGCGGCATGGTCATGCGCCTTGCATTTTCAGTGGCCGTCCACCTGAAGCCCGACGTGCTGCTGCTTGATGAGGTGCTTGCCGTTGGTGATATCGCTTTTCAGCGCAAGTGCCTTCGTCACATCGTGCGATATCTCGATTCTGGCGGGTCGGTGGTGTTCATTGGCCACAGCCCTCATCTGTCTCAGAGCATCTGCCAACGCGGCATTCTGCTGGAGCATGGGAGGATGGCCTTTGTGGGCGGCATTACCGAAACACTCGACTGTTACCTCACGCGACTGCAGGATGGCGTTCTCCAGTCGGCCGCAGGTGAAACAGACGTCGTGGGTGGCACAGACTCCTCGTTGGCGAACGCGGATCCCTCGAAGGGGCTGCTGAAATCAGCAGCGGCGGGCGAGCCCGTCGTGATCGACTACGCTGGCGTCCAGCCACTGTCGGGCGACGAGTTGTTGGTCGGTGATGAGGCGGTGCTGATCGCTCGCTATCGATCGCACCTGCAGATGGACGATATGCGATGTGCGTTCTTCGTGTTCACGGCTGACCTGTGGGTCTGTATCACCGTGCTGACGAGTCCTCCGCTGACGATCGTGGCGGGCAACAATGAAGTTCGTGTCCGGGTCCGTCTGCCCCTGGTGCAGGGCCAGTACGCGGTGAAGTGCGCCATTGGGAGAGGCGATACGCTGGAACCGGTCGCAACCCTCGGCTGGGAGAACACGTCGCCGACGTTTCGCATTGCCGGCTCGCGCGATCGCCTTCGCGTCAACCTCTCGAGCCTGGCTCCGCTCATTGAGGTCGATGGCGTCTGGACGCTGCCTGGCGGAGAGTAGGATTCAGCCATGACACACAGGAGGCCGATGTTCACTGATCCGCGCATTCAGGCTGAGTTTGACGCCAACGGGTATGTGAAGATCCCGTGGCTCACCGGTGCAGATGTCAGTCTGCTGAATGCACTCTATGCCCGGCTCTTCGTGGAGGCGCGCGATGGGTTTTTTGTCTCGTGTGCGCTGCCCGATCCAGGAGTCAAAGCCGCCGTCCGTGATGGCATTGCCGGCGTGTTTGAACCATCCTTGCGCGCGACCTTTGTCAGCCCAATCCCACTGCAGTGCTCGTTCATCACCAGGACGCGAGGTGATGGAAAGACCGACTATATTCCGGCGCATCAGGATTGGACGTTTGTTGACGAAACAACGGGAGACGTGTCCCTGAATGTCTGGTGTCCGCTCGAAGCCACACACGCCCGCAATGGCAACCTCTGGATCGTGCCTGCGAGTCATCGACTGCCGCGTCATCCGCGCCTGGCCGAACCGTCGCCGACCGCGTACCAGGCCTACTACGACGTGCTGAAACAAATCGCCGTTCCAGTACCGACCCAACTCGGCGAAGCGTTGGTGTTCGATAATGCAGCGATCCATTTCTCATCGACTAATCAGACGGAATCGTTGCGCCTGGTTGCCGGCGCGACCGTCATTGATCGGTCATCGAACCCGGTACTGTATTACCAGAATCAGGAAAATGCCGGGATGTTGGACGAGTACGAGTCGGGTCCCGAGTATTTCCTCCAGAAGCCATTTGGCACCCGTCCGGACACGTTCGTGCGCAGTATTCCGAAGACCGAACTCGTCGATGTGGAGGGCGAGATTCGCCGGCTGTATCCCACAGCAAGGCTGCCTGGGGTGAGTCACGCCGCTTCACCGGAGGCTCCACCCCCTCCTGTGGAAAAGGGAAGGTCAGTCCTGCAGAGACTATTCGGACGCCTGGCCGGATCAGGCAGGGGGCTCAGGTCGTGATACTGCCGCCGTTGAGCTGCAGCGTCTGCGCGGTTATCCAGCTTGCCTCGTTCGACGCGAGGTAGACGCATAGCGCGGCGACATCGCCGGGTGTGCCTCGACGTCCGGTTGGAATCGCCGGCAGGTTGAGCGTTGGGCCGGCGGCGGACTCGATCATGCCGACCGCGATGGTATTTGCGGTAATCCCGAACCCCGCGTTCTCAAGGGCGAAATGCCGCATGAACGAGATCGCGCCGCCTTTTCCGGCCGCGTATGGCGAGACGCCGATCGAAAGGCCGGTTGTCCCTGCTCCCGATGAGATGGTGATCACGCGGCCGAACCGGCGCATGACCATGCCGTGAAGGACCACGTGACAGCAGTTCATCACACCGTACAAGTTCAGATCGATGCCTGGCCGCCACTGGTGTGGCTGGCTCGAGGCAAACGGCACGGTCGTCATGCCGGAAGGCACGCCGGCGTTATTGACAAGCGTGTCGAGGGAACCAAGCTCGGCCTCAAGGCGTTCGATGCCGAATCGGACCGCTTCGTAGTCACAGACATCGAACGGAGCCGCCACCGCCTGGCCTCCGGCCGCTGTGATGTCCTCTACGGTCCCCCGCGCGCGATCAATGCTGATGTCGTTGACCGCGACTCGTGCTCCTTGTGCGGCAAACATGCGGGCGATGCCCGCGCCCACGCCCCGCCCGGCTCCGGTCACGAGGGCGGTGCGGCCACTGAGGTCGAACATGCCGATTCCTCCACTCAAATGCGAGCGCTGTTGTGCTCCGTGAACAGGCGTTCCAGTTCCTCTCCTGTCAGAGGAGGCGCCTGATAGCCCTGGATTCGGTCTGTCACCGGGTAGGTCGGCCGCTGGCCGATCAGATGTCGCAGAAAAAACGCGGTATCAACTTCGAAATAGTCCACATCACCGGTGGCTGGGTCGAGGTAATAGTGAACGGGCCGAGCCTCCGACGGGATCATGCTCAGGCTGGCGACAACGCGCGGACTGGGCGACTGATTGGCCTTTGATGCGTGAACCAGCGCGCTGTTGTGAATGACGGCGTGCCCCTCTGGCACAGTGACCTGCTGCAGGTACCTGTCTCGGACCACCTCTTGATGAGGGTCGAGGCAACTGGGATAGAGGACGCTTGCCCGGAGCCCGTCAATGAACAGGTGGCTGCCCGGCATCACGCTCAGGGCGCCGTTCTCAGCGGTCAGAGGCGTCAATGGAGCCCAGACGTTGATCGACACATAGTGGGCTTCATCCACCATGTTCCAGTCCTGGTGTGCGGCGAGCGCGCTGTCTGACCCAGGCAACTTGACCATGTAGCTTCCCGCCAGCGCGCGGTAGTCAGCCAGCAGCGGAGCCGTCAGCGCCAGCATCACCGCCTGGATTCCCTCGCTCACCCGGTCCCGGTAACCAGGATCCGGGCTGAACATGACGCTGTAGAATCCCGATTCGATCCCCGAGGGAAGCGAGTGGTAGAGGTCAGTCAGCATCCTGATGTGTTCGGCCGAAAGAAGCGGCACAACCACATAACCTCTGGTGGCGAACTCCTCCTGCAACGCAGCGTCGCGGAATGTCGCGCGGGGACGCAAGGTGCGTCTGTGTATCGGATGTTGCATGACGGCGGCCTTGGGCACTCTAAGGTGATCGTCGGTCAGCCAGGGCCGCGACAAGCTCCTGTTCCGAGCAGCTGGGTACGGTGTGAGGAAATTCGGCAATCAGGAACTCATCGGCCGGCTTGTCAAACAGAGCGCGGTTGATGACGAACTCCCTCGATGACCGGTACTTCTGCATCCGCCCGAGCTCAGGCTGGTAGTAGTAGGTATGAGGCTCCATTTCCTTCGGATGCATGACGACCTGGAGCGCCGTCCTGGTTCTGTCGGACGAATTGGTGTTGGTCCAGTGGATCAGGCTGTCATCAATCACCACACATTCGCCCTTTCTGACTCGAAGCGGCGTAAACAAGTCCCGCATCGTCTGGCTCAGGCTGTCAAAAATCCTCGGGTGGTTCAGGGATCGCATCGGGTCGACCAGCTTGTGACTGCCTTCCACTACCTCAAGCGTGCTGTTGGACGCGTCGGTCTCATCCAGAGGGATCCAGAAGCTAACAGAAGTCGCCACTGATTCATCAATCAGGGTGGCGTTGCAATGCATGTCGGTGAACCGGTCGCCTGGCTCTTTGCTGAAAATGTTGATCGAGTAGACCTCGTAGTCTTCCGCAATTTCATCCGTCCTCGCTTGAACGGTCGGAAGAAGTGCCTCAAAGAGGAATTTCTTGTATTCGGGATCCTTGTTGAACAAGGTCAGCTTGTAGCCGGCGGCGATGTACATGTTGTCGTGGTCCCCGGCATTCAGGAGTCGATTGACCAACTCGACAAATCGATCCATGGGTTCCCCACCCAGGAAGGGAGTCACCACAAAGCCGGATTGTTCGAGCTTCCTCTGAAGCGCCTCATCCCGAAACGTCTTTCTCATCGATGACCCGTCCTCCTGCGTCGAAGAATACTACGTTCGTGGTGCGCTATCATGAGCGGCGTGAATTGGTCTTCTCGCCTGATGGCGCGGTTCTCCCGGTCGGTGGCCCGGGAGGATTCGGCCGTGCGGCCGGCGTTCCATGATGCCGCGGTACAGCAGCAGTTCGATTGCGATGGTTTTGTCGTCGTGCCGTTCATCGATCCCGATCGACTGGAACAGCTCCGGCAGTTGTTCGCGACGGTGGACTCGGGAATTGGCTCAGGATTTTATGTCAGTCTGCACAGCAGCGACGTGAGTCACCGTGTGGCGGTGGGCGAGGGGCTGCAACGAATCTGCGGCGACCTCCCGGCACGGTATCTGCGGGACTACCGGATGCTGGTAGGGACATTCGCTGTTAAGTTCCCAGGTCCAGGCGGCGAACAAGGCGCCCACCAGGACCTCTCGTTTGTTGACGAGAGCCGTTTTGCCTCAGTGAACTGCTGGTTTCCGCTGGCAGAAGTCGGGGCCAACGACGGCCCCTTGATGGTCATGAAAGGCAGCCATCGACTGTTTCCGAAGAACCGGGGCCCCTTCCAGCCGCTGTTTCACCGACCGGGGCTCCGCGATGTGATTGTCAGCCGCTACCTGATCGCGCCAGAGGTCAAGGTCGGCGAGGCTGTCCTGTTCAACAGTCGTCTGGTGCACTACTCGCCGCCCAGTACGGGCGCACGCGCGCGCGTGGCTGTCTTGCTCTCGACGATCCCTCGGGAAGTCGAGCCGCGTTTTTACTATACGCATCCGGACGGCGGCATCGAGGTGTTCAAGGTGGCTGCAGACTTTTTCTACCGGTTCGACCCTCGTGCCGAGCCGGCAGATGGCACCAGCCTCGGACGCCTCTCGCAGGCCACTCCCGTGATTACGGCAGAGGATATCGCCCGTTTCTATCGCCAGCACCCGGAGCTCAGGTGAGGGAGCGCCGCAGCGCGTTCAGTGCTGATTCGTCCTCGGGCACCGCAATGCCCCGCGCCCCGCACGCCAGCCGGGCCACTCGCTCGCGCGAGGCGAGCGGGATTGGCAGCGCGTGAAGTGGCAGTTCCTCGGGCGTGCCGTCGCGCTGCCTGCAGGTCTGCTCAACCGCTCGCTCGATTTCGTCCGGCGGCGATGGCATCCTCAAGTGTTGCATCGAAGCCCTTGAACGGTTCCGGGTCGTCCGCTGAACATGCGGAGATCGCATTGAGATCCACCGCGATCATTCCCCTCGCTCTCGCGGGCCCGCCAGCGGACCGCAGATGTCTATACTTACATCCGTTGTTATGTGCGGCATTGTCGCGATCGTGACGCCCGAAGCGTGGGGGCAATCGGCGGCCACGGTCACCCGAATGGTCTCGGCGCTTCGGCATCGGGGCCCCGACAGCCAGGGTCTCCATGATTTCGGACGGTGCGTGCTGGGCAGTGCCCGCCTCAGCATCGTCGATGTGGACGGCGGAGACCAACCCATCCTCTCGGCCGACGCCCAAACCGGGGTGACTTTCAACGGGGCCATCTACGGGTTCAGGCAACTGAAGGCGGCACTCTCCGACTTTCCGTTCAAGACCGGCACCGACACAGAAGTGATTCTGGCGCTGCATGCGAAGCACGGCGACGGCTTTCTCTCCCACCTGCCCGGCATGTTCGCGTTTGCGCTCTGGGACGGTCCTCGCCAGACGCTCACGTGTGCGCGGGATCGTTTCGGCGAGAAGCCGCTGTATTTCGCGCAAGGGTCTCAAGGCGAGTTTGTTGTCGCATCAGAAATCAAGGCCCTGCTCGCATCGGGCCTGGTCGAGCCGGTTCTCAGTCGGCAGGCCTTGAGTCACTACATTCAACGCCTGCACGTCCACCCGACCCAGACGATCTACGCCAACGTGCACGTGCTGCCGCCCGCGCATATGCTGCGTTTTCACAACGGCCGGCTGGAGGTGGCGCGCTATTGGGAGCCGCCGGACGTGACCGAAGGCATGACAATGCCGGACGCGGTGGAGCGATTTCGTGAATTGTTCGACGCGGCCGTCCAGAAGCAACTGGTGGCCGACGTCCCTGTCGGCGTGTTCCTGAGCGGGGGTGTTGATTCCAGTACCGTCGCGGCCGTGGCCAGCCGCCACACGCAGGGATTGAAGACGTTTTCGTTCGGATTCCGCCAGGGCGTCGAGAATGAGCTGCCGTTTGCGCGCGGCATGGCGGCACGTTACGGCACGCACCACTTCGAGCTGGCCGATGAAGATGTCGACGTGTCGGCGCTGCTCTGGCGAATGCAGGACATCTATGACGAACCGTTCGGCGATTCGTCCAACATCCCGACGTTCCTCATCAGTGAGTTCGCGAGGCGTCATGTGACCGTGGCGCTTGGCGGAGACGGCGCGGACGAACTGCTCGGCGGATACCTGTGCTGGTCGCGTCACCTCCTCAACGCCCCTGCCGGCACCAGCCCGCTTGTGTATCGGTACGCACACGCCGACCGCGTCTACTTCACGCCGGAACAGCAGCGGCAACTGGGACACACCGGCGAGACAGACTCCCTCATCGACTATCGACGGTATCGGACTGGGACGGTGGGCGATATGCTGCGGTTCGACATGGAACTCTATCTTCCCGGTGACGTACTCGTGAAAACCGACCGGGCATCGATGGCCAGCAGCCTCGAGTTGCGTGCGCCATTCCTTGATGTGGACGTGGCCAGCTTCTGTCTGTCGCTTCCCGACCATCTGAAGGTGGACGACGCGCGCGAGAAACTGCTGCTGCGAGAGGCGTATGGGTCATCGTGGACGCCAGAAATTCGCACCCGGGCCAAGCAGGGCTTCGGGGGCCCCATGAGCGAGTGGCTCGCCAGTCCGGAACTCGCCGAGATGAAGCGCGAGTATCTCGGCGACCGCAATCAGTCAATCTTCGGCGTCCTCGATTTTAATGGGGTGCAGCCGTTCGTCGAATCCAACAACCAGCAGACGTGGAGCCTGCTCGTGCTCGCCCTCTGGATGTCCAGGCACCCATGCAGTCTGCCGGCAAACTGATCAAGGCGGAGAAATGGTGGAACGACAAGGCGCCGCCGGTGTTGGGCCTGGCGTTTTTCCTGCTGGCCATCAGCGATGGTGAGATTGCCCTGGCTCGCGCTGCGGCGATGCTCGTCGCGTTCATGGTCACGTTCATCGGCGTGGCGGGTTTCGGCCATGTGATCAACGACCTCTGTGACGTTGACCACGACCGCGCCGTTGGCAAGCACAACACCATGGTGGACCGGTCGCGATGGCAGACGGGCGCCATCCTGGCGTTGCTGATGGCCGTGGCGTGGCTACCCTGGCTTGTCCTGCCGGCCAACCGCTGGAACCTCTCGCTGATTGCCCTGCAGTTGCTCCTGCTCACCGTCTACGCCGCATCGCCGTTGCGGTTCAAGGCGCGGGCGGTTCCCGGTGTGATCACTGACGCCTTGTACGCGTACACGGTTCCGGCACTCATCACCTGGACCACGTTCGGTCACATGGTGGGGGAACCCGTGTCGCGGCCGCTCCTGATGGCGGCGCTGCTCCCCTGGTCGTTCTGTGCCGGGCTCCGCGGCATCCTGAACCACCAGTATCTCGACGCCGACAACGATCGGCGTTCAGGGGTCACCACCTTCGCGACGCGCTACGGCCCTGCCGTCACCCTCAGCCTGCTCAGCCGGATCGTGCTCCCGGCCGAGGCTATCGGTTTCGTGGTGATGACGGTCGCCTACGGGGTTGACCTGCGTTTCTACGTCGCCGGCGTACTCGCCTTTTTCGCCTGGAGGGTCTTCCAACTGACGTATGTGATGCAGACGACACTGTGGGTTCCGTGGCGGCTGGCCCCTGAACTCGCGGTGAAGCTCTACGGATACGAACTGCTCAGCGAGTATTACCGAGGCTGGTACCCGCTGTTCATGCTCGTCGGACTGTCGTGGCGTTGGCCCGAGTACGTCGTGCTGCTCGTGGCCTATCTTGCGGTCTTCCAGAACGGCCTGGTGAACTTCTTCAGATACGATCTCAGGTCCATTCCGGCAGGGGTCGCCAGAATGACACATCGAGATGGCTGACAACCGCGCCTTCGTCTACGTCGTCTGCGGTGCGGCCGTCCACATGCGGACCCTCCATCGCTCGCTCGAGTGCCTGCGCCCGAGGACTTCGTCTCCCATTGTCGTCGTGACCGATAGCCGGAGAAATGAGATTCCGATCGAACACGACACCGTGATCGACATCGAAACTCCATCCGGCTTCGACCACCACCAGGCCAGCATCTTTCTGAAGACGAGCCTGCATCACATCCTGCCAGGCGGGCGCGTGTATGCCTACCTCGACGCAGACGTCATCGCGACGGACACTGGAGTTGATGCCATTTTCGAGCATGCATCCGGGCCCGTCACGTTCGCCCGCGATCTGACGCACCTCGATAGTCGTGTGGCGACGTTCAGTCCGTGGGCCGTGCGGTGCGGATGTCCTACGGATCAGGGACTTGCGTGCGGCCACCTCGCCGACGCCATCGCCGCGAAGTTCCAGGTGCACGTGCCGAACGACTGGATGCACTGGAACGGCGGCGTGTTCCTGTTCGGTCCGGAGTCGGCGGCGTTCATGGACACCTGGCACCGCCTGACGCTCGAGATTTTCGAAGACCCGTATTGGAAAACACGAGATCAGGGAACACTCATCGCCACGGTCTGGATCCTGGGCTTCCAGGATCAGCGCTGCCTGCCCGCGCAATTCGACTTCATCGTGGACGACAACAACCCGGACTTGTGCTTCGACAGAACGACCGGATATTCGCTTCACGAGTCGATCCCGCGAATCCACCCGTCTTTCCTCCACCTGTACCACGCGGATCTGGGTCGCCCAGGATGGAACCTGGCGGCCGATGTGGAAGGACCACTTGAAGCGCGCAGCCACGCCCGCGATGCCCGCGTCGTGTCAGCGCCATCGCCCTCGCATGAGGTTGGTTCAGTCGGCGGCGTCCGTGAGGTGCCGCAGTCGACGTACGACGTGATCGTTGGCGTGCCGCGCGGGTCGGTGGGTGGCCACGATGAGTTCGCGGAAAGCCTTGTCCGATCACTGCGCGAACTCGGTACCAACGCGGGCCTGCTGCTGACAGAGTCGCGGCCGATCGCCTCCGATGTACCCGCCGGCCTCCGACGTGCCGATCGTGGCGTTGCCCGTCGCGCAGGATGCGAGCTGGGGCACGCGATGGGGGACACTCGTCCGCGTGCTCGAGGAGCAAGCACCCTGCATCTATATGCCGGTGGGCGACTGGCGACACTCCAATGTCAGTGCACACCTGTCCGAACGCGTGCGAATTGTCGGCGTCGTCCGGGACGACAATCCCCTGGATCTCGATCAGGTGGACCGCCTCGGCTGCTACTGGAACGCCATCGTGTGTGCCACTCCCGCGCTCGCCGCGCGTGTGGCGGATCGACATCCCGAACTGGCCGATCGAATTGTCATGATTCCGGCGGCTGAATCCGTCAGTGACGACGTGACAGCGGCGTGGGCCGCCCTGTTCGGCCGAATCATGGAGCCGGAACACGGGTTCACTCGCCCGAAGGGGCTTCTGCGGAAGCCCCCGTACCATGTCGGCCACACCGATGTGCTGCCGGTCCTGTACTTTCGAGGCATAGCTGGTGTTGGGGTCTTTCCTTCCTACCGCGAAGACTACGAAGACTATCGGAGCGCCCTGGGGCCATCGCAGGCCCTGCGCGTGCCTGAATGGCGCCCGGAGTTGGTCCAGCCGTACCCGGTGATTGTCGCCGCCCCGGCGGTTCCGGACCCGGCGGCCGATCGCGTGGTGCGCAGGCTTGCCAGTGGATTACAGAACGCTGATCACCAGAGCCATGTACTTGTAGCCTCAGGCGCCCGCTCCGCGCTAGAGACCGGGCGCTTCGGCACCGGCGTCGCCGTGTGTGATCTGCAGGGCGGCCCCGCATTCTGGCGCACGGATTGGCGCGCGCTCGTGAAACACCTCGAGCGACATGCGCCGTGCCTGTTCTTGACCGGCGGGGACGAATGCCACTCCCGGGCCCTGCCGCATCTCTCGCGTGAGGTCGGCGTCATTGCCCGTGTTGATGACCTGAGCCCGGCGTCACTCGAACGCGTTCGCACCACAGGCCGTTTTTGTGATGCGCTCGTTGCCGGTGATCCGACAATCGCGGCTCACCTCGCGGACGTTGATCCAGCCCTCGCGTCACGTATCGTGACCATTCCTGTTCTCGACGTTCCTGGCCGCATGGCCGTGCGCGCACTGCCGTGGCACGCACCGCTCGAAGTCGTTGTCGCAGGGGAGGCCTCAGAGATCGCCGCGCTTGGCACCGCACTGGCCGACGCGGGTGTCCCGGTGGCGCTGA
The DNA here is from genome assembly GCA_016716905.1 of Acidobacteriota bacterium. Lineage (NCBI taxonomy): Bacteria > Pseudomonadati > Acidobacteriota > Acidobacteriota bacterium. The sequence continues at coordinate 832,181 of JADJUS010000022.1, read as the reverse complement.
CCGATGCCCGCGACCAGACTCCCGCTGTGTTCGCGGGCCGCGATGTGTTCGTGGTGCTCGGCGATGCCGGCCGGCACTGGGCGCAAGTGGTGCACGCGATGGGACAGGGGTGCCTGCCGGTCGTGACGCGCGGCAGTGCCGCGGTCGCGGACCTGGTGCAAGACGAGGTCACCGGCTACTGCGTGCCCAACCATGATGGGGCCGCGTTAGTCGCCCGGTTGAGTGCGCTGCAGAAGAACCCGGCTCTCTGCCGCGGATTGGCCGTCCGCGCGTTCCGCCGGATGATGGCCGACGACCTGATCCCGGCCTACATGACGCTCTTCGAGCGAGTGCTGCGCGAGATCGAATTCGCGCTGCACGAAACAAAGGGCCGCCGTGACACGCGCGGCTGAGGGTTCAGCCGGGTCTAAAGACCCGGCCTCCTTCCGGATGGAGGCCGGACCTCCAGGTCCGCCTGATCGTTTGCCGTCGGTTTGCGTGGTGACGAGTGAGATCGTCGGCCCGCCAGGAGGCGGAGGCCTCGGCACGGCGATGACCGGCCTGGCGGAACACCTCGCGGCATCCGGCTGCCGCGTGTGCATCCTGTATACCGGCACCATATCGGCGCCAGACATCCGCATCGACCCCTGGAAGGCTCGATACGCCGACCGCGGCATCGAGTGGGTGGCGCTCTCCATCGAAGAGCTCAAGGGGCTCGCCGGTCCAGTGCGAGATCACGGTTTCGGCACGCCGTACCTCGTCTACCAGTACCTCTCGACAAGGCGTTTCGATGTCGTCCACTTCAATGATTACGGCGGGGAGGGCAGCTTGTGCCTTGTCGCCAGGAAGCTCGGTCTGGCGTTTCGAGACTCGCTGCTGGTTGTGGCCCTGCACGGGCCATCGGAGTGGGCTCTTGAGTTAAACAAGGCGCGTGCGACCACCTTGGTGCAGTCGGCTCTCAACCATGCCGAACGGCTCAGTGTGAAAACCGCCGACGTGCTTTGGAGTCCTAGTCAGTACCTGCTCGATTGGGCCCGGCAGCACGCGTTTGAGTCGCCGCGGCAGACCATCGTGCAGCAGTACTGCCTTCCCTCACCGCCTTCCATCCCGAAGGAGGCCGGGTCGCTAGACCCGGCTACACCCATCACCGAGCTTGTGTTCTTCGGCCGGCTCGAAGCGCGAAAGGGCCTGCCACTGTTTTGCGACGCGCTCGACCAACTGCACGACACGCTGGTCGATCGACGGGTCACAGTCACGTTCCTGGGAAAACCCGGGGTGTGCGCGGGGATGGATGGTCTGGCCTACGTGGCCAGGCGCGCCAAGGCCTGGCGGTTCGGCGTCAAGGCCGTGACTCACCTGGGCCAACCGCAGGCGATCGCCTACCTGCTACGGGGCCGGAAACTCGCCGTCATGGCGTCGCCGGCCGACAATTCTCCGTGCACGGTCTATGAAGCGCTGTTGTGGGGCATCCCGTTCCTGGCCGCCAGGGTCGGGGGCGTTCCCGAACTGGTGGACCCGGACGATCACAGCCGGGTGCTTTTCGACGCCACCCCGGCTGCGCTGCACGAGGCCCTCCTGCGCGCCCTCGACGATGGCGCGTGGATCGGCGCACCGGCAATTGCTCAGGAAGAGACCCGGCGCCTGTGGCTGGACTTTCACGCAAACTGGATGACCTATCTCACGCCAGTCGCGAGTCCCGGGACCTCCGCGAGCGTCGTCGCAATTGTCGACGGTGGCTCGGCCGCCGATCTCGACAGGACGCTGACGTCGCTCGCGGCCATCAAGGCCATCCGACGCGTTCTGGTCCTCAGTCGCGACGGCGCCGCCGACGTGCCGGCATCAAAATCGTTTCCGGTTTGCAATATCGATCTGTCAAGAAACGACACAACCGCGCTTCATGACGAACTCGCAACGCTCGACGCGAAGGCCGTGCTGCTGATCCACGCCGGCATCACGGTTCAGGCGGTGGCTTTTGCACAGATGTTGCCCGCGCTAACGATGGCAGACATCGATGGCCTCCAGTCTGCAGGGGAGGTGACGCGTGGCACGTCGCGGAGAATCATCCCGCCTCTGGGCGGAGATCCGGTCTTCACACGATGGGAGGGCGCCACGTTCACCGGTGGCCTCCTGGTGCGTGGCGAGGCCGTCATGCGCGCACTTCTCGGGCACAGCGTCGCCGGCGAGGACGCGTTTGCGACACTCGTTGAACACTTTGTGAGTCAGGGACTTGAGATTTGGCCGTATCCACTGCCCGTCTTCGAGCGACCATCCCAGTGGCAGGCCCTGCCCGCGAGGTGGCCGCGGTCCCGCGCACGTGAACAGCGGCCTCGACGCAGTCGGGCGGTCTGGGCGCTGCGCCTCATCGACGTTGGACTGGCCCCGGTGGTGCGTGTTGCGGCGTCCTGGCGCCGGCGCCTGAGCGCGATTCGCTCACGCCGGTGGATCAATCGTCTCGACGGGTGACGAGGTTTGTGCCAGACTTTGTCCACTCTTCATGCTGAGTCTCTGTATCTGCACCAGGAACCGTCCGCTCGAAGTTGAGCGATGCGTGGGTTCGCTGTCGCGATCATGCAGGCCGGAATCAGGCGATGAAATCGTCATCATCGACGATGGAGATTTGGCTGATGTGTTCGTCTCGACCTTGCGCGAGCGCGCAACAGCCGCCGGGTTTGGATTCACGTACCATCGCAAGCAGGTACAGGACGGCCTGTATGCATCGAGAAGAGTCGCCGCATCGATCGTGACCGGCGACGTCATCGTCTTTCTCGACGACGACGTTGAGGTCCCGGAGGATTTTCTGAGCAAGCTGCGGGCCCACTACGAGCAGGATTCGCAGTTGATGGGTGTCGGGGGTGTGGATGTGGCCCCCGGGGGCTCGTTTGCCGGGTATCTGTTCCGCCGCATCTTCCTGATCGCCGGTCGCAAGCCCGGCCGTTTGAGTGTGACGGGTATGGCCGGGTCCGCGTACAAGTGGCCCCACGAAGGCCGGCCCTTCGACACAGAGTTCATGTGCGGGTTTTGCATGACCTACCGACGCAGCGCGGTCAGTCAGTTGCTGCCACTGCCGTGGCTGGTGGGGTATTCCCCTGGCGAGGATCTGCTGGTTTCGAAACAGGCCGCGCGCCATGGCCGCCTGCTCATCGATCCGGCGCTGCAGGTGGTGCATCACCATTCGCCGACCAACCGATGGGACAGCGTGAAGTTGCGGTCGCAACTGATTCTGTTGGCCATCCCGAGCATGCGCATTCTCAGGCCCACCACCGCCGCCCGAGTGCTCATCCACTGGTCTATTCTGGGCAGCTTGATTCACCCACTGCTGGCCCTCCGCTGGAAAGAGTTCGTGAAGACGCTGAACGCCGTGATGACACCCATGGCGAATTCGCCTCAAGGTTTCTCCCTTGATCTGGAAGGCGAACACGTGTCGCCGCCCGTGACCGCGCAGACGCGGTCGGGGCCCTCGGAGTAGGCGCTCCGGCAGGTGTATCCTCAATCCATGGCGACAGACCCCGAGAATCCCCCACGCGACCAGGCGCCAGACGATGAGATCAGCGACGACGTGCTGAACTGGATCTCGGGCGGCAAAGACGCGCATGGCTGCCCGGCGTGCCCGCACAGCGCGCTCGGACCGTCCTATCAGGACGGCGCGCACATCCTGGTGGACGGGTCAATTTTCCAGGACGGCGCGTTCAAGCGGAAGCTGTAGCCCGTCAGTGCTTGAGTTTCTTGCCGACGTTTTCGACGGCTTCTCCGACTTTTCGCTGAACTTTTCCAACGGTGTCCTGGACTTCGCCTGAGGCCTGATCCCGCACGCCCTCGTCTTCGAGCACCGGGTCATTGGTGATGCGGCCGACGGTCTCCTTGACCTTGCCCTTGACCTTGTCCACTTTTCCTTCACGTTCGTTCTTGTTCAACATCTGATCTCCTTTGTGCGTGTGCGTGTGCGTCGTGTGAGTCAGGCCATGGGCGCCGGCGGCACCCCAGGCGGATCGGTCATCGGTGGATCCATCGGTGGTGGATCAATGTTCGGCTCGCGCTCCACGTCCGGCGCCTGCGGATCAGTGGGCGGCACCACCGGGGCCTTCTCGGAATCGGGTGGCACCACGTACGTCATGGCGTTAGAGCGCACGGCTGTCAGCTCGCAGAAACGCAAGGTTGGACGGAATGACCTGCAGCAGGTCGCCCTGCTTCTCAAGGAAGCCGTGCTTCTTGAATTTGCCCATGAAGAAGTTCACGCGTGAGCGGGTGGTGCCGACCATCTCTGCGATGACCTCCTGTGACACCTTCGGGAGCGCATACCGTCCATTGCAACGGCTGTCGCATCCGGCGAGCGTGAGCAGCGTGTGGATGAGCCGGTCCTCGCCCGAGCACAAGAGCTGGACCGTCAGATCCGTTTCAAGCGACGCCTTGCGCGCCAAGGTGTGCGTGATGAATCGCTCAGAGATGGCCTCGTCCGCACGAATGAGGCGGGTCATCTCGGTTTTCTTCAACACCAGCAGTTCGGTTTCGATAAGGGCTGTGGCGGTCTGCCGTCGGCGGCTGCGACCACCGAGCACGTCTTCGCCGAGGAACGAGCCCGGTCCCATCAGACCGAAGATTGCGCCCTTGCCTGACGCCCCCGACACCGAAAGGCGCACACGGCCCTCTTCGATGTGCATCACTGTGTCGGCGTCGTCGCCCTGATAGAAGATCACTTCTCCTGGCCAATGGCGCACGACCGTGAAGGACGCGCTCGTTGTTTCCAGCAGACCGCGCAGCGACAGAGTGGGGTTGCTTGTTGAAGTTCGCATGCGCCCTTACAGTGCAACTCCTGTGCCGAACCCCATTTTGGTGTTTTTGCAGTGCGAAGCGCGAGAAACGGAAGGATCACGACCAAGCCGCGCCAATGACTCGGCACCCGGTTACCCAACGTTGGTAATGTCTTTCTGCGCGGGAATCAGGCCTGCTCGCGATCGGAGATTCCGCATTCCTTCATCTTGTTGAGCAGTGTCTTGTAGCTCACGCCGAGGTATGTCGCGGCTTTGCGGCGATTCCACCGAAAGCGATCGAGTGCCTCATTGATGGCTTTGTGTTCAGCACGCTGCGCCGCCGCACGTGCCAGGGTGGGCAGGTCCACCGGCTGTTCCGACGTGACATCCTGATCCCGTTGGTTTTGTGGATCAGGGAGCGGCACTGTTCGCGCGGCGCGAGGCAGTGACGTGGAGTCGGCCGACGCAGGCGCGGGCGCCGCAGCCGGCGATGACGTGACGGATCCGCGCACGCCCTCACGCGGCCGCTGAAGTTCGCTGAAGATGAATGTCTCATCCTGCAACACCACGAACCGCTTCATCATGTTCTCAAGTTCGCGGATGTTGCCCGGCCAGGCATGCGCCAGCAGGGCCTCCTGCAGCCGTTGACTGGGGCGGCGGAGCGGGCGGCGATACACGGCGGAGTACTTGGCCAGGAAGTACTCGATCAGCGCAGGGATTTCTTCGCGGCGCTCACGCAATGGCGGCACACGGATCTCGATGACCTGCAGGCGGTAGTACAAATCTTCCCGGAATGTGCCGGCCGCCATCATGGCTTCCAGGTCGCGATTGGTGGCGGCGATGATCCGGACGTCCACGTCGATGGTCTGGTTGCTGCCCAAGCGCGTGAGCGCACCGTCCTGGAGCACGTGCAGCAACTTCGCCTGGAGCGCCGCCGGCATTTCCCCGATTTCATCGAGCATCAAGGTGCCCCGGTGGGCAAACTCGAATTTGCCCACGCGCGACGTGCCGGCGCCGGTAAAGGCGCCCCGCTCGTGGCCGAACAGTTCACTTTCCAGCAGTTCCGCGGGCAACGCCGCGCAGTTGACCTTGACGAATGACTGGGTGCGCCGCGACGAGCGCCGGTGCAGTTCGCGTGCGATCACTTCCTTGCCCACACCGCTTTCACCACGCATCAGCACACCCACGGCGCTGTCGGCGACGCGGTCCACCATGTCCATCACCACGTGCATGGAATGGGAGTCGCTCCAGTAGGGCTGCAGTCCCTGCGGGTCTTCGGCCAACTGCGCTCCGAGGCGGGCAATCTCGGCCGTCATTGATTGACGCTCAAGAGCGTTGCGAATGGCGGCCTCCAGTGCCGCCTCGCCGAGCCCGCCGGGACTCCCGCCCTTCAGCACATAGTCTGTGGCGCCCAGACGGACGGCCTCGACAATGGTCGCAGGCGCCTGGCGGCCCGACAGCATAATGACCTCGGCCGTCGGCTGCAGACGCCGGATCTCACGCAACGTCTCCAGGCCGTCCAGATCGGGCATTTCGACGTCGAGCAGGACGATATGGGGCGCTGCACCGGTCTGCAGGTGTTCAAGCAGGGTGGCCCCGTTGTGATGGACATCAACGGTGTATCCGCGGGTCTGGAGAAAGACCTGCAAATACTCAGCGAACGCGGGATCATCATCAACGAGCGCTATACGGGCATTCATACAGGTTCCACCGGCAATGTCACGCAACTTGCACGAGTCTTGCCAACTTGGCACCACGCGCCCCCGCCCACAGAAATAAGCCGACGATGGGCGACAAGGTAGTCAACTTTTCCGTACGACCAGGGATCACAAGGCACCAGATCCGCAACAACCTCCGTCTCAGGCGGCGTGAGCGCGAAGCTGAGGACGCCGCCGTCGATCCGCGTCCGCAGGAGCCATTTCGGAGTTGCCGGCCCATGCGTCGATGCCAGATCAAGAAGGAGGGCGATCGCGTCCACCAGCGCATCCACGCTGTGGCCCGCCCTCACCGACACACCGGCAGCGATCCCCGAAGACTCGGTAAGCACACCGCGGCGCGTCGCCTGTGCCATGACCCGGTGGCACACTTCATCGGCAGCCACACGGACGCCGCCGTGACCCTCTCCCCGGTCAAGGGACGTGAGTTCTCCGGCGTGGTCCACCAGAGTTGTCAGCCGACTCAGGGCATTCACAACCCCCTTCATCGCGCGCGCGCGATCCGCGTCAGCCAACTGCCCGCCCTGCAGCAGATTCATGTAGCCCTGAGCCACGCCCAGCGGCGAGCGGAGATCATGGACAAAAACCTCCAGGAAGCGGCTGAACTGGTCAGGATTCGGAAGCACGTCTGCACTATATCGAATGCGTTGGCAGCCACGCAGTCACAGGCCGGATGTGCGTGAGATGACAAGGGAGAGTAGTCGGGTGCCGATCGTGGCCAATTCTGTGTCCACAAAAGGTAAAGAGCGGCATTTCGATGACGCCCTTCCGTCAGGCGCGTACGAATAAGCGAGGAAAGATCATGGCACGATGCGTGCTGGAGCGTTCTGCAGCATGACCCAGGCCTTGCGAATCCTCGTGGCGGATGACTATGCGGATGGCCGCGACATGCTCGCATTCGTGCTTGAACGCCAGGGATACATCGTCGCAACTGCCGAAGATGGCCCGACCGCCCTGGCCCTGGCCACGGAATTTCAGCCCGACGTGGCCATTCTGGACATTGGCATGCCTGGTGTCAGTGGGTACGAAGTGGCGGAGGAACTCCGTCGCCGGCGCGGAGCGACGCTCACCCTCGTGGCGCTGTCAGGTATGGGGGAGGCTGCGCACAAGGCCCGCGCCGCTGAAGCGGGATTCGATCGGCACTTTACGAAGCCGGTGGACATTGAATTGCTGTCGGCGTTCCTGGCCGAACAGGACATTGGCCGCAATGAACGCTGACGTCGAGATTGAGATGGCGGGCCTTGCGGCAGACGCCCAGCGTAGCGAACAGCGTTTGCGATTCGCCCTGGATGCAGCCGCCATGGGCACATGGGACTGGAATTTCACGACCAACCACATGCGATGGTCCGACAACCTCGAGGCGCTCCATGGTCTGCCGTCGGGGAGCTTCGACGGCACCTTTGCAGGCTTCGAGCGCGAGATTCACCCCGAGGATCGGCCCCGTGTGCTTGAGTCGTTGCAGCACTCAAAAACGCACGGTACGCCCCATCAGGCCGAGTACCGCATCGTCGCGCCCGACGGCACCGTGCGTTGGGTCGAAGGCAAAGGCACGGTGGAAGTCGAAAACGGCGTTCCGGTGTGCATGGGTGGTGTGTGCATCATGGTGACGGCTCGCAAAGAGGGAGAACTCGCGCGGCTGACCGCGGCCGAAGAGGCCAGCCGGCACAAGGACGACTTTCTCGCCACGATGTCGCATGAGTTGCGGACGCCGCTCAACGCCATCCTGGGTTGGGTGCAGATGTTGCAGATGGGCGGACTGTCGCCGGAGCGGACCGCGCAAGCCATTGATGTCATCGGACGGAATGCGCACCTCCAGGCCCGACTGATAGAGGACATTCTTGATGTGTCCCGGATCGTCACGGGCAAACTCGAGGTGGAACGGCTGCCGGTGCGTGTGACTGAACTGCTGGAGCTCGTGGTGGCGGACTTGTCGCCCGTTGCCGATGAGAAGGGCATAACGGTCACCAAGGTTGTTCCCAGAAGCCTGCCGTCGATCGAGGGCGATCCGAAGCGGTTGGGTCAGGTGCTGAGCCACGTGGTGTCCAATGCCATCAAGTTCACGGGCGAGGGCGGCCGCGTCGTGATTCGCTGCGCGCTCGTCGGCAGGGCGATCGAGGTGCAGGTGCAGGATTCGGGCGTTGGGATGGCTGCAGAGTTCCTGCCGTATGCCTTTGAGCGCTTTCGCCAGGGCGACAGCCGCTCCACCCGGCCGTACGGCGGGCTTGGCCTGGGACTCGCCATCAGCAGACACCTGGTGGAACTTCACGGTGGCAGTATCACCGCCGACAGCGAGGGCCTCGGCTGCGGCACCACCATCACGATGCGCTTGCCGCTGAGTGAAAGCCTTCCGCAGCGCAAGAGCGCCGCTTCGGAGGCGCCCCCTGCGCGGGTTGGCTTGCGCATGGATGGACCGGGACTGCTGATGAGCGGACCGGCTGAAAAGGGATTGTCAGTGTATTCTCGGCGCAATGTGGAGGATCGACCCTGATCGGCACACGTCACTGGTCTGTCCGCGATGCCGGCGGACCGATGATGGCTCTCTCTCGATCGGGTTTCTCGAGCCTCGCACCGATCACCTCGCCTGTGGGCGATGTCACGGCACCTACCCCGTCATTGACGGTGTGCCCGTTGTTCTGAAAGATGCCGGTGCCTGGAAGGCCGAGACCGCCGATGACGCTGCGCTGGTGCGCATCTTCAGCCATTGCGGCAGCGACCCATTGGCGGGTCGCGTTGAGGATCTCGTCAGCAGACTGAGCGGGAATATTCTCGATCTGGGGTGCGGCGGCGGCGGGTTGTACCACCGGCGAGACGTGATCGGCGTCGACTGGAACCTGGCGCTGGCGCGGTCCTACGGGCCAACGGCGATTGTGGCCGACGCCGCCGACCCGCCATTTGCGCCGGCTGGGTTCGACAACGTGCTCCTGTTGAACCTGCTCGACTCCTGTGCCAACCCGCGACTGGTGCTCGCGCAGGCCGACGCCCTCCTGCGACCGGGAGGCACCCTCGTTGTGAGCTGCCCTTACGCGTGGGCAGACCGTGTGCCTTCGGCGGAAAGGTTCTCGGCCGCCGAGTTGCTCGCGGCACTCGGCGGAGACGGCGAGGCACTCGGTATTCGTTCGCACTACCAGGTCGACTCGGTCGAAGACCCCGTCATCTGGCGCCTGCGACTTTCGGCGCGGCTCGTGCAGGAATACGCCTGCCAACTGGTTGTGGCGCGAAAGGTGGACGGGGTTCACACGAGACGTGAAGGACTGAGGGAGCCGGCACCCCCGCCGCCAGCCCCACCGATCGCCGAGGTGAATTGGGACGAAGCACTGGACTGGCCCGACATCGTGTCTCCAGCATGGAAAGACCCAAAGCGCCTTCGGCGACTCGCCGAAGACCGCGCGGGTGGGCGCCGCTATCTGATGTTGCCCGGCTTTCTCACGCGCGAGGCCGCGGTGGCGATTGCGGCTGAAGCCGAGGCATTGCCATACGCACGGTTCGACAGCGACGTGGTGCAAGGCGACAAATGCCTGCTCCATGGGAATCAACTCCGCGACTGGCGCAAGTTTCTGCTTGGCGCACGCACGCGCAGGCTCCTTGGTGGACTGCTGGGTCGCGAATTGCCCGATGGCCTGGTGATCAACGCCTGGCGGATGTTGCCCGGTGATGGCATGGCCGTGCACCCCGACGGGCGTCTGTACTGGGCCACCGTTTCGCTGGGTCTGTGCGACGGTTGGACCGCAGCCGACGGTGGCGCCATCGCGTTTGGAGATCCTGAAGGCCCGAACTTTGTCGTCCGCGAACGATGGTATCCACACCTGGGCGATGTCTCTCTGTTCGTGCCGACCCCGACGACCTGGCACATGGTGGAGCCGTCTGCCCGTCGTCGACTCACGGCAACCGGCTGGTGGGTCACCCGTTGAGCGATCCGTGGGTGCTGGGCCTGGCGGCCTCGCATAACGGCGCCGCGTGCCTGATGCACGGGCACCGAATTGTCGCGGCCATTCAGGAAGAACGCCTGACGCGTCGGAAGTACGCGCCACTTGTTCCAGCCCGCGAGTTCCGTGCCTTGGACTATGTGCTCGACGCCGCGGGAATTGCTGTGGCTGACCTCGACCTGGTGGTGTTGTGCCCGCTGCAGCCACCGTCAGCGCCCTTCAACAACCTCGGACTTCATCCGCGGTTGGGCACACGGCCGCGCGTCACCATCTCGCATCACCTCGGTCACGCCATCGGCGCCCACGCGTGTTCCGGGTTCTCCGACTCGATGGTCCTGGTTGTGGACGCGATGGGCTCTCGGGTGGACGATCTTCCGGAAGGTGAGCGTGCGGTCATTCGCGGCTCTGCGATCGGCAGGGAAGTGGTCTCGATCTATCGCGCGTCGGGCGCCACCGTGACGCCGGTCGAGAAACACGTGGCCGCACACCCGGATGTTGATGACGATGGCGACGGCCGGCCGCGGATGTTCCCGTTCTCCAGCCTGGGATTCATGTACCAGACCGTGGCCGAGCAGGTCTTCGGCAGCTGGCACGACTCGGGGAAGCTGATGGGTCTGGCGGCCCATGGGTCGGCAACCATTCCCGAGTCCGACTATTTCTCAGTGGTTGATGGTGCGCTGCGATTCGAGGACCACGTGCCTCGGAAGTTCCGGCACGCTGACCGCTGGCCCGAACGGCGCGCCGAGTACACCGATCTTGCCGCGAGCACCCAGGCGGCCCTCGAAAGCGGACTCGGCGTGTTCGTCGATCGCGCCGCCCACAACTCGAGCGTGCGCCACCTCTGTTACGCCGGCGGCGTGGCGCTGAACGTCACAGCCAACGAACGTCTCCTTTATCGCGGCGGCAGGTTCGACGATGTGTTTGTGATGCCGGCGGCGGAAGACTGCGGCACCGCTATCGGCGCCGCGTTTCATGGTGTCTGGCATCTGACCAGTGAGCATCGCCCGCTCCGAGTGCCCGACGACTTCCTGGGCCGGCGGTACGGGACCTATCCCGCTGGCGGCGCCCGGGCAAAGGCCGATGCCGCCGAAGTGGCCGACCTGCTCGCTTCCGGCGCCATCGTCGGCTGGTTTGAGGGCGGTTCAGAGTTTGGTCCGAGAGCGCTTGGGCATCGGAGCATCCTGGCGGACCCCAGGCGCGCCGACGTCAGGGCGAAGCTGGATGCGATCAAGCGCCGGGAAGCGTTCCGGCCGTACGCACCAGCCATCCTCGAGGAGCGTGCGGCAGAGTGGTTCGATCTCGGAGAGACATCGGCAACCAGTCCGCTGATGTTGCGCGCTCCCGCCTTCCTGCCAGGTCGCCGCGCCCTCGTGCCGGCGGTGGTGCATGTCGACGGCACCGGGCGCGTGCAGACCGTGCCGAGCGGGGCCGGAGGACTGCGCGATGTGCTCCAGGCGTTCGAGGCCGCCACCGGTGTGCCGATCGTGCTGAACACGTCGCTCAATGCACGAGGTCAACCGATGGTCGAAACGCCCGACGAGGCGCTGGCGCTGCTTCGGGAAATTCGACTGGACGCGTGCGTCGTGGACGGCCGCGTCTACATGCGCTGACAAAACGACATCTGTGACAAAACGACCTCTGAGGTAATGACCGATCAGTTGCAACGGTCATTACCTCAGAGGTCGTTTTGCTCTCAGCGGTCGTTTTGATCATCCTGCCTCGACCGGCTCGTCTTCCTCCGTGCGCCGGCCGCGATCGGCCCGACTGTCGGTGACGACGGCGGGGACAGGGGGCGGTGCGGAGAGATCGCCCGCGTTCAGGAGTTCGTCGGTCACGTACTCGAGCGCAGGGTCGTCTGACCGCGAGAGAAGCGCTTCGAGCGGGGAACGCGGCTGGTCCAGTACTTCGCGGATCTGCATCGAGGGCCAGTGCCCGTCCGCGCGTTGCGGCACGTAGCGGCACCAGAACCCGGCGTGCCACCTCAGGAACTCGCGCGCCCGCGTCCGCCCATGTTCATCGTCGCCCCAGTGTTCAAGGGCGAGGGCCGTGTAGCGGCGGTAGATTTCAAGGCGCTCCTCGGCGGTGATGTCCCAGTAGCCCGACGTGAGTTCGCGGAAGAGCCACGGCTTGATGAGGGCTCCGCGGGCGGTCATGAGCGCCGCGCATCCGGACGACGCCAGGCGCTCGTGCACCTCGTGCGGAAAGAGCAGGTCGCCGTTGCCGATGACCGGCACCGTCAGGGCCGCGGCGATTTCGGCGATCGCATCCCAGTTGGCGGGGTAGCGGTACCGGGCTTCGCGGGTGCGACCGTGCACAAAGACGCCGTCGGCGCCGCCTTCCACCGCCGCCCGCGCCAGTTCAAGATAGTTGAGCTGATCGGCTTTCCATCCAAGCCGGATCTTCACGGTGACCGGTACCGTGACAGCCGCCTTCATCGTTTCGACAATGCGACGGACCTTGGACGGCTGGCGGCCCAGCGCCGCGCCCAGGCCCATGCGCGTGAAGTGGTCGATCGGGCAGCCCAGATTCACATCAACGAAGTCCGCACCGCGTGACTGCGCCAGGGCGGCAGCCCAGGCCATTTCTTCCGGCTTGTTGCCCGCCAGTTGCACACCGAAACACGGCTCATCGGGTGCCCGGCGCAGCAGCGCGAACTCACTGCCGCGGCGCTGTTTGAGGCGGCGGGCCACGGCCATCTCGCTGACGAGCACCCGAGCGCCCAGTTCCACACACAGACGCCGGAACGGCAGGTTGGAACCCTTGGTCATCGGCGCCACAACCAGGGCACCGGAGACGAGATCGTGAAATGACATGCAACGATTATGGCGCTTTGGTCCGTGGGCTTGTTAAAGTGTGCCGATGGCAGGTCGAGTGACCAACGTTTCCTTGCGCGACGGACTGCGCGCATTCGTCGCCGAGCGTCATCCGTTCGGGTTGCCTGCCGTGTTGTCCGCGTTTGATGTCCTGACAAGCGTCGAAGACCTGGCCTGGGTGCGCGATCGACTGCGCCGGATGCTGCCCGACAGGATTCGGATACACCTGACCCACCATGCCTCGCCTCCGGTGGCGACGACGCCCGGAGTGGGCAGCGACGTGCGAGCGGCGCACGCCACGGCGGAACTGGTTGACGCGGTCGATGGTTTCCTGGCGCGCTCGGCCATCGCTCAGTCGTTCACAGACGAGGAGCGCGTGGAGATGTTGCGGGGCATGATCCTGACCCGCGCGGTGGACAATCGCCTGAAGCACTTCTTCTCGGGCGGCGAGGTCAAGTACGGCGCTGCCTCGTTCCAGGGGAAAGGGTTCCGGTCGCTCGGACAGGAAGCGATCTATGCCGTGCCGCTGCGCCTCCGCCGTGGTCCGGCGTGGCGATCCGAAGCAGGCGCCTGGCAAGGCGATGTGGTGGCGCCGCTTATTCGCGACCTGGGTGCCGCGCTTGCAATGCGAAGCGATGCCGACGCCGTGCGGCAGGTCTTGAGTGCGCAGATGGGGAAGGCCGGCCCGCCGATGGGTGGGCGTGACCTGCATCTGGGTGACTTTGACTGGGGCGTGTTGCCGGCATCGGCGCCGCTCACCATCAGCACACTGACCGCCGCCGGCATGGGCTGCGCGTTCGCGCAAACACAGAGCGGGCGCATCGCGGTGTCGTTTATCGGCGAAGGCGGCTCGTCGCTGGGTGAATGGCACGAGGCAATCAATGTCTGCGCGGCGCGCCGCTGGCCCGTGTTGTTCTGCCTGCAGAACAACCAGACCGCGCTGTCCACGCCGGTGGCAGAGCAGTCGGCGGTGCGGGTGTTCGCCGACAAGGCCATCGGCTACGGTGTGCCGGGGGTGACCATCGACGGCACGGACCCCGAAGCCATTGCAGCCACGTTTGCGTGGGCAGCCGAGCGCGCCCGGGCGGGCCACGGCCCGACGTTGATTGAGTTGGTCGCCATGCGGATGTGCGGGCATGCCCATCACGACGACATGCTTTACCTGGGCAAAGACCCCCAGCCAGGGTGGGACTACCCGCCACTCACCGCGCAGGGCTACGCGAATCCTGAGTTGTACGCGTTCTGGAAGGAGCGCGATCCCATTCCGACGTACGCGCGCCGGCTCATCGCCCGCGGCGTGATTGATGCCGCAGGTGTTGAGCAACTCAAGCGCGACGCAGAGGCGCTGGTGGATGCTGAGGCGCAGGCCGTGATTGCTGCGCCGTGGCCCGACCCCGCCACGGTGACGACCGGCGTCTTCCGCGACGACCCGGTGGACCGTCGTCGGGTGGAAGTGCTCGATCCCGAAGTGCGGCGGCGCTTCCGGTCGCGTCCTGAGTCGGCGATGCAGGTGGAGACGGCGCCGCCCTTCGACAAACGCGGCACCACACTGCTCGACGCCGTGATGATGGGCGTGGGCGACGCGCTTGCTGCCGACCCTCGCGTCTTTGTGTTTGGCCAGGACGTCGGCGGCAAATACGGCAACGCATTCCTGCTGCTGCGGCCGCTGCTTGAAAAATACGGCAATCGCATCCTCAATTCGCCGCTGGCCGAAGGCGCTGTTCTTGGCACATGCATCGGCGCGGCGCTGGCGGGATTGCGGCCGATCGGCGAAATGCAGTTCAACGACTTTGTCGCCACCGGGTTCAACCAGCTCGTGAACAACGCCGCCAAGATTCGATATCGATGGGGTGGCGAAGTGCCGATGGTGGTGCGGATGCCATGGGGCGGGCTTCGTCACGCAGGCCCGTACCACTCGCAGAATACGGAAGGGTGGTTCTATCGCACGCCCGGCCTGAAGATTGTGGCCCCTTCCACGCCGCATGATGCCAGGGCCCTGATGGCGTCCGCCGTGGCCGACGCCGATCCGGTGCTGTTTTATGAACACATCGGGCTGTACCGCGACCCGCGCATCAAGCAGCAGCTGGAAGAAGCCGCGCCTGCGCCCCTGCCTATTGGCAAGGCCGCCCTCCGGCGGGCGGGCACAGATCTCACGATCATTTCTTACGGCGCGTACGTCCACGTCGCGATGCGCGTCGCTGAGAAACTGCACGCCTCAAACATCGAAGCGGCCGTGCTCGACTTGCGCACCCTCGTGCCGCTCGATCGCGATGCGGTGCTCGAACTGGCGCGTGCCACCGGCCGTGTCCTGATCGTGCACGAAGACTCCCGCACGGGCGGGGTGGGCGAGTCGCTGGCAGCGATCATCCAGGAAGAGGCGTTTGAGTGGCTTGATGCGCCGGTGCGCATCCTGGGTTCGCTCGACTCGCCGGTGCCGTACTCGCCACCCCTCGAGGACGCGTTCCTTCCCAGCGAAGCTGACGTCGAACGCGCCGCCCGCCTCCTGGTTGGGTATTAGGGTGGCCAAAACCGAAGGCTGGCACGGCTGGGACACCTACGCGCCGTTTTACGACTGGGAGAACGCGCGCACCCTCGGGCGGCGCGACGTGCCGTTCTGGGTGAAGACCGTGGGCGAGACCCGCGGCCCCGTGCTTGAACTGGGCTGCGGCACCGGACGGCTTCTGGCACCGATCGCGCGCAGTTGGCTGACCTCTGAAGCCGACGCCAACCGACGGCTGCTTGGCATCGACCGTTCCGAACCCATGCTGGCACGCGCACGGCGGCGACTGGCGCGAGTGCCGAAGGCCGTTCGGCCGTCGCTGCTGCGGGGCGACGTCCGCGCGCTTCCGGTGCGGCCCGGTAAACTCGGTGCCGTCGTGGCCGCCTACGGCCTGCTTCAGTCACTCTTGAACGACCGCGATCTCGAGGCCACGCTCGCGTCGGCTGCGGCCTCCCTCAAACGCGGCGGTTTGCTCGGCATCGATCTGGTGCCCGATCTCGCCGTGTGGGAGGAGTACTCGGGACGCATTCCCATCCGGGGCCAGTTCGCGCCCGGCACCACACTTTCGCTGGTCGAATCGGTGCGCCAGGACCGGCGCAAGGGCCTCACCATCTTCGACGAACAATACGTCGTCCGCCGCGGTCGCGAGGTGCGCCGTCACCACTTCACGCTGACATTCCGGACTCTGCCAATGGCGCAGTTTCTTACGCAAATTGAGCGGGCCGGCTTCCGGGTGGACGATGTGCGCGGCAGTTATGACGGAGCGCCCTGGCACCCGGAAGCAGACGTCTGGGTGGTGCTGGCCAGGCGGCGGTAGCCCCACTCGGCCTTGAGGAACAGGCCGAGCTACATAAGGGGGAGAGGAACGTCGCTGCGTACGGGGAGAGGATCGTCGCTCGGGCTGTTCCTCAAGCCCGAGAACAGCCGCGTGTTACGATAAACGGTCCATTTTTCCGCCCGGAAGGGCGGCATTTCACGCGGTGGGAGATCAGGCATGTCTGGCCATTCCAAGTGGCACACTATCAAGCACAAGAAGGGCGCGGCCGACGCCAAGCGCGGCAAGATTTTCACGCGCATCATCAAGGAACTGACGGTGGCGTCGCGCAACGGCGGCGGCGACCCCGACATGAATCCCCGCCTCCGCACGATCATCGCTGATGCGAAGCAGGTCAACATGCCTGCCGACAACATCAAGCGCGCCATTCGTCGCGGCACCGGTGAAGAAGAAGGCGTCAACTACGAAGAGATCATGTACGAGGGCTACGGCCCCGGCGGCGTGGCCGTGATCGTCGATACGATTACCGACAACCGCAACCGGACGGTCAGTGAAGTGCGCCACATCTTCGGCAAGTACGGCGGGAACCTCGGCGAAGCCAACAGCGTCGGCTGGATGTTCGACAAGAAGGGCCTGGTCGTGGTGGACAAGGCGAAGGCGCAGGAAGACACGCTGATGTCGGCCGCGCTCGACGCGGGCGCCGACGACATGAAGGACGAAGGCGATGTCTGGGAAGTGACGTGCAGCCCCGAAAACCACCAGGCCGTGCTCGACGCGGTGAAGGCCCTCGGCCTTGAGCCCGACCGTTCCGAAGTCGCCATGCTGCCGCAGAACTACGTCACCATCGAAGGCAAGGCCGTGGCCCAGATGATGAAATTGATGGAGGCGCTTGACGACTGCGACGATACCCGCAACGTCTGGACCAACGCCGACTTCGAGGAAAAGGACATCGAGGCCTCTCTGGCGTGAGGATATTTGGCATTGACCCAGGCTCGATTCGCACCGGCTATGGGTGCGTCGAGACTGGCGGCAGCCGCCACGTCCTGGTGACGTGCGGCGCCATTTCAGCGCCGGCCGGATCGGGGTTTGCCGAACGGCTTCACGTCATTCACGAGACCTTGTCTCGCGTCCTTCGCGAGACGTCGCCCGACTGCGTGGCCATCGAAAACCTGTTTCACGCCCGCAATGTGCGATCGGCCCTGCAACTCGGTCATGCGCGAGGTGTGGCCATGCTGGCCGCCGTGCAGGCCGGTGTGCCGATCGTCGAATACACCCCCGCGGAGATCAAGCTGGCGGTGGTCGGCTACGGCCGTGCCGACAAGGTCCAGGTGCAGCACATGGTGAAGTTGCTGCTGGGACTGACCGCGTTACCCAAGCCGTTCGACGCGTCCGACGCGCTCGCGGCCGCATTGTGCCACAGCCATTCCGGCACGTCTGCGCTCGCGCGCCGCACCACGCGGTCGCTGCCCCGGCACCTCCGGAACTGGCGCGACTACCGGCCGGCGACTGCCGGGCGACAGGCGCCGTGATCGCCTACCTTTCGGGTCGTCTGCTCGAGAAAGACGCGCGCCGCGTGCAGCGTCTGGTGATTGACGTGCAGGGCGTGGGCTACGAAGTGCTCGCGCCACTGTCCACGATCTACACACTCGGCGACGCGGGCTCACCCGTGGCGCTCCGCATCCACACCCATGTGCGCGAGGACATCATCCAGTTGTTCGGGTTTGCCACCGCGCTCGAGCACACGCTCTTCGAGCGCCTGATCGGCGTCAATGGTGTCGGCCCCAAACTCGCCCTCGCCATTCTCTCCGGGATCGAGCCGTCGGATCTCGGTCGCGCCATTCGCGACAACGATCTCGGCCGCCTCACGGCCATTCCCGGCGTGGGACGCAAGACGGCCGAACGCCTGGTGGTGGAGTTGCGCGACCGGCTCGCCCAGGACTTCGGCCAGGTGCCCGCCAGCCCATCCACAGGTGGCGCGGCCGTGCGCGAAGACCTGCTTTCGGCCCTGGCTAACCTCGGCTACCAGCGCGCAGCCGCCGACAAGGCGGTCGATCGCGTACTGGGTCGTGCGCCTGATGTCATGGCGTTTGAACCGGCACTGCGTGAAGTGCTGAAGGAACTCGCGCGATGAGCGACCCGCGCAGCGATGAGTCGATGCCTGGCGACCACCTCGTCGACGGGACGCCGCAGGATGACGACGCGCAGTACGACGCGGGACTGCGTCCGCGGACGTTTGACGAATACATCGGCCAGGATCGCGTGCGCGAGAACCTTCAGGTGTCGATTACCGCCGCGCGCCAACGCGCAGAGGCGCTCGACCACGTGCTCTTGTTCGGCCCGCCTGGTCTCGGCAAAACGACGCTGGCGTACGTGATCGGCAACGAACTGGGCGTACCCGTCCGCGCCACGTCGGGGCCGGTCATCGAGAAGCCCGGCGACCTTGCCGCGATGCTGACCTCGCTCCAGGCGCGTGAAGTCCTGTTCATCGACGAAATCCACCGTATGAGTCCGGTGATCGAAGAGATCCTCTATCCGGCGATGGAGGACCACGAGCTCGACATTCTGATCGGCCAGGGGCCGAGCGCGAGATCGGTCAAGGTTCCCCTCCAGCCCTTTACGCTGATTGGCGCCACCACACGTGCGGGCCTCCTCACGTCGCCCCTCCGCGCCCGATTCGGCATCGTCCATCGCCTGGATTTTTACCAGGACGTGGACCTGACAGAGATCGTCACGCGATCGGCGCGAATCCTCGGCGTGCA
Organism: Acidobacteriota bacterium; assembly: GCA_016716905.1. Taxonomy (NCBI): domain Bacteria; kingdom Pseudomonadati; phylum Acidobacteriota; species Acidobacteriota bacterium. The sequence continues at coordinate 812,972 of JADJUS010000022.1, read as the reverse complement.
GACGGCGCCTGGCGCCTGCGAGGAAATCGCCCGAAGGTCCAGGGGGACGCCCCGCATCGCCAATCGGCTGTTGCGGCGCATTCGAGATTTCGCCGAAGTGCGCGCCGACGGCGTGATCACGTCCGAGGTCTGTCACAAGGCCCTGGAGTTGCTGGAGGTGGACGAACACGGCTTTGATGAAGCCGATCGCCGTCTGCTGCGCACGATCATCGACAAGTTTGGCGGCGGCCCTGTGGGGCTCAACAGCCTTGCGGCCGCCATCGGGGAAGAAAAAGACGCGATCGAGGATATCTACGAGCCGTATCTGATACAGATAGGGTTTCTCGATCGCACACCGCGGGGGCGAGTCGCCACTGCGCGTGCCTATGAATATTTCGGACTGATGGCTCCTGGAAAGGATCGATTGTGGTGACGATGAGACCGGTGAAGATTGCGGGGTTGGGCGCCTACGTTCCGCCCGGCGTGATCACGAATGACGACTTGTCGAAGTTGGTGGACACCTCGGACGAGTGGATCCTGCAGCGGACGGGGATTCGCGAACGTCACAAGGTGGCGCCAGGCGAAGCGACCTCCGATATCGCCAAGCCGGCTGCGCTGGCGGCAATCGCCGAGGCCGGACTCACGCCTGAGGACATCGACTTCATCGTGTTCGGCACCACCACGCCCGACACCATTTTCCCGAGCACGGCGTGTGTGCTGCAGGCCAAGATCGGCGCCACGAATGCCTGGGGATTCGATCTGGGTGCGGCCTGTTCCGGGTTTGTGTATTCGCTGACGACCGCGTGGAAGATGGTGGCGTCTGGAGCGTCCGACCACGCGCTGGTGGTGGGCGCCGATGTCATGTCGTCGATCATCAACTACAAGGATCGATCAACCTGTGTGTTGTTTGGAGACGGCGCCGGCGCCGTGGTGCTGTCGGTGGCTGGTCCGGATGAACCGTGCCTGATCGACTTCGCGAATGAGATCGATGGCCATGGCGGCGAGGCTCTGTGCATGCCTGCGGGTGGCAGCCGGTTGCCGGCCACGCATGAGACGGTTGATCAGGGCCTGCATTACATGAGGCAGGACGGCGCCGCCGTGTTCAAGTTTGCGGTGCGCAAGAGCGGCGAGATCGCCACACGTGTGCTGACGAAGAACGGCCTCACCGGCGCGGACCTGGACCTGTTTGTGTCGCACCAGGCCAATCGTCGCATCATCGAGGCCACGGCCGAGCGCATTGGCTTGCCGATGGACAAGGTGATCATCAACCTCGAGCATTACGGCAACACCACCGCCGCGACGATCCCTCTCGCGCTGGTGGACGCGCGCAAGGAAGGCCGGCTCAAAAAGGGCGATCTTGTACTGCTGACGTCGGTCGGCGCGGGCTTTACCGTAGGCTCGGTCTTGCTCCGCTGGAGCCTGTAAGGCTGTCGGTGCCGGTGGGGCGCAGCAGGCGGAGGTCCGCCCGGGCGCGCGTCTTGTGACCGCGAATCACGGCGCCTGTGGCCTCTTCCAGATCAATTTCAAGATAACGCCGCTGCAGCCAGCCCATCAGAATCGCCGGTAGCCGTGTGGTACGGCGGTCTGGGTCTCCTTCGCATCGCAGGATCCGGCCTCGTCGAGGCAGGTCCGCCGGGTCGGGTAGCGACAGCAGCTGGACAAAGGCGTCGAATCGCTTCGGATCGATGACCTGCATCATAAGAAGACCTCCTGAATTCGGCATTGTCACAGAGACGACGAAGTCCTGGCTGTCCCAGATGACACACCCCGCAGGCAGCGAGTGTCGCAAACGAGACAGACGATTGCAGGCCGGCCCACTACGCTGTGTGTGGGGAACTTATGACGGCCGATCAGCTCAGCAACTTGAATATGTGGATGGCGGTTCTCGCCGTGGCGAGCGTCGTGGAGATTGCGGCGCTGGCCGCTCTCACCATCTTTGGCTATCGCCTGTACGCGCACAGCCGACGGACGATTGATGAACTGGAGCGCCGCCACATTGAACCGCTCACACGGCGCGTGAACGATGTGCTCGATACCGTCAGCACGGAAGTGGCGCGTATCCGCCACGCCGGTGACCGTGTTCAGCAAACCGTGCAGGGCATCAACGGCGGCCTCAGCCACGCGGCATCGGTCGTGACCTCGACGGTGATGCCCGGCTGGGCGGTCACCAAGGGTGTGCTCGCCGCGGTGTCGTCGTTTCGCGCCGCGGGCAAGGCCGCGCGCTTGAAGCGGCCGGCCCCAAAAGATCGCGACTTAGACAGGTTCGTTAACGAAGGAGGCAATGATGCGTGAAATGAAGACTTTTGAAAATGACAGCAACGGTGGCGGCTTTGTGATGGGGCTGCTGTGTGGCGCCGCGGTAGGCGCGGCCGTTGGGATGCTCCTGGCGCCCAAGGCAGGTGCCGAATTGCGGCAGCAAATTTACGACTCCACAGGGCGGCTTCGCCGGAGCGCGACTGACGGGTACGAAACCGTTTCTCACGCGGTCGACGACCTGGTGGAACGGGGGAAGAAGGCCACGCAGCGTGGCGTGGAGACGTACGAGAACGTGCGACAGACGGCGGTGGACGCCACCAACGCGGCCGCCAAAGCTGTCAACGAACGTATGTAACTAGCGGCTCCACTTCATCGAGAGTGCCAGCACTCCCGGACGCGACACGGCCACGTCGGTGACTTTCACCGGCGTGGCGCTCTCACCCGGCGTATACGTCACGGCGTACTGCGAAAACGAGTTGGCCGCGATGCTGCGCAGGAATGCGCCCAGGTTGGTCTGGCTCGGTCCCTGAAGTACCACCCACCGGCCCCCGGTGTTGGCCGCCAACCCCTTCAGCAGGTTTTCACGGTTGGAATCGCGCCGTGCGCCTTCCTGCAGTGCCACCGACCAGACGATGGCGCCTGACTTGCGCACTTCCTCGGCCACCTGCCTCGCCTGCACGTTCGTGGAGTCGATCGTGGGTTCCATGTTGATGGTCAGAATGACCTTGCGCGTGGTTGGTGGCAACGCCGCCAATGTTTTCGACACCTCGACCAGCGCTTCATTCAACACCGACTCACTGGGTTTGGGCATCAGCTTGCCGAGGCCGGCATCGATCTTCGCCTGCTCGGAGGTGAAGTCCATCACGGTCATGGCGGCTCCGCCAAACTCCACAAACGAAAACTGCGTCTTCGGATCGGCACTCAGCAACAGCGCGGTGAAGGCCTTCACCGCTGTGCGAATGTCATTCACCGCCCGGCCCGCCGCCGGCGTCGTGTCCACCATGATCACGTAGTGAATCGGCTCTGAGGCCCGCTCCACTTTGGCAATGGTGCGCGCCGTGCCGTCTTCCTTGACGCTGAATTCCTCCGGCTTCATGTCGCCGACCGGCGCACCTGTGGAGTCCATGACCGACACATACACCGTGCGCGTCGCCTGTCCGGCCCAAAGCCCAACAGGTGCGGAAGCCGCGATCACAATGAAGCACAGGGTGGGAACGAGATGGCGCAGGCGAGTCATGGTCAATCCTCCGGCTGAGAGTCTACTCTGGAGTGGCCGTTTTCGGTCGCTGGGAGGGCCGACACAATGAACTTCCACTTGTTGGACACGTCCAACCACCGGCGTGCCGAACCTGATTGAGACGCAGACGCTGTCCAGGGCGTTTAACGGCCAGCCAGCCGTCCGTGCCCTCGACTTGGAAGTGCCCGAAGGCGCCGTGTACGCGTTTCTGGGCCCGAACGGAGCCGGCAAGAGCACGTCCATCCGGCTGATCCTCGGGCTGATTCGGCCCGACAGCGGCACCATCACTGTGTTTGGATTGCCTCTGGCCACCGAGCGTCTGGCCGTGCTTCGGCGCGTGGGGTCGCTCGTGGAGATGCCGTCGCTCTACCCGCACCTGACCGCCACCGAGAACCTGGCCATCCCTGCGCGGCTGCTTCAACGTCGGTCAGCTGATATCTCGCGCGTCCTCGAGACCGTCGGTCTCTCAAGTGTCGGCAGGAAGCTGGTCGGAAATTTTTCCCTCGGCATGAGGCAGCGGCTTGGTTTGGCACAGGCACTGCTCGGGCAACCGGAACTGCTGGTGCTTGATGAGCCCACCAATGGCCTGGACCCGGCCGGCATCCACGAGGTACGCCAACTGTTGAAATCTATGCCGTCCGAACACGGAGTGACCGTGTTCCTCTCGAGCCATCTCCTGAGTGAGGTGGAACAACTGGCCACACACGTGGGCATCCTGTCGCAGGGCACGATGGTGTTTCAGGGCGCTGTCGCCGATCTCGCCGCGCGACGCCAGTCACGCTTGCGCGTTATCGTGGACCGTCCGGCCGCCGCCGCCGTCCTTCTGAATGCGCGCGGCTGGTCCACAGATCGGCAGGGTGAGGCGCTGATCGCCGCAGCCACCGCCCCAGCCGCGGCGCTCAACCGGATTCTCGTTGAAGCCGGGTTCGACGTCCATCAGCTCGTGCACGAGGAAGACTCGCTGGAACACATGTTTCTTGGCATGACGCAATCGGAGGTCCGATGATCGGCCTCCAGGCGCTTCCCGCCGTGCTCGCAACTGAGTACATGAAACTGCGGCGCACGTTGGCGCTCCGCATGACCGTGCTGCCGCTGGTGGTGGTCTTCCTCTACTTTCTGCTCGGGATCATGGGCACCTCATCCCTCGTCCGCCAGAATCCCGATGTGTGGGACAGCATTGGCAGGAACAGCATCTCGCTGTGGACGATGCTGATGCTGCCGCTGTTCATTACGCTCGAGACCTCGCTGCTCGCGGGCCTGGAACACACCGATCGCAACTGGAAGTACCTGATGACGATGCCGGTGCCGCGATGGACGGTGTACGTCAGCAAATTCATCGTCACCCTGACACTGGTCGCGATCGCGCACGTCGTGCTCTTCGCCGGCACCATGGTCAGCGGACTGTTGCTCAGGCAGTTTGCTCCAGACCTCAAGATCGTGGCGTTACCGATGGGAGTGGTCGCGTGGCCCCTCCTCAAGATCACCGCTGCAGCCCTGATGGCGGTGGCCATCCAGCATTGGGTGAGCCTGCGATGGCCTTCATTCATCGCCGCGATGGGGTTCGGCATGTGCGCCATGGTCGTCGGCTTCATGGCGGTCAACTCACCGGAATACGGACCCTGGTTTCCGTGGTCGCTCACCCTGCATACGCTGCGACCGCTGCCTGGCGCCGTGATCCACCCGGCCGTGTTCAGCGCCATCGGTGCCGCCGCGATTACCGCGTTCGGCGCGTGGCAATTTGCGCGGCGGGATGTAGCGTAGGATCCCCGTCGTGTTCAAACGGGTCTTCGTGGGATTCGCCGTCCTCGTCGGGCTGGTCGGGCTGATGGCCGTCGTCGGTTGGATGCTTCCCGTCGGCCACACCGCCTCTCGAAGTGCCGTGATCGACGCACTGCCCGCTCGCGTCTTCGGCGCCGTGACCCAGGTGGATCAATACCCGTCCTGGCGCACCGGCGTGACCGCGGTCGAAATCCTGCCCGACGATGGTCGCGGCAGACGGTTTCGGGAAGACGGCAGCAATGGCCCGATCATCTTCAGGATCGAATCGTCAGTCTCGCCGTCTCGGTTCCTCACTCGGATTGATGACCCGGAGCAACCCTTCGGCGGCACGTGGACGTACGACCTTGCTGCGGAAGGCGGCGGCACGCGCCTGACGATTACGGAAGACGGCGAGGTCTACAACCCGATCTTCCGTTTCCTTGCGCGCTACGTCTTCTCGCAGACCGCGACGATGGAGCAGTACCTGGCCGACGTGCAGAAACACGTGTCGGCGCGCTGACTCAGTCCCGCCCCGCCCGGTGCTGATCAATCCGGCGGCGCACGACCGCCAACTCAAGCTCGGCCTTGCTGAGCGCCGTGGCCATTTCCATCCCGCGCAGCTTCGCTGCCGCCAGATCCAGAGGGTGCGCAGTCCCGACCTCTACCCTCGCCGCGATTCGATCCGCGTCCGTGGTGGCCAGGGCGAGCTTGGGTTTCAGCGTGCTGATTTGTTGTTCGGCCTCCGTCTCGAGGACGCGCAGTTCTGCTTCGACTTTGTCCATCTTGCCGCCGAGGAATTGCTGGCGGATCAGGAGCTTTCTGCGGATGGTGTCAATGGACGCCTCCAGGTCCAGAATGCGCGCGCGCGAGACCTCCACCAGGATTGGCTCCATCGTGCCGATCTCTACGCGCCGCTGCACGCTTTCTGCCAGCTTCCGTTCCAGTGCCAGCGTCTTCTCAGGCACTGACAGGGCCACGCGCAACCGTTCGCCGACAAAGTCGCGACCCGAAACGGCCGGCGCTGACAATTCGTTCCGAGGATCCTGGCCGGTAATCCGGACTTCGGCCAGGTCGAGTGCAATGGACTCGATCTGCGCCTGAGCGGCGGCCACGGTGAGGCCGGCGTCCATGATCTGCTGGTCGGTTCCCATCCCGACTTCGAAACGACGCTCAGCGGATGCGAGTTCGGCGGTGGCGAGGGCCAGCCGCTGCTTCGCGAGATCAGAACGTTGCTCAAGGTTCGAGACAATCTGCTCGCGGCGGCCGCTGGCCTGCGCCTCATAGGCGGTTGCGACGGCGGCACCGCCGATGGCCATCGAAATGACCATCGAGGCCGCAATGACCCAGGCCGATCGCCACCACAACTGCTTCGGCGCATCGGCCAGGCGATTGCGGCGGCGCGTCTCAAGGCCTACCTGCCATTCCAGCCGCTTCACAAATTCGTCGTTGGGTTCATGCATGGTCAGTCCCTCCGCAGGATCCGGTCGAGGTGTGTTTTCAGTTTGGCCCGGGCACGTCGAAGCCGGCCTTCGATCGCGCGCTCGGACGTCGAGTGCGCTGTGGCGATTTCGCGCACGGACTTGCCGTCGAAGTAAAACGCTTCAAGGACATCCGCGTGTCCGCGCCGCAACTGGGCCAGGCCCCAGCCAATCACCGCCGCTGAATCCGGGGCAGCGGGCGAGAACCGCTCGTCCTCAATTTCGATCAGCGCGGGATCAATGGACACGGGCCGCCGGCGACGGAAGTGGCTGACCAGGGTGTTATGGGCGACGCGGACCAGCCACGCCATCGGATCGTCAGGCAGTCCACTGGCGGGCCAGCTGTCGAGCGCCCGCATCCATGTTTCCTGCACCAGGTCTTCGGCCAGGCTGCGATCGCCACCCACTCGGCGCGATACGTAGGCGTACAGCGGCCGGATGGTCTCACGGTAGACGCGAAGCACGTCCTCTTCAGCCAGCACACGTCTATTGACGCGCCAAACGGGCTGAAACCCACGCTTTATTTTTACTGCTGGTCTTCCGGCTCGTCCGCCCAGTACTTCGGCCGGCCGTAGTGTTCGTACATCGCGAATTCGTGTTGGCGCTCGAACAACTTGGCTTCGTCGTAGGGCGGCGCGTTCTTGATGGCTTCCCGGCTCAGATCCAGGGTCACCGTCGAGTCCGGCCAGCTCACGCGTTCCACCCACTGGGGTGCGATGAGCACATGATGTCCACCCCACCAGTTGCTCGTGTTGACCACGAAATACCGTATGGCCCACGACTCATCGTCCAGGAGGAAGTTCTCGACGTGGCCGAGGTCGCCATCGGTGGCGAGAATTTGATATCCGACAAGGGCGTCGCAACTCCGCAGGTGCGGGTCCTGCTCGGCGGTGGCTGTTGAAGCGCCTGACTGGCTGGCCAGGGCCGAGGTGCCCGCCAGCATCCCCGGATAGGCACCCGTTCCCCACAGGCCGGTGCCTTCCCAATACACGGGATACCCGTAGTAGCTCAGTTGTTCCTCTTCGTGCTGGCGGGACACCGGCTTCTGCGTATCCACATCCGGGCTGTGTTCCACCCGATCCTTCGTCAGCGACACGGGGAGTTGCTGCAGAGCCCAATCCGGGCGGCCCAGCGACATGGGGGAGATCAGGACCCTCCGGCCCGACAACCAGGTGCCCGTATCCACCACCAGATATCGGACGGCCCAATGACGGTCGTCAACCAGCACGTCCACCACATGACCAATGGGGCCGTCGGTGGCGAGGAGGGCGTAGCCTTTGAGATCTTTGACTGCTCGTAGCATGTTCCGACTGTGCCATGCCGCGCATTTCACGGCTGTCCTGTTGAGCACTCCCGGGCGGGAGGGCCGGCGGGCGTAGAATCTCGTATGCGAATCAGGCACCTCGCTTTCGCCCTGGCCGGCGTGGCCCTCGCCACAACCGGCTGCAATCAGTCGGTGACGCTGTATCAACCGACAGTCCCGCCGGAAGCCCTGATCACCGAGGTGTTGACCGGCACTGTCGCCGCGCCGGTGACCGGCGTGTTGCAGAACACAATCAAAACGTATTCCGTGGGGCAGGGCGGCGGGCAGGTGACCGTGACGCTGACGTCGGCAGCGCAGACCCTTCCCGACGGCTCGGTGCAGCCGACGGTGCCGCTGGGTGTCGGGGCTGGGACGGTGACAGCGGGAGGCGTCTGCATCGTTGGAGCCAATGCGTACGTGGCCGCGACACCTGGGGCAGGACCGCACCTGAGCGGAAGTCTGGCCGCAGGCACGTACTGCATCCAGGTGTCGGGCCTGACGGGTCAGGTGGGCCCAGTGGTGTTCTCGATCACTGTGGTGCACCCGTGAGACGTGCCACCATACGGTGTGCGCGTCAGCGACTTTGATTTTGATCTCCCCGAACGCCTGATCGCGCAGCACCCGCGCGCGCGTGGTGAGTCGCGGCTGCTTGTGGTCGATCGAGCGGCCGGCACGTGGCATGAGTCCCGCGTTGCCGATCTGCCGCGGTGGTTGAAGGCCGGTGACTTGCTGGTGGCCAACGACTCGCGCGTGTTTCCCGCGCGGCTGCTGGGCCGCCGTGTGCCGGGCGGCGGCCGGGCCGAATGTTTGCTGCTGGAGCGCGAAAACGACCTCGGCGAAAACGACCTCAGAGGTCGTTTCGGCGCCAATGCCCACGAAACGACCTCTGAGGTCGTTTTCGGAGGGGTCGTTTTCGAAGTTTGGTCCGCCCTCGTCAAACCCGGCCCGAAATTGCTGGTCGGCGCGCGGATCGACTTCACCGACCCCGCCCGCGCTCCCGGCGTCTCTCTGACCGGCACAATCGAAGCGATCGATGATACCGGCCGCAGGCGCGTGCGCCTCGTCGCCGAGGGCGCATCCGTCGCCGACGCCATCGACCGGCTCGGCCACATCCCGTTGCCGCCCTACATCCGCCGCCCGGATACCGACGACGACCGCGCGCGGTACCAGACGATGTTCTCTCGCGAGCCCGGGTCGATTGCCGCACCTACGGCTGGGCTGCACTTCGATGAGGGCCTCATCGCGGCTTTGCAGGACGCAGGCGTCAGCAAGACGACAGTCACGCTCCATGTCGGCTACGGCACGTTCAAGCCCGTCACGGTGGAAGACACGGCCGATCACCGGGTGGACGCCGAGCGGTATGAAGTGACCGCGGCAACAGCGGAGGCGATCACCCGGGCCAGGGCGGCCGGCGGGCGACTTGTGGCCGTCGGCACCACCACCACACGGGCGCTGGAGTCTGCGGCTCGCGAGACCGGCGCTGTCACCGCCGGATCGGGCCGGACTGAATTGGTCATTACGCCCGGGTATGAGTTCCGGGCCATCGACGCCCTCCTGACCAATTTCCACCTCCCACAGTCGTCCCTGCTGATGCTTGTGGCCGCGTTCACGGGCCGAGACCTCCTTCTGGCCGCGTATCGCGACGCCGTGGCCCGCGACTTTGCCTTCTACAGCTATGGCGACGCGATGCTGATCGTCTAGAGCGGACATGCCGGGTCTGAAGACCCGGCCCCGAGGAGATTTCCGGGCGTTCGGAGGCCGGGTCTTCAGACCCGGCGATCTGGCCTGGACCAGGAGGGCTGAGGTATGATCGAAAGTCTTCGCCGGTGTAGCTCAGTTGGTTAGAGCATGCGGCTCATATCCGCAGGGTCCGGGGTTCAAGTCCCTGCACCGGCACCAACTTTCTTTTTGACCCGTCCCGCCTCGCGGGGCGGGCGGAAATCATGTCCACGATTGACCGCGCCTCGCTTCGATCGTTGTCGGGCCACCGCGTGGCCGCGGCCGTGTCGGGTGGCGCCGATTCGGTGGCCATGGCGCTGTGGCTGCGCGCGCACTCTGGCCAGCCGCCGCACCACTCCACGCTTGCGGGTCTCATCCACGTGAATCACCATCTGCGCGGCGCGGAGTCGGACCGCGATGAGGCCTTCTGCCGTGCGTTGGCCGACCGGCTTGGTGTGCCGATCGATGTGGTGGATGCACCTATTGTCCCGCGCGCCGCTCGGTCACCCGAAGCGGCCGCCCGCGCGTGCCGGTATCGTGCCTTCGCTGCAGCCGCCGCTCGCCTGGGCGCCACGCGCGTCGTGACTGCCCACACGGCGGACGATCAGGCCGAAACGGTGCTCCTGCGCCTGCTTCGCGGCACCGGAAGCCGCGGGCTCTCAGGCATTCGAGCGGAACGTGGCCTGTATGTTCGTCCGCTTCTGGCGTGTCGTCGCCGCGATGTGCGAGCGTGGCTCGAGGCGCGTGGCGAGAGCTGTTGCGAGGACTCCTCAAATGCGGACCGCTCGATCGCCCGCAACCGTGTACGCCACGACCTGCTTCCTGTGATCGAACAGATGGCCCCAGGCGGAGTGGCCGCGCTTGCCCGCGCCGCGGCGCTCGCCGAAGACGACGAGCAGGCGCTGCAGGCGCTCGCTATCGAAGCCGTCCCCGCTGTCGTCTTACAAGTAGACGCGCACGGCGCGGACCTGGAACGGGACCGGCTGGTGGCACTTCCGCCGGCCATCGCGCGGCGCGTGTTGCGGCACGTCCTGGAGCGGCTGGTGCCCCGCGCGCCGTGGCGCGCCGACCATTTTGAGGCGGTGCGGCGGCTGGCGGCCCGAAGTGCCGGGGGCGGCTCGCTCGATTTGCCGGCCGTCCGGGTCGAGCGGGTGTCTAACATCTTGAGGGTGCGGGTCGGCTCCGCGGTCACCGTGCCTCCCTTCGCCTACGTGCTGGCCGCGGATGAAGAAGTGGCTGTTTCCGAAGCCGGCTTCCGGGTCTTAGCCGAAACAGCGGCGTTTCCCGCGCCTGGTGCATCGCAAGGCGGCGACCAGGCGTATTCAGTGGTAGTGCCGCTGGCCGCTTTTCCGCTCACCGTGCGGAACCGACGCCCCGGGGATCGCGTCGCACTAAGTGGGGGCGCTCGGAAGGTGCAGGATCTTATGGTGGATGCGAAGATCCCGCGCTCGGAACGGGACCGTGTGCCGCTCGTAGTGGCGGCAGACGGTCAGATTTTGTGGATGCCAGGCCGCTCGGCGGTGGGGCTACCCAATGCCGGACTCAATGCAGTTGACATGGTAACCTTGAGGTTCAGAAAGCTGGAACGCACATGAATTCGACGATGAGAGGGTTTCTCTTTTGGACGAGCATGTTTGTGCTCGCGGTGCTCGTGTGGCAGGTCACTGCCAACTTCGGGCAGAGCGAGACAACCATCAGCACCACAGAGTTCATGGACCGCCTCAGCAAGAATCAGTTCAGCAAGATTGAAGCGACGGGCAGCCCGAGTGGCACCGAACTTCGCGGATTTCCGCTGGCCGACGACACGCCCGGCAAAATCGTGCGCTCGTATCTGCCCGAAGGGTTCCCGAACTTCTACGACGACGTCAAGAAGTTGAACGTCGAGCTCGTGGGCAAGAAGGAAACCGGAAACACCTGGGCCAACTTCCTGTTCCTGTGGGCCCCGATTCTTTTGATGGTCGGCTTCTGGGTCTTCATGACCCGGCAGATGCAGAGTGGCGGCAACAAGGCCATGTCGTTCGGCAAGAGCCGCGCGAAACTCTCATCGTCCACCCAGAAGAAAGTCACGTTCAAGGAAGTGGCCGGGGCCGATGAGGCCAAGGAAGAGCTGCAGGAGATCATCGAGTTCCTGCGCGAGCCACAGAAGTTCCAGAAGCTCGGCGGCCGCATCCCGAAGGGTGTGCTCCTCATGGGGTCGCCTGGCACGGGCAAAACGCTGATGGCGCGCGCGGTGGCCGGCGAGGCCAACGTGCCGTTCTTCTCGATCAGCGGTTCCGACTTTGTCGAGATGTTCGTCGGCGTCGGCGCGTCGCGCGTGCGCGACCTGTTTGAACAGGGCAAAAAGAACGCGCCGTGCATCGTGTTCATCGACGAAATTGATGCCGTGGGCCGTCACCGCGGCGCCGGCCTTGGCGGCGGTCACGACGAACGCGAACAGACACTCAACCAGTTGCTGGTGGAAATGGACGGCTTCGAGTCCAACGAAGGCGTCATCCTCATCGCCGCCACCAACCGTCCCGACGTGCTCGATCCCGCGCTCTTGCGTCCCGGTCGTTTCGACCGCCGCATCGTGGTGAGCCGCCCCGACGTGAAGGGCCGTGAAGGCATCCTCCAGGTGCACACCAAGAAGATCCCGCTGTCCGACGACGTGGACATCAACGTGATCGCGCGTGGCACGGCGGGGTTCTGTGGCGCCGACCTGGCCAACCTGGTGAACGAAGCGGCCCTCAACGCGGCGCGCTACAACCAGAAGGTCGTTCGGATGAACGACTTCGAGCACGCCAAAGACAAAGTGATGATGGGCGCCGAGCGGCGCTCGATGATCATCACCGAAGAAGAGAAGCGCATCACGGCCGTGCACGAAGCCGGCCACGCGCTGCTGGCCGTGCTGCTGCCGCACGCCGACCCCATCCACAAGGTCACCATCATTCCTCGTGGCATGGCGCTTGGCCTGACGATGCAGTTGCCGACCGACGAGAAGCACAACTACTCGCGTGATTACCTGATGGACCAGATGGCCATCCTGATGGGCGGCCGCATCGCGGAGGAAATCACCAACGGCGGCCTGACTACCGGGGCCGGCAACGACCTGGAACGCGCCACCGAATTGTCGCGCCGGATGGTGTGCGAGTGGGGCATGAGCGATGAGATGGGCCCGCTCACGTTCGGCAAACGCGAAGAGCAGGTGTTCCTGGGCCGCGAGATTTCCCGGCCGCAGGAGTACAGCCAGGAAACGGCGAACCGCATTGACTCGGAAGTGACGCGTTTCGTGCTCACCAATTACGACCGCGCGCGAACGATACTCACCGAGAACAAGTCGGCCTTGCTCAAGATCGCGGACGAACTGCTGGCCCGCGAAGTGCTCGACGCCGACCAGGTGATTCGCCTGGCCAAGGGGATCGATCTGGATGAAGCCAGGCCGACGCCGCCCGTGCCCGCTGGTGATGCAACACGCTCGGAACAGTCTTCTGACCGTCCGCCGATCGTGCCGCCGATTCCCAAGCCGATTGCCCAGGCGTAACTTCGACCTGCCGCTGCCAGGCGGGCACATCCTCAGGCTCGGCGAGCGCACGCTCGTCATGGCCATCATCAACGTCACACCCGACTCGTTTTCGGACGGCGGCCTGCGGGGTAACCCCGCGGTCGCCGTCACCGATGCGCTGCGCCTGGTTGACGAGGGCGCCGACCTGCTCGACATCGGCGGAGAGTCCACACGTCCGGGAGCCGAACCGCTGGACGTCGAAGAGGAATGGCGCCGCGTCGGGCCCGTGCTCAAAGGGCTGCGCGGCCGCACCGCAGTCCCCATCTCCATCGACACCTACAAAGCCGAGATTGCGAGGCGCGCCATCGATGCAGGCGCCACCATCGTCAACGACATCAGCGCGTTTTTGTACGACCCCGCGTTGGCGGGTGTGGTGGCAGACACCGGCGTCGCGGCCATTCTCATGCACAATCGAGGGCGGTCGGCCGCGATGTACCAGCAAGCGCAGTATGCCGACGTGGTGGCCGAGGTTCGCGCCGAGCTCGAGGATCGGGTCAACGTGGCGGTCGCTGCCGGTGTGCGAAGGAGCCAACTGCTGATTGACCCGGGCTTTGGTTTCGCGAAGCAGCCCGAGCACACGATGGCCATGTTGGCGGGCCTGCCCGCGCTGACTGACCTCGGCTGCCCTATCGTGTCGGGGCCGTCGCGCAAGTCGTTCCTGAAGTCTGCGATTGGAGAGCGCCCGCCCGAGGGGCGCGTGTGGGGCACCGCGGCTGCAGTGGCCGCATCAATCTGGCTGGGCGCGCACATCGTGCGCGTGCACGACGTGGCGGCCATGGTGGATGTGGCGCGGGTGACCGACGCCCTCGTTCGCGCCGGCGCGCGGTAGCCTCGCCGCGTCTGATACTCTCTGAACCAGCCCATGGACCAGCTTCTTGCCCTCCTGCAGCGGCCCACGGTGAACTGGTGGGATGTCGTGGACATCCTGGTTGTCTCGATCCTGATCTACGAGAGCCTGAAGCTCATTCGCGGTACGCGAGCCGCGCAGATGGCGTTGGGATCGGCGTTTGTCCTGATTCTGTTTTATGTCTCGCGGCGGTTCCCGCTGCAGACCGTGAACTGGCTCATCCGCAACGTCTTTGTGTATGCCGGCTTTGCGGCCATTGTGTTGTTCCAGTCAGACATTCGGCGTGCGTTGTCGCACCTGGGGCGATCGCCGTTTTTCCGGTACTTCGCGGGATCAAAACAGGCGGACGAGACGATTGAGGAAGTGATGACGGCGGCGGGCCTGCTGGCGCAGCACAAAACCGGCGCTCTGATTGTGCTCGAGCGTGAGATTGGCTTGCGCAACTATGTGGAGAGCGGGATTCCGCTGGATGCGGCCGTCAGCTACGACCTGATCACCACGGTGTTCCAGCCGGGCGCGCCGATGCACGATGGCGCGCTCATCATCACGGAAGATCGCGTGGCCGCGGCCGCGTGTTTTCTGCCGCTCACGGTCAGCTCGAAGTTCGACCGCGATCTTGGAACGCGGCATCGCGCGGCTATCGGAGTGACCGAAGAATCAGACGCGATCGCCGTCGTGATCTCGGAGGAACGCGGCGAAATTTCGCTTGCCTACGACGGCCAGATCGAGCGGGCGTTGACGCCCGAGCGCTTGCGCATCCGTCTCAACGAACTGGTGCTGCATAGACGAGGCAACCGGCTTGGATCGGGCATGGCAGAGGCGATGGGGAAAGGGCCGGTGGCGTGATGGCGTGGCATCCGTTCCGCAACCTTGGTCTGAAGTTCGTGGCGGTTGGCCTGGGCACGTTGTTGTGGCTCACTGTCGGGAGCGAGCACCTGGTGGAGCGCAGTGTGCGCGTGCCCCTGTTGTTTCGCAATGTGCCTGACACACTCGAAATCCTGCCGGATGCCCCGGATTCGGTTGAGGTGCACCTTCGAGGACGCGCCGGCCAGCTCACCGGCGATCAGGCAGACGTGACGGTGTATATCGATCTGGCGGATGGACGACCGGGATCACGCCTGTTCCACTTGCGGACCGACCAGGTGGCAACGCCGTTTGGCGTGGAAGTGACGCAGGTGTTTCCTTCCACCGTCATGTTGACGCTTGAGACCACAGGGACACGCGGGGTTCCGGTAGAGGCCATCGTGGAAGGTGATCCCGCGAATGGGTATGAGGTGGGCAAGGTTACGGTTGAGCCCACCCATGTCGATGTGGTCGGACCTGAGAGCCAGTTGAAAGTGCTGCGCAATGCGATCACCGAGACCGTGATGGTTGATGGCGCCAGCGCGAGTGTGTCGCGGACGGTGAGCATTGGCGTGGTGAACTCGGCGCTGCGCCTGCGCGATCCGCGCACCGCTCGGGTCACCGTCGAGATTCGAAAGAAGAGACCGTAGTGTCAGTGCGCCGGCTGTTTGGTACCGATGGCATTCGTGGCGTCGCCGGGGTGTGGCCGCTCGATCCGCCCACCGTGGCACGTATTGGTGGCGCGGTGGTGCGGTCGCTTGGTCTCGACCGGCCGGCCCGCCTGTTGGTCGGTCGCGATACCCGCGAATCAGGCGAGTGGATCGAGCGGGAGCTGGCGCGGGGCGCGGTGTCGCAGGGCGCCGCCGTTTTGTCCGCGGGAGTGATTCCGACGCCGGGCGTGGCGTACCTCGCGCGGACAGGCGACGTGGACCTGGGCGTGGTGATTTCGGCCTCGCACAATCCGTTTCAGGACAACGGCATCAAGGTGTTTTCGGGC
Organism: Acidobacteriota bacterium; assembly: GCA_016716905.1. Classification (NCBI taxonomy): domain Bacteria; kingdom Pseudomonadati; phylum Acidobacteriota; species Acidobacteriota bacterium. The sequence goes on along the minus strand of JADJUS010000022.1, from coordinate 797,014 downwards.
CGGGGCGAAAAATTCGGCGAGGACGTGGAACGGGCGATCGAGGCCATTGTGGCCGATACGTCGTGGACTGTCCCCGCGTCGGGTGAGGCCCGCATCGAGGCTGCGGATCTGATCGCGCCGTATCTGGCACACACCGCTGAGCTGGCACCGGCAGGTGACGGACTGCGCGGCATGCGCATGGCGATCGATTGCGCCAACGGCGCCACCACCACCACGGCAAAGCGATTGTTCGAGTCGCTTGGATGCGTGCTGGTGACGGTGGGTGACGCCCCTGACGGCTGCAACATCAATCTGGCGTGTGGGTCCACGCATCCAGCGCGATTGGCCGCCGAGGTGGTGGCGCACGGGTGCCGCCTTGGTGTGGCGTTTGATGGAGACGGCGACCGCGCGATTCTCGTGGACCATCGCGGCCACATTGTTGACGGCGACGCGCTGCTCTTGATCCTGGGCGCGCACTATCAGCGGCAAGGCCGCCTGACGGCGAACACCGTGGTGGCCACGGTGATGAGCAATCTCGGCCTCGAGATCGCGTTGCGGACCCGGGGCATCACCATGCTGAGAACGCCTGTGGGCGACAAGTACGTGATGGAGGAAATGCTCCGCGGCGGGTACGTGGTGGGCGGCGAGCAGTCGGGCCACGTCATTCTGGCCGAGCATCTGTTTACCGGTGACGGCATGGCGACCGCGCTTGCCATCATGCGCGTGATGGTGGAGACCGGTCGTGAACTGTCGGATCTGGCGGCCGAGCTGGTGTTGTGTCCCCAGACGCTGATGAACGTCCGCGTGCGCGAGCGCGTGGACCTGGAGTCGGTGCCCGCGGTGGCTGACGCCATGGCGCGCGTGCGCGCGGCACTGGGGGACTCTGGCCGTCTGCTGGTGCGGTATTCAGGGACGGAGCCTTTGCTGCGCATCATGATTGAAGGCCAGGATCAGGCCTCGGTTCAGGCGATGGCCGAAGAGATCGCCGATGCGGTGAGGACCACGCTGGCATGACACGTTTAAGCGTCAATGTGAACAAGGTAGCGACGCTGCGCAACGCGCGTGGCGGCGACGTGCCGAATGTCTGCGAGGCGGTGGCCGCCTGCGTGAAGGCCGGCGCGCCAGGCATCACGGTGCATCCGCGCGCCGATGAACGCCACATCACGCGCCGTGACGTGATGCAGGTGGCGGCGCACCTGCGCGAGACGGCCCCCGAAGTGGAGTTCAACATCGAGGGTGACCCCACGGCGGACTTCGTGGATCTGGTGGTGGCCGCGCGCCCGCAGCAGTGCACGTTGGTACCGGTGGTGCCGGGTGAAGTCACGAGCCAGGCCGGGTGGTCGGCGTCCACGTCGCCCGAGCGCCTGCTGGCGGTCATCGCGCGGCTGCACGCCGAAGGCATTCGCGTGAGCGTGTTTGTGGACCCCGAAGAAGCGCCGATTCGTTGGGCCAAGCGGCTCGGGGCCGATCGCGTGGAGCTGTACACCGAGCCTTTTGCGAAGGCGTTCGCGCGCAGCCGCGCCGACGGCCAGTCGAGTTTTGAAACGTATGCCGCCGCGTCTACGCTGGCGCACACACTCGGCCTTGGGGTGAACGCGGGCCACGACCTCGACCTGGCCAATCTCGTGTTGTTCCGCGAACTTCCGCACCTCGACGAAGTGTCAATCGGCCACGCCCTCATCGCACACGCGTTGTACGTCGGCCTCGACCGCGCCGTGCGCGACTACCTGGCCGCCGTTAGCGACAGGTAGATTTCAAGAAGGATCACCATGGAGGACATGAAGATCCATGAAGTGCGCAGGGTTGGGTGCCGCCTTTGGCGGCATGCACGAAGGGAGAAGCGTCACAAATGAACACACCGCAGGAAACGACCGGTGCGTTCATTCGTGACGCTTCTCCCTTCGCGCAGCCCGGCGGAGCCGGGCACCCAACCCCGCGCCTTCTGACAACCACACGTATTTCTTCATGGATCTTCATGGAGCTTCATGGTGGAAACCCGTTAAAATCGGACAGGTGATCAAATGAACCGCGAGTCTCTGGTTTTTGCAATTTCGGGCACGATGTTCGGCCTCCTCGTGGGGTGGATTATTGGCACACAGCAGGGTGCCGGCCCCGCGCCCGCCGCCGCAGTGGCAGCCGCCAATGGCGCGCCCGCCGCACAGATGCCGGCCACGCCGCCGCCGACCCTGGATGTGCAGCGCGCCGCCGACCTTGAACGGCAGGCCAATGCCGCGCCGGCCAACGCCGCGATCCGTGTGGACCTCGGCAACCTCTACTTTGATGCCGAGCGTTTCGACATGGCCATCTCCTGGTACGAGGCCGCGCTCAAGATCGACCCGAAGAACGTGGATGCCAGCACCGACCTGGGGGTGAGCTACTACTCATCGAATCAGATCGATCGGGCCCTCGCGCAATTTGATCACTCGCTGTCGGTGGACCCCGCGCACACCAAGACGTTGCTCAACCAGGGCATCGTGCGCGCCTTCGGCAAACAGGATCTTGAAGGCGCCACGAAGTCGTGGGAGCACCTGGTGTCGATTGCCCCGAACAGCCCGGAAGCCGCGCGCGCGAAGGAAGCGCTCGCCGCCGTGAGTGGCGCGCACCCCGTGACGCCGGGCGCGCCGGCCGCGCCAGCAGGACGAGGCGGCGCAGGCCTGTAGATGGCCCTGATCGGCTGGATCATCCGGATCATTGCGATCCTCATCCTTGTCCGGCTGGTCATGCGGTTCTTCGCCGGCATCGTCCGGGGGTATTCATCACCCGCATCCGGACAATCGCGGCGATCCACCACGCCGGCCACGCGCGAAGGCGGACATCTGGTGCGTGATCCCAACTGCGGCACCTACGTGCCCGTTGGTCGAGCCCTTCGTGAAGGATCGGGCGATTCAGCGATCTACTTCTGTTCTGAAAACTGCCGCAACGCCTGGTCGACTCGCAAAGCGGGCTGACGCGCACCATGGCCACGCACGAAGATCAGCTGCGTCTGGACATCGTAGAGGTCGGCCGCAGGTTGTGGACGCGCGGCTTCGTCGCCTCCAACGACGGCAATATCAGCGTCCGCCTGCCTGGCGGCCGCTTGCTCATGACGCCCACCAGCGTGTCGAAGGGGTTCATGACCCCCGAGATGATGGTGGTCACCGACATGGACGGCCGGTTGCTCGCCGGGGAACCCGGACGCAAGGCGTCTTCCGAAATCCTGATGCACCTGACGGCCTATCGACATCGGCCGGACGTCCACGCCGTGGTGCACGCCCATCCGCCGCTCGCCACGGGCTTCGCCGTCGCCGGCATTCCCCTCGACCGCGCCGTGCTGGCCGAGGTCGTCACCACGCTCGGCAGCATTCCCATCGCCGAATACGGCACACCGTCCACGCCAGAACTGTCCGCCTCGGTGGAGCCGTACGTCCGCTCCCACGACGCGCTCCTGCTGGCCAACCATGGCGCGCTGGCCCTGGGCAAAGACCTGTTTGCCGCGTATTACAAGATGGAGACCATCGAGCACTTCGCGCGCATCAGCCTGGTGGCGCGCCTGCTCGGCCGCGAGCACCTGCTCTCGCGCGAGGAAGTGGACCGCCTTCAGGCGCTGCGCGGCATGTATGGCATCGCCTCACCGGCGCCCGTCTGCACGGATCCGCCCCCAGGCGACGACCCGGGATGCCAGGTCCTACAGGCGCCGTCCGCGCCCGGCGAACAGCTCGTCCTGGACACATCGGTGGCCGGCGGGCGAGTCACCGTAGGTAATACCGGGGAGATTCAGTTAACATACGGCGAGTTGACGACGCTGATCGAGGGCGCCGTTCGACACCTCACGGCCCGCACGATGGCGTGAGTCCGACTTGAGCAGATGGAGGTTCCATGGGTGAGGCACTCGGAATGGTCGAGACAAAGGGGTTGGTCGCGATGATCGAAGCGGCCGACGCGATGGTCAAGGCCGCCAAAGTGACACTGGTCGGATGGGAAAAGATCGGCGCGGGTTACGTCACGGCGATCGTCCGCGGCGACGTCGCGGCGGTCAAGGCCGCCACTGACGCCGGCGCGGCAGCGGCACGCCGTGTGGGTGAACTGGTGTCGGTGCACGTCATTCCGCGTCCACACGCGAACCTCGAGGACGTGCTGCCGATCGGCAAAGCGGCGAAGTAGGCGGCGGGATGATTCTCGCCAAGGTCGTCGGCACGGTCGTCGCGACCCGCAAAAGACGAGCGGCTCGTGGCCAGCAAGTTGCTGGTGGCGCGGCCGCTCGACGCGTCTGGGAACCCTGACGGCAACTACCTGGTCGCGGTCGATACCGTGGACGCCGGCGTGGGCGAGACGGTACTCATCGTCTCCGGCAGCTCCGCGCGGATGGCGCAAGGGTTCAAAGACTCTCCCATCGACGCGGCCATCATCGGCATCGTCGATCACGTGGATACGCCCGGCGTGCCCAGCGCGCCCCCACCCCCAGCAAAGAAGTAGTCGTGCAGCTCGCGAGAGTGATCGGCAACGTGGTGGCCACGGTGAAAGACCCGAACCTGGGCGGACACACACTGCTCATGCTTCAACCCATCTCGCCCGATCGCAAGCCCGTGGGTCGCGCGGTAGTCGCGCTTGACGCCATGGGCGCCGGCGTGGGCGAGCACGTGTTTTTTGTTCGCGGACGTGAAGCCACCTTTCCGTTCTTTCCCGGCGAACCGCCCGCCGACGCCTGTGTCGTGGGCATCGTCGATTCCTGGGACGTGGAATAGGCCGGCCATGCAGATCGGGCGCGTGATCGGGACGCTGGTGGCGACCAGAAAACACCACAAGATTGAGGGCGCGAAGCTGCTGTTCGTGCAGCCGCTCACGCTCGAAGGCGCGCCGAAGGGGACGGCGGTGCTGACCATTGATTCGGTGGGCGCCGGAGTGGGTGAGACGGTGCTGATCGTGATTGAGGGCAAAGCCGCCGGTGATGCCCTGCGGCGCAAGGCGGCGCCTGTGGACGCGGCGATCATCGGCATTGTGGATACTCTGACGGTAGAGGCATGAACGAAGCTGAACTCCGGTCCCTCGTGCGCACGGCTGTGGCCCGGCATCTGGGTCATGCACCGCCTGCGCCAGTGCCAGGCCGTGGCGCCGTCCGTCGGCATGCTCCACTGACCTTCTCTCCAGCCGCGCCGTATGCGCCGGGCTCGTCAACGTTACGGAAGATTGCCTGATTGAGCCCGCCGTGAAGTGCGATCACTGTGGCTACTGCAAGTCGCATGGGCACTAGGAACTGGGGAACTGGGAAACTGGGGAAATTGGGAACTGAGGAACTTGGGAACTGGTGGAGACGGGGTTGACACGTTCGAACGTTGTACCGGTGCTCAAGGCTATCGGCAAAGCGATCCGGTCGATGGAGGAACCGGCCGTTGAGAAGATCGCTGAAGAGACGCACGACGATCCGTTTCGGGTGCTCATCGCCACATTGCTTTCGGCGCAGACGAAGGACGCTGTGACCGCCGGGGCGTCGGCCAGGCTCTTCAAGGTGGCGCACACGCCAAAGACGATGGCGGTGCTGACGGTGGCGCGAATCGAGCGGCTGATTTATCCCGTCAGTTTTTATCGGACCAAGGCGCGTCATGTGAAGCAGGCGTGCCGGCAGATCCTGGATGACTTCGGCGGTGTGGTGCCGCGCACCATGGAAGAGTTGCTGACGCTGGCCGGTGTGGGCCGGAAGACCGCGAATCTCGTGCTGATTCTGTCGCATGCGAGCCAGGACAACATTTGCGTGGATACCCACGTCCATCGCATCTCGAATCGCCTGGGCTGGGTGAAGACGCGCACGCCCGATCAGACCGAGCAGGCGTTGTATCGGGTGGTGCCGCGCAAGTGGTGGCCCGATGTAAATTTGTATCTGGTCACGTGGGGCCAGAATGTGTGCAAGCCGGTGTATCCACGGTGCCGCGCGTGTGTGGTGTCGGCGTTGTGTCCCCGCAAGGGTGTGACACGGGAGAGTCGCGCATGAAACGAGGGTCTTTCGTCGGGCGGCCTGAACCTCAAGGCCGCCAACTGCTCTTGATAATGGCCTCCGTGGTGGTGGCGGGGAGTGCGCTGGTGCTTGCTCTGCCGGCGCCCGCGGTCGGGCCTGCGCCCGTGCCTGCGAGCCAGGCGGCCGGAAATCCCACGCTGGTGCTCGACACCGTGAGGGGCGTGATCGAGATTGAGTTGCTGCGTGGAGATGCCCCGAAGAGCGTGGACTTTATCGTGGCCCTGGTTGAAAAAAACTTCTATCGCGGACTCAGGTTCCATCGCGCGGAGCGTGGCCTCGTGCAGGTGGGGGATTCGGCATCGCGGGATGTCACGAGGAAGGATTGGTGGGGGCGCAGCGCCCCGACCTCGACGATCGGCGTGGCCGAGATCTCCAAAAAGTTGATCCACGTACGGGGCATCGTGGGCCTCGCGCACACCGGCAATCCTCAGCTTGCAGGCAGCCAGTTCTACATCATGAAAGAAGCCAGCCCATCGTTGAACGGCAAGTACACGATCATCGGGCGGGTGCGCGTGGGCATGCCTGTGGTCGATACGCTGAAGTTCGCCGACGTCCTCAAGCAGGCGACGATCAAAGAGGCAGCCCCGAAGTAGTGACGATCCCTTCAAGGTCGGGGTACCGGTTCACCATTTCACGTTCATAAAGACCGGGCACGGTCTGGCCGAGCTGGGACTTGAGCACGGCCGCGTTCGCCACGGCCTTGGCCGAAAAGTGATTGTTCATGAAGGCCATCACCTTCCGGCCCGCCTGGGCCGCCTCAGTGGCCGCTGCCGCGAACGGCTGCAACTCCGCCGGCGAATACAGATAGTTGTACCTGTCCTCCGCCTTTTCATGGTTCCACCACGCGTCGGCGTTCCGTCCGTGCATCCGGACATAGAGGGGGACGGGTGTGTTTTCCACAGAAATCGCGGTTTGGGGACGGTCTCGACGGTGAAGCTGCGTCGAGACCTGTCCCAAACACCCTCTCTGCCCTGTCCGGGCTGTCCGCCATCACCAACCCCGCGCGGCCGGAGGCGAGACGCGCGAGGTTTCGGCGCCGGGTGCGAACCAGGGCGATGGCGCAGTTCCACGGCGATGGGGTAGCCGGCGAACGCTTCGAGCACCCACGACAGGTAATCGCGCATCGGCTCGTCGGCGTGGAAGCTCGAGGGAACTGCACGAGCATCGCCGCCATCCGCCCCGCATCCACCAGCGGCGCGACGCCCGCGCGGAACGCGTCCACGTCGCCTAGCGAAAGGCTCCAATCCTTCACCCCAGCCCGCGCCAGATACATGTCCGGGTGCGTGAACTTCTGAAACAACTTGATCGCGAACTGGAAATCCGCAGGCGTGCGGCCGATCCACTTGCCGACCAATCCCGGATCCGGCATCCGGTAGAAGGTCGAGTTCACTTCAACGATGTCGAAATGCTCGGCGTAGTAGCGCAATTCATCAAACCCGCGCGGCCGCCGCGCAGGATAGAACACCCCATTCCACGTGCCGTTGCCCGTGGGGTAGTTCCAGCCGGAGGTGCCGACGCGGATGCTCATCCTTCAGCCATGATGCCATCAGGAGCACGCACACAGTGACGAATGCTGCTTTGGCTTCGGGACCTGCTGCAAAATGTCATGGGTCTCAGTGGGCCTGGCTCAGTCGGGCCTTCTGCCGCAACCACCCGGCCGATCGAATAGAGTGCACTGACGCCGCCTGCATCAGGTCTCTTGGATTCTCGCCATTGGGCATGAATGGCACAGGGAAATTGTGGTGAAAGACAAGCTGAATTCTCAGTCCGTCATCTTGCTGTTGCTCATCGCCGTTGCGGCATTGCTGCGTTTTTACGGCCTGGACGACAGGGGGCTTTGGGGAGACGAGTCCTGGTCCTGGTTCCAAGCCAACGGGTCCCTTCTTCACACGTGGAGGGCGGTTTCCGCAGACGTCCATCCGCCGCTCTTCCACATCATTCTGAATTTCAGTGTCCGCGTTCTGGGTGACTCTGAGACGGCTTTGCGCGTGCCGTCTGCCCTCCTGGGCACATTGGCGGTGTGGTTGACCTATCAACTGGGCACGTTGCTTTGGGATCGGACCACGGGTTTCCTGGCGGCCTTGATGGCCACGTTTTCGGGCTTTCTGATCTGGTATTCGCAGGAAGCAAGAATGTATGCCTTGCTGTCGTGCACCGCGATGGGCTTCGTGCTCACGACCATTCATGCGACGCGTACGCCATCGGGCAGACGGTTGGCCCTGAACGGACTCGCCGGGGCGTTGTTGCTCTATACCCATGTGTACGGAAGTTTCATCTTTGCCGGGGTCAATGCGTTTGTCTTTCTGGCGCTGCTGTCGAGAAGGGAATGGCCTCGCGTACCGATTAAACACTGGCTGTTGGCGCAAGGGGCCGCGGTCGTGGCTTTTTCGCCATGGGTCATCAAATTGCTCAGCAAGGCAAGTGAGATGAGCCACAACGGGTTCTGGATTCCAAGTTTGTCGACAGCGTTTGTGGAAACGCATTTGGTGCAGATGGCAGGCGGCACGGCGGCACTTGTCGCTCTGGTCCTGTTGAGTCTGTTGGCGGTTTCATCCATCAAACCGATCAACCGTGCCCCAAGCGTCCGCAAATCGGCAACCGGCTCTCTCGACCGACTTACTGCGGCATTTGCGATGGATTGGCGCATCGGGCTCACTGTGGCATGGTGCGTGTCGTCCCTGGTATTCGGCATCCTGGCCTCTCTCGCCATCGATCAGAATGTCTTCTACGACCGTTACATGTCTGGGTCGTTCCCGGCCCTCTTGCTCCTCGCTGCCCTGGGCCTGAGGAAGCTTCAAGACACCATACCGCTGATGCTTCCGGCTGCGCTGGTGACGGTGATGAGTTTCATACCCCAGTTCCTGGGGTCGCCCAGCTTTCACATCAGTCACGTCCGGGAAATGATTTCCGACCTCAAGCCCAAATTGCTCAGGGGGGATCGAGTTCTTGTCATCAAGGGCTGGCAATATCCTCTGTTTGAGTACTATCTCCGCGGCGTTGATGCGGCTCACTTCATCAGCGTGGGTGACACCGAGAGCGAGAGTTCTGCGACAGCAATCGCCAGTGAATTTTCGCAACAGAATCGTGTGTGGATACTCGGCGAGGACCTCAGCCCGACAGAAACCAGAAGATTGGTCGAGCAGGTGCCGGCGACCTACGAACTGATCGATTCGCGCGAATACCATGAACCCGAGGATCGGGCCTACTTGTTTCAGCGAAAAGCTGCTCGACAGTAACGGGAGCTCCGCTCGGGACGAGGAATTGGCTCAGTGGGGGACGTTCGGGCATGGTGCGCTCACACGGCGCGGGTATACTTCGCCAGAACAGTCGCCCTGAACAGGTGCTGCGGAGGGGGCCCCATCACGATAGACGATTGGTCTCAAGTTGGAGCAGGTGCCGATTTGGCCGTACCCCTTCAATTGTTGACGGCCGTGTGTGCGTCTCTGGAGCGGAACGACCACTCCGAGGTTCGTCGTCTTCTTGCCCAGGGTCACGTTCACTGGCCCACGTTGACAGCTCTTGCCGACGACCATCGCCTGACCGGTTACCTCTGGGCGAGTCTGCACGTACGGACGTTTGCGGACATCGTTCCCCAGGGGTTCCTGTCTCACGCGCGGCATGTCTATCTGCAGCAGTGGTCCTGGAATGGACGGCTGTTCCGTGAAATGGAGCGCATCGCCGGCCAGCTCGAGTCTCGGGGGATGCCCTGTCTCTTCTTCAAGGGACCGCTGCTTGCCAACTCGCTTTACCCGCAACTCGGCAGTCGGGCCACTCACGACATCGACCTCCTGATTCCCGAGTCTGTGACGACGGACTACGCTTCGGCCTTCGACGCTCTCGGCTATCGTCGTCGCTCTCGACTCCTGCTGCCCATGACGTTATCGCGGCGAGTGCTGTATCAGCTGGAGTACGAGAGCGAGACCTTTGCCCTTGAGCCGCACTGGAGTCTGCAGCGGCATCCATCACTCACACTTGATCACGAGCGCATGTGGCGCGAACGCACGGAGAGGCAGACGCCTGGCGGCGCGCCACTACAGGGCTTGTCGGATGAATACACGCTGCTGGCCAACATCCTCTCGGTTCCTTCCGACCTGCAGAACGGATCCCTGAAGCTACGAACGTTCTTCGAGATCCACCTGCTGCAGCGGCGCTTCCCAGCCGAGTACGACTGGGCCGCCTTCTGGGAACGACGCCAGGCCGAGCACACAGCACGTGTCTGCCGGATCGTCTTCGCTGTTTCGCGCGGCCTGTTTGGTCCTGTGACAATCGAGCCTGGGCCTGCGGCGCCTATCGGCGCTGCCGAGGGCACTCTCGCGAGGCAATTGCTGGCCCAGGTGCTGGCCCCGGATGCCCGTGAGTGGCCACGAAAACGCCTGGCCTGGGGGCTGTTCGACTCGCCGCTGCCGGTCTCGCTGATCTGGTGGGCGCTGACGCTGCCGGTACGCGCCCTCGCGCATCCGGGCGTCACGGGGCGCCGCCTGAGCCGGTGAGCGGTAGTATAAAATCGAAAATCAGCGTGCCCACCAGTCAATCCTTGATCAGTGTGATCATCCCCACGTTTAACCGGGTCCAGTACCTGGAAGACGCGATCGCGAGTGTCCTGAATCAGGACTACACGCCGGTCGAGTTGATTGTGGTCGATGACGGGTCGACCGATGCGACGCCCTCGGTTGTTCGCGGGATGGGCGGCAACATCCGCTACTTCTACCAGGACAATATGGGAATCGCCGGTGCGCGAAATACGGGCGTCAGGCTGGCGACCGGTGCGTTCCTGGCGTTTCTCGATTCAGACGATGTCTGGATGCCTGGCAAACTGACGCGGCAGATGGCCGTCTTTGCCGCTCGGCCGGAAACCGATGTCGTCTACGGCCACGCCGAGCAGTTCTTCAGCCCGGAGATTGAACCAGAATTCCGGCAGCGGCTCAAGACGGCAGAGGGAATCCTGCCGGCGCCGCTTCCAACGTCCATGCTCATTCGCCGCGCCGGGTTCGACCACGTCGGGCCTTTTGACCCCCAGTACCCGGTCGGCACCGAGATTGGGTGGCAGGCACGGCTGCAGGAGTGCGACCTCACGGTGACGATGATGCCGGACGTCGTCTACCGTCGCCGCCTGCATCGCAGCAACTTCAGCCTCACACATGCCGACGCCTCAGGAGATCGCCTGCGGGCCCTGAAGGCCATCATTGACCGCCGACGGCTGGCTCAATCAGCCTCGGCCACCGGAGACGCCAGCGTATGAGCGACACGTATCGAATCGAGGGAACCAATGTCATGCACGAGACCATCGATGGAGAGGTGGTCATCGTGAATCTGGACAACGGCACCTACTACAGCGCGGGCGGCGTCGGTGCGGGCGTGTGGGCACAACTTGTCGCCGGCCGGACACTCGCCGCCCTGATCGCCGACGCGGCCTCCCGGTACCAGGGAGACCGCGATCAGATCGCCGCGGGCATCGAGGCGTTCGTGCGGCAGTTGCAGGAAGAGAAGCTCATTGCCGCAGTGCCTGGACCCGACGAATCCCTTTCGCCGTCCGTTGCCTCCGAGCCACCTTCAACCGCCTACAGCGATCCCGTGTTGCAGAAGTACACCGATATGGAACAGTTGCTTCTGGTCGACCCGATCCATGAGGTTGAGGACTCGGGATGGCCGAACGTCAAGTAGACGGCGATCTCTCGGCCGATCGGATCGCTTTCTTCGAAGCGGTCAAGGAAGGATTCCGGCGCGCTGCACAGGCGAGCGGAACGATCGAGAAGCACTATCGAATCGCGGGCCGGAGCGTCCGGTTGCGATTCGCAGGGCCCGCGCTTGTGCCGGTGATCGATCCCGCACTGGCCCACCTCCAGGCCCAGCCTGCACCGACGCCTGACCTCACCATTGACTTGTTTGACAGCGCGTCGACAGGTGCGCGCCTGCCGCTCCTCGTCAGGAGCCTGGTGGATCTGCTCCGCACGAACTGGTGGGAACACCTGCTCAGCCGGCGCGAGATCAAGGGCTATCACGGCGGCCACATCCAGACCGCCTTTCATCTCGGCCCCGACATTCTCAGCGTGCTCGATACCGAAGCCAACCACGCGCTGTACTGGGTCAACGACGCGGTCCAGACTCCCTACTACGAGCGGGGCTACCCGCTCACCAACCTGCTCAATTGGTGGCTGGGCCGACGTGGGTGCATCATCATTCATGCGGCGGCTGTCGGCCATGAAACCGGTGGCGTGATCCTCCCGGGCCAGGGCGGCAGCGGCAAATCGACGACGACCCTGGCGTGCCTCTCCTCGGCACTGGGGATCGTGGGCGACGACTATTGTGCGGTGGATCAGGCCACCGGTGACGCGCACAGCCTCTACAACACGGTCAAGCTCAAGGGCGACCAGGATGTGGAGCGCTTCGCCCATGTCGAGTCCTTCATGGACCACGTGGAACGCGTCGGCGAAGGTGGCTCCCTGGAACGGGCGATGATGTTCCTGCACCAGCACTCACCAGGGAAGATGCTCGCTTCAATGCCGCTCAAGGGCATCCTGATTCCCCGGGTCACGGGCCGCCCAGAAACAACGATCCAACCTGCCTCGGCGGCGGCGGCATTCAAGGCGCTCGCGCCGAGCACCATCTTTCAACTCGCGGGCAACGAGCGGACGGCGTTCCAGGCGCTTGTGAACCTGTCCCGCAGCATTCCGGCTTTCGAAATCGGGCTGGGAACAGACATCGACAAAATCCCTGGAGTGATTGAGCAATTCCTCGATGGGACACCGCCGACCAGCCACGAGCGGCCGGCTGCTGCGACGAGTCAGGCGCCAACGAATGCCCACTGACGAGGCGCGTCGTCGCCTTGCGCAAGGCCACCGGGCGATGGCGCTCGGCTGGATCAAACGTCGCCGCCTCAAGCAGGCCGTTGTCGAATTTCACAGGGCTCTCCAGGCCGACCCCAGCTATTTCGAGGTGTATCTCGAACTGGGGCAACTCTTCATGCAGCTCCATCGCTGGGCCGATGTGATTGCCCTGTGCCACGACGGCCTCACCCGATTCATGGAACTGGCTGAACTGCACAAGATGCTGATCACCGGGCTTGAAGAACAGGGCACGCTCGACGACGCGTACGCCCACTACCAGCTTTCGCGGACCGACAGTCGAGATCTGGTGGTGGCGCAGGATGAGATCCTCTGCTGCGTCGCGGTCCGCAACGAACGCCCGCGCCTTCCAGGATTCCTCGCGCACTATCGCCGCCTTGGCGTGGACCGGTTCTTCTTCGTCGACAACGACTCCAGTGACGGCACGGCCGAGTGGCTGCTCACCCAGCCGGATGTGCATGTCTGGCAGTCGCCGCTGTCGTTCAAGCGGGCGAACTTTGGATCGGTCTGGTTCGAGTTGTTGTTGCGGCGCCATGGCATCGGCCACTGGTGCCTCACGGTCGACGCGGACGAGTTCATGGTCTACGACGGCTATCCGGACCGGTCGCTCCACGCATTGTGCCGCGACCTTGACGCACGAGGGATGGAGGCCGCGAGCGGCGTGCTGCTGGACATGTACAGCGACCGCGCGGTTCGCGAAACGTTCTGCGATGAAGGTGCGGATCCGATCGAGGTGTGCGCCTACTTCGATCGACGGTTCTGCCACACGCGCGACGAGCGTGCCGGCCAGTACCGCAATCAGACGATCTTCTTTGGCGGCGCCAGGCAGCGGGTCTTTCCGGGACCACAGAACTACCTGCTGAGCAAGGTGCCGCTGCTGCGGTACCAACCGCGGGTGGTGCTCGCCAGCGGCCAGCACCTGACGACGATTCCGTACGAGCGCATCGCCCACGAACAGGTGTGCCTGCTGCACTTCAAGTTTCTGGCGTCGTTCTTGCCTTACGCTCGCGAGGAGGCCCGCCGGGAAGTGCACGCGATGGGCGCCACGCAATACAAGGCCTACGCGGCGAAGTTGGCTGAGGACGAGTCGGTGTCACTACACGACCCGGCGCATTCGGTTCGCTTTGAGGGCATCACACAGCTGAGGGAACTCGGCGTGATGCGACCGGAACCTGCGGCGACGCCCGTAACGTTTCCCCTCATCGCGCCAGTGAGCCTGACCACTCCTCGTCCGTTCTGGTCCGTGATGATCACGGTCTACCGCCGGTTGCACAATCTCGAACGTGTCGTGGGAAGCGTGCTTCAGCAGGCCACGCCGGATATGCAGATCGAGGTGATCAATGACGGCGCCGATCCGGAAATCCAGGGCGACCTGGGCCTCCGGTTGCAAGCGCTTGCCGGTGACCGGGTGCACCTCCATTGTCTTTCTGAGAACGTGGGCCATCCGCACATCTTCAATCTCTGCATCGAGCGGGCCAGGGGCGAGTGGGTCCACATCCTTCACGACGATGACTGGGTCGAGCCGGGGTTCTACGCAGCGATCCGCGACGGCATCTCGCAGGCGCCGCAGATCGGCGCGGCGTTCAGCCAGCATGCGGTTGTGACGCAGGGCCGCGGCGAAACGACCGACTGGCGATCGTGGGCAGAACGGGAAACGCCTGGAATCATTGCTGACTGGCTCGCGCGCATCAGTGTCGAGTGCCGGGTCCAGTTTTCGTCGATGGTGGTCAGGCGCAGCGCATACGAGTCGGTGGGCGGGTTCTGCGCCGAAGCACTGTCGGCGTTCGATTGGGAGATGTGGAAGCGGATCGCCGTTCACTTTCCCGTGTGGTACGTGCCAGAGGTGCTGGTCTCGATTGGTCGTGACGAATCTGCCGAGTCAACACGCCTTGAGCGGACCGGCGAGCAGGTCGCGCACAGCCTTCGGGCCGTGGAGATTTCGCAGGCGTACCTGCCGCCCGCGGACACCGATCGATTGTCGAGCAAGGCGCGGGAGCGGTGCTGCCTGTACGCACTCGGGATGGCGCGGCAGTTTCTTCGCGAAGGCAATGAGGCAGCCGCGCTCGCCAACCTGAGGGCCGCGGTCGCCGGGGCGCCGCCGGAGCGAGTCTTGAGGGTGCTGACCCAGGTCTTGAAGGGCGTCCAGGATGAGTTCTGTCCCTGAGATGAGCGACGCCGATCGCGAGAGCCTCCTGGGCCTGGCCTGGCTGGATCGAGGACGGGACGCCATCGCACTCACGCACCTGCAACGGGCGCTCGCCCTCGACGCCGGGCATGGGGAAGCACACCGCCAGTTGGCGTACTGGCACGTGCGGCGGAGCGACTTTCGGTCCGCGATTGACCATCTGGCGATGGCCGTCGCGGCCAGACCCTCGGATGGTCGCCTGCAGGAAGACTGGCGACTTGTGCGCGCATTGGCCGGACTGGGCCACGAGCCTGTCGACTTGCCGAGCCACCCTGAGGGAAGACTCAAGTTTCGGACCCGAGATGACCGGGCGCATCATCGAAGCGGCTGGCGCGATGCGATGCGATCCCTCCATCCGCTACACAACGCGGAGGGCGTCCTCTTCGAAGGATTCATCGATGAGCCCTTCGCGATACAGCACCCGCGCAGCGGCATTCGCAGCGGTCCTGGCCTTCTGGAGGCACTGCGACGTCGAACGTATGACGGGCGACTCACCTCGGAGGAACTCCATGTGGTGCCCTTCACGGAACCGTGGGTGGGGTTTCTGCATAACCCACCTGACATGCCGCGATGGTTTCACTACGACAAGGCGCCGCAGACCATCTTTGCCAAGCCGGTCTGGCACGAGAGCCTGCGGCACTGCCGGGGTCTCTTCACTCTCTCGGAATATCTGGCGAACTGGCTGAGGCAGGCCACCGGCAAGCCCGTCTCGGCGCTCATCCACCCCACCGTGCAGCCGTCTGTGTCATTCAGTTTCGATCGCTTTCTCGCCAATCCCGACAAGCGCATCGTCCAGGCCGGTTGGTGGCTGCGCAGCCTCAGTGCGATCTACCGCCTGCCGCTGGGGAGCAATCCGCTCGGCTATCGGAAGCTGCGCCTCGTGCCCAACTTCGCGGCGGGCGCCGACGCGCACCTGCGCGAACTGCTGGGCCGCGAATGCACCGCGCTCGGGATCACCGTGGACCCGGGTGTCAGCGACGTCGAGACGTGCGCACACATTCCCAACGACGCGTACGACGACCTGCTGGCCGAGAACATTGTCTTCGTTGAACTCCACGACGCGAGTGCCAATAACACCGTCGTCGAGTGCATCGCCCGCGCCACGCCGTTGCTCATCAATCCGCTTCCGGCCGTGGTGGAGTATCTGGGCGAGCGGTATCCGCTCTACTACACCGATCTGGCCGATGCGGCGGCCAAGGCGATGGATGTGGGCCGCCTGCGCGCCGCACACGAGTATCTGCTGGGCTGCGACACCAGGGATAAGCTGGACCTCGGCTGCTTCCGCCGGAGTGTCGAGGCGAGCGAGGTCTACCAGCGGCTATGACGCACATCGTGCTCTACACCGACATGGCCGGCATCTACGGCGCCGAACAGTGTACGCACGCGCTCAGCCTCGCACTGAGCGGCGCGGGCTACCAGGTCACTGTCGTCCAGCCGTACGCGGAACATCATCTCGTCGCTGAGCGTGAGTCGAAGGGCATCACCCATCGCTGGCTCGCGCCGGACAACTTGTGGGATTACACACACCCTGCTCGAGCGCTGACTGACCGTGCGGAGCCTGAACGCATTCTGGCCGCGCTGGACCCGGACCTCGTCGTCTTCAGCGACGGAGCGCCGGTGTCGAGCCTCTCGGCCAAGGAAGTGGCGGCCGAGCGAGGAATCCCGTATCTGACCATCGTTCACTGTGTCACGGCGTCATGGGCGATGGCGTTTTCGGCCCACCTGCCGCGCCTGCCAGAGGCCTTCCGGCGAGCCACCGGGGTGATCGCCGTCTCGAAGGAGAACCTCGACCTCTTGCACGCCTGCTTCGGCCTGCCCGCGGAGCTTGGTTGCGTCATCCACAATGGCCGGCCGGATCGGTTCTTTGTCGAGCCGTCGGCGGCGGTGCGCGTGCAGCTCCGCGAGGAGTTGCAGATCCCCCAGGACGCCGTTGTCTGCATCACGGTTGGGCGCTTCGACGCGGTAAAGGGCTATCAATACCAGTTTGAGGCGTTCCGAATACTCGAATCATCTCCCGTCTGGCCCGCGCTGCATTTTGTCTGGGTCGGTGGCGGGCCCCTGGAGACGCGGCTTCGGCAGCTGACGAAGCTGCTCAAGGTCGACCGCGCCGTTCACGTGCTTGCGAATCGCGACGATGTTCCGGTGCTGCTCGACGCCGCTGATATCTTTGTGCTGCCCTCGCAGTTCGAGGGCATGCCCCTGGCGGTGCTGGAGGCCATGGCGAAGGGCCTGCCGGTCATTGCCACCGCCGTCAGCGGCATCCCGGAGGCCCTCGGCGATTCCGGCTGGTTGCTCCCCAACCCGCGTCAGAATGGGGCCGTGGCTGTGCAGCTCGCCGAAGCCATCGCCTGTCTCGCGATGGATGAAGACCGTCGGAAGGCGCTTGGGCGGCAGTGCCGTGACCGCGCTCAGGCTCTCTTTCGTGAGGCACCGATGATGGAGAAGTATCTTCACTTGATCCAACGAGCATTGGTCCCTGCACGATGAGCGAACCCCTCCAGAACAGCGCGGGATGGCGCGAAACCTTTCAACGCGTGCGATGGGCATTCGGGATCTGCCGGACGACACGCCCCAGGCTGTATGTCGCAGCGTGGGCCAACGCGCTGGCCGCCACCGTCTTTCCGGCAGGCACGGCACTCGCCATCCGCGGACTGGTCAACGCTGTCAGCCAGGGCCTGGCGGGCGCAAGCACCTTCCGGCCGGAGACCGTCTACCTCTGGCTGTTGCTGGCTTTCGCAATGACGATGGGCATCGTGGTCACGGGGTCGGCCACGCGGTATCTCGCACGGCGCTTCGAGATTGAGCTGCTCCATCGCCTTCGGCTGGACATCCTGCGGCACAGCGCCGCAGCGCCCTTTGCCCGCTTCGAAGAACCGCTCTTCCATGATGCTCTCCGTCGCGCGCAGGAGAGTCCCGAGATACATGTCGCGCACTGCCTGGCGTACACCCTCGACCTGATGTCCCGGGGCGTCCAGATCGTGTCGCTGGCGGCGATCCTGTTTGTGATTGAGCCTCTGCTGTTCGTGCTGCTGGTCCCGGTCGGAATCCCCTACCTGCTATTTCAGTGGCGGCTGTCGCGACGGCAGTTCCAGGAAGTTGACGCGCGGATCAAGAGCCAGCGCTGGATCGAGTACTACGCCGGACGCCTGAGCAGCCAGGAACAGGCTGCCGAGATCAAGTTGGGCGGTCTCGCCCCGTTGTTTCTTGACCGGGCTCGTGTGCTGATGGCCGGGTTTCGCGAGGTGCTGGCGAAGTATCAACGGTTCGAGTTTGCTGGCAACCTCGTGTTTGCTCTCGTGTCGGTCGTGGCGATCTATCTCGCGATGAGCCGCGCGGCTTTTGCGATTGTCGGGGGCCGACTGACGATTGGCGACCTCGCGATCTACGGCAGCGCCGCCACCCAACTGCGCTCCATGGTCGAGGGCAGCATCCTGCTCATGGCCGGCCTGCGGTGGGATCTGCTGCATGTGGGCAATCTGCGTGCATTCCTCGCCCTGCCGATTGATGCCCCACGGCGGTTGGGAGAACGGCGCGTGCCCTTTTCCGGCCGCATTGCGTTTCGCGACGTGACCTTCACCTATCCGGGAGCTGACACGCCGACATTGGTGAACCTGTCGTTCGCGATTGAACCCGGAGAGACAGTCGCTCTGGTTGGAGACAACGGCGCCGGCAAAACCACTATCGCCAAGTTGGTCACGGGCCTCCATGAACCCACAGGCGGTGCGGTGTTGTTCGACGACGTCAGCGCCCGGGAGATCGACCCGAGTTTCCTTCGGAGCCAGGTGACCTGCCTGTTCCAGAATTTCGGCCGGTACGACGCGACCGTCGCCGACAACATCGCATTCGGGGACTGGGAACGTCTGCAGGGTGACGATGCGGGGATTGAGGCGGTGGCGCGCGCGGCCGGTGTCGATGACATGGTGCGCGCCATGCCGCAGGGCTACCACACACTGCTCGGCCGGACATTCGGCCAATACCAGCCTTCGGGGGGGCAGTGGCAGCAACTGGCGATCGCCAGGGCCATCGCCCGCGACGCCCCGATCCTGATCCTCGATGAGCCGACTGCAAATCTGGACATCGACACCGAATACCAGCTATTCCTGCGTTACCGGGCGCTGGCCGAAGGTCGAACGATCCTGCTGATTTCGCACCGCTTCTCGACCGTGCGCATGGCGGACCGCATCCTGGTGCTTGATGGAGGCCAGGTGGTTGAGAGCGGTTCGCACGAGGAACTGATTCAGGTGGGCGGCCGCTACGCGGCGCTTTATGACTTGCACCGACGCCATCTGGGTGTGACGTGACGCCGCTCCAGGAAGACGTGCTGCGCGCCGCCTTCGCCGCTGACCGGACGGCTGTTGATGCCTGGCGCCGGTGGCGGTCCGCTGTCGACTGGGAAGCGCATCTCGATCACGATGCGTTTCGTCTCATGCCGCGCGCGTGCCGAAACTTGCAGACACTGGGCGAGACCGACTCATTGCTGCCTCGGCTGAGCGGAATCGGGAGACAGGCCTGGTATGCCAACCAGCGCCGGGCGGCCCGCCTGCAGCCGGTCCTGCAACAACTCGCTGCGGCCAATGTCGAGATGCTGATCGTGCCACCTGGCACATTGCCGCTCTTCGAGCCACGCGCCGTGATCCCTCCGGACGCGGCGCTGGTCTGTGCCGTGCGTGCCGAGCAGGCCGAAGCCGCGGTTCGCTGCCTTTGGCGTCAGGCGGGGAGCAGTTCCGTGCGGTTGCCCCACTGGGCGCTGGCCGGCTACGTGAGGACCGGTGGGACCGTGACGTGGCGCGGTCCCGATGGCCAGGAACTGCGGCTGTTGTGGCAGGCGAATCAGCGCGACCGCGGCGGCCGATTTCCTGACGAGGTGTGGCAGCGGGCTGTGCAGGGCCAACTGGGCCTGGTGCCGCTGTTGATGATGAACGCCGACGATACCGTCCATGAACTCTGCCGGCAACCACTGAACGGCAATCCCTTCAGGCGGATCGTGGACGTGTTGCTCATGTTGGACGCGATGCCTGGTCCGGTCGATTGGCGTCGCGTGAGCGTCCGCGCGGAGCACGCACCTCTTGCCCCTGGCTGGAGCGAGTATTTCGCGCGGTTGCATGCACTGCTGCCTCGGCTCTTCCCCGCATCGGTGATCGCGGAGTGGCCCGTGGCTGGGTTACCACCGGCGACGACCGCCGCCGGCGGCATGGGCCGGCGCGTGGCCGCGCACTGGAGGGCCTATCGTGAGGCGGTCGGTGAACCACGATCGCAGGCTTTGGCGATCAAGCACCTGCCCGGCCATCTGGTGGCGCGCTGGAATCTGCCGTCCCTCACGTGGATTCCAATGCGGGTCTGCCGCGGCCTGCGCGATGAGTGGCGCGAGGCCCGCCGTTGAGCGCCTTGGTGTGTTTGGTCAGGGCCCAGGAAGTGAACTGGGCCGCGTGGCAGTCCTTGCAGGCGTCAGCGCCAGGGGAGGCCTCCTTCGGAGGTGCCGACGCGGATGCTCATCCTTCAGACACGACCGCCAGAATCTCCACCCCGTACAACTCCCGCCGCCGCGGGCCAAAGTCGGCAATCTCGGCCAGATCGGCCAGGGTGCGCGGTGGACGCTGCGACAGGTCGCGGAGGGTTGTGCGAGGCAGGATGACGTCCGATTCCACGCCGCGCGCATTCGCGCGCGTCTTTCGCCACTGATGCAGACGGTCGTATCGAGCCAGCACATCGTCTGGTGGCACCTCGATGATCGGCGCGGGCGGGGCGGGCGCGTGCAGCCCTCGCTGGATGGCCGACAGCAGCCCCCGCCCATGGCGATGGACCTGGCCGGGCGTCATGCCGGGAATCGCGATCAGGTCGTCGAGACTCGCCGGGGCGCGAAGGGCCAGTTCCTCACGTCGCCCAGCGACAGACTCCAATCCTTCACCCCGGCTCGGGCCAGATACATGTCCGGGTGCGTGAACTTCTGAAACAACTTGATCGCGAACTCGAAGTCCGCCGGTGTGCGGCCGATCCACTTGCCGACCAATCCCGGATCCGGCATCCGGTAGAAGGTCGAGTTCACTTCAACGATGTCGAAATGCTCGGCGTAGTAGCGCAATTCATCAAACCCGCGCGGCCGCCGCGCAGGATAGAACACCCCATTCCACGTGCCGTTGCCCGTGGGGTAGTTCCAGCCGGAGGTGCCGACGCGGATGCTCATCCTTCAGCCATGATGCCATCAGGAGCATGCGAGGCGCGGTCACGGCGTCTGGATCTGGTCGTGAACGCCACTCGCGTACCGAGACCGATGGAGGTTCCGCTCGAAGAATCCCGCGCCGGCTGGTCCACCACGGAGGTAGCCCAGGCACTCGCCAGCGGCGCCCGCGACCAGGCCCGCGACGAGCAACGAGCATCGATGGCCCCGCGCCAGTTCCCGAACACGGCAGGTTGAGCCACCGCCCATCACGATCCGAAAGAGACGGACCGCGGGGAGCAGCGGCATGCCTGCCGCGTACACGAGCCGACGGAACACCGGCCATCGTCTGCGACGCATCCGGGCGAATTGCCGCCCTTGCCGAACTGGTCGATCGCATGCCAGCCGGGACCGGTGATGTTGAGGATCTCGACCTGGGCCGACGGGTCGAAGCAGATCAGGCCTCCGCGGGTGCGGATCTCGTCCTGCACCGCAGTCAGTGACTGCATCAGGTCGGGCAGATCGGGGCCAAGCGCCATCAACGCATCCCGGCGGTACGCGCTGTTGTGACCGGGGACCCGAGGTCGATTTCCCCGCCCGAGATGTCCTGCCACCGTCCGTAGTTGATCTGCATCGCCGCCCAGCTCGCGTCGCTGGCAGGATTGCGATTTCGCATGGCAGGCCCGACAACTGTCCACCTGTCCGATTGGCACGCGCCGATCATCGCGTCGACGAAGCCGGGGCGTGGAAACGCGCAGCTTTCGGCGAAGACGACCCACGGGGCTGTCGCCGCCGCGACAGCCTGCGCTTCAGCGCGCGCGATGTTCATCCCATCGTCGCCATGCACGATGCGCACGAACGGGAAGTCGCGAAGCCCCGGGTCATCGCGGTGCAGGACTGCGCCGGCCAGCGTGGCGATGACCAGCTCGATCCTCGCCGGGTCCCCCTGCGCGTGCAGGTGCCGTAGCGTCGTACTGATGGTGGCTGCCGCATCGGTGGCAAGGACCACCGACAACCCGGGGGGCGCTATCATGTCTGCGATGATAGCGTCGCTCGGCCGGTAGCCTCATCACTCGCATCGCAGGGGGCATGCAGAATGATTTCAGTCCTGGGATCCCACATGGGCAGCGAGGAGCTTGCCGAGATTCAGGATTGCCTGGAACGGCAATGGCCGGGTCCTGGTCCGAAGTCTGCGACGTTTGAGGCGGAGTTCTGCCAGTATCGCGGGCTGCCCAACCTGGTCGTGGTCAACAGCGGATCGAGTGCGCTCTACCTGGCCACCACCCTGCTGGCTCTGCCCCCGGGCTCCGACATCATCGTGCCTTCGTTCACGTGGGTGTCATGCGCGCACAGCATTCTCCTGGCGGGCCATCGCCCGGTGTTCTGCGACGTCGATCTGGACACGCAGAACGTGACTGCCGACACGATCGCCGAGGTGATGACGCCGGCGACCAGGGCCATCATGGTGGTGCACTACGCCGGCCTGCCGGTCCAGTTGCAGCCAGTGATCGCCCTCGGACTGCCGATCATCGAAGACGCTGCGCATGCCGTGGCCTCGATGCTGGCCGGCCGGCCGTGCGGCGGTATCGGGGACATCGGGGTCTTCAGCTACGACGCGGTCAAGAACCTGGCCATGGGCGAGGGCGGGGCAGTGACCTCGCGCCACCAGGCTCTGGCCGATCGCGCCCGACTGCTGCGCTACTGCGGCGTGGTCAAGTCGGGGTTCGACGCGGCCAACACCGCCCACCCACGATGGTGGGAACATGAGATTTGTGCGGTGTTTCCGAAGCTGCTGGTCTCAGACCTGAATGCGGCTGTGGGCCTGGCGCAGTTGCGCAAGCTCGATGCGCTGCAGGCGCGGCGCAAGCGCATCTGGGACATCTACCAGAAGGAGTTTGCAGACCTCGACTGGCTGCGCCGCCCGAGCGAGGCCGGTCCCGCCGACCGGCACTCGTACTTCACATACCTGGTGCGCATCCCCAACAGGGACCGGTCGGCACGCACGCTGTACCAGCAGGGGATCTACACCACGTTGCGCTATCACCCGCTGCACCTCAACCCGATTTTCGACACGAAGGTCAGTCTTCCCAACACCGAGCGACTCGGCGCCGACGCGTTGAACCTGCCCCTGCATCCACGGCTGACTGACGACGAGGTCGCCACGATCGTGGCGGCGGTCCGGACCCTGCCCGCGTCCTGGTGACCCGAATGGCTGGCCAGATACTCGAGCGCGTTGTCGAAGTGGCGGTGCTCAGCGTGGCGGCATGGCCCGCGATTGCTCCGTGTGCGAGCACCGCTTTTCGGCGCGCGTTTCCAGGCTTAGCCCTGCGGCTGGCGGGAGTGGTCGTGGCCTACGCCGTCGGCATCGCTCTGTTGGCCGCGTTTGCCCCGATCGGGCTGGTGCGCGGCGCCGCGGCCGCCGCCGTCGTCGCGATGGTCGCCGTGCTCTGGCACTCAGGAGTAGCGCGCGGCCGCGCGCATGGATGGCCACCGGGTTCGCTCGGCCCTTTGCGCTGGGTCCATGGACCCGGCAGGATTTTTCTCCCGACCAGAGTCGGCGCCTGGGAAGTACCTTCAAGACCAGTCAGTTTCTGCGACCAACCGCCTGCCTGGTCGGTTTGTCTGCAGGGTCGGAGTTTTTCCGCCAGCACGACGATGTGTTGGTGTCGCCGCCGTGGTCGTTTGGCCGGTTCATCCCAGGTGGATTCCTCCGTCACATGCCCCGCGAGCGCCACGCCGAGGCCAAACAGGTGCTTCGCCTTGCGATGGCGCGCGAGGTGTACGAGTTGCACGAGGCCTTCATCCGCGACCAGTTTCGCCAGGAACTGGCGCGCATGGCACACGCGTCTGCCGGCACCGGCGTGCCGCCTCGCCGCCATATCCAGCGCGCAGTGTTTTCGATCTGGGTGCGTCTGTTCTTCGGAATCGATCCCGCGAGCGCGGAACGCGCTCGATTGAAGACGCTCTACAGGGTCATCGACATCCGGAATCCCTCGAGCGCGTCCGACCGCCAGATTCGGAGTGCGGTGGCGGAGATCGTCGCGATCGCGCGCGCACACACAGCCGACGGGCATTCGCCAGGCGCTGGCGCTGGCAGTTTCCTGGAGGCGCTGGCCCGCAGCAGCCCCGCTTCCGTGGACGACCCGACGATCATGGGAAACCTCGCATACATCCTGCACACCACGTGGGCTGACGTGTCGGGCCTGCTCCAGTGGATCGCGCGGATGCTGACCGACCACGGCCAGTGGGCCGACCGGCTTCGGCTGCCGGCGCACGCCGATTCCGCCCACGAGGGCGGCGCGCTGTCCTTGTCCACGCGGGTTGTGATGGAGACGCTGCGGCTCGAGCAGAGCGAGTACTTGTACCGCGCGACCACCAGCGACATTTCGCACGGCGGCATGGTCATCCCGAAAGGCTGGCTCGTACGGCTCTGCGTACGCGAGAGTCACCAGGACCCTGCGGTGTTTGAGCATGCGCAGACCTTCGACCCCGATCGGTTTCTGCACCGGTCGTTCACGCGCCGCGAATATGCGCCTTTTGGCGCGGGCCTGCGCCATGCGTGTCTTGGCGAGGACCTGACAAAGACGGTCGGTGGCATCTTCGCCGAGGAACTCGCGCGCGGGTACCACTGGCAATCCGTTGCCGATGGCCCTGCCGAACACAGCGCGTGGCGTCATTGGCGACCGTCGTCGGCATGGCGCATTGTCCTCACGCCTCGTGGTGGAAGCGCGTGAGCCGCGCTGCCCTGGCGCAGTCGCCACGGGTCAGCGTGTTGACGGCCACATTCAACGCGGCCGGCTTCATCGAGACCACGCTGGCCAGCGCGCTTCGCCAGACCTTCGGCGATTTCGAGCTTGTGGTCATCGACGACGGGTCGAGTGACGGCACGGTTGAGGTCGTCGCGCGCCTCATGGCGGCCGACGCCCGCATCCGGCTCATTCGCCAGATGAACCGAGGGCCGAGCGCGACACGTAACCGGGCGATTCTCGAATCCCGTGGCGAGCTGATCGCGTTTCTCGACCACGACGATCTCTGGCTGCCCGACAAGCTCGCTCGGCAGGTGGCGCTTATTGACGCGCGCCCCGAGGTGGGCGTGGTGTCGTGTTACTCGGCCGTGATCGATGCGAGGCACCGATGCCTGGGCTGGCGCCTGGGCGGCGACGCCAACGGCAACGTGGCCGACGAGATGATCGAGTGGGACATGGTCTCTGGCGGCAGCGTGGCGCTCATGCGTCGTGAGGCGTTGGAGCAGGTCGGCCACCTTGATGAGACCCTGCGATTCCGTGAGGACTGGGATCTCTGGATCCGGCTGGCCCGCCACGTCCGGTTCGCGACGGTGCCCTGCACACTCGTGGGATATACCCGCAGTCCGGGCAGTGAGTCCCGCAACTATCAGCAGATGGCGCTTGAAGGGCAGCGGGTTCTTGAGAAAGCGCGGCGTGACGATCCACGCGTCACCACCCAACGCCTTCGGTTCTGTCAGGCGAGGGACCTATTCGCGATGGCGGTATTCTGCGCGATCGACGGTGAGGTGTCAGCCGCCTGGCGATTTCTGCGCAGGTCAGTCGCGACATCGCCCGCGCCCGTCCTGCGGTCGCCGAAACGGTGGGCGTTTGTCGGCGTGCTCATCTTGCAGACGATCCTGCCGCCGGCGGCGTTCGCACGGGTATTCGGCTTGCTCAATCGGATGTCGTTCCACCTGCAGCCAGGGCAGCCCTTCCACCAACTGGCTGACGTGCAGAGATGACGGCGTCCGGGCCGGAGGTGTCCGTCGTTCTGGTCACCGACTCACTGGACGCGGTCGCCGCTGCGCTGCACTGCTATCGCGCCGAGCGATTGCAGATGGTCATCGCCGCAGTGAACGGCGCCAGCATTTCGACGTCAGCCATTCACGCTCTGGGATTCGATCAGGTCATCGTGATCGACGGAGGCGACGGCCGGCTCGATGTGGCCGAGGCGCGGGCTGCACGGGCGGCTACGGCGCCGTGGGTGCTCTTCGCGCAGGCCCATGCCTTTCCCTCGACCCGGTGCCGTGGACGTGCTGATGGAGGCGTGCCGGTCCGGGTCGTGGACGGTCGTCGGGCCGTCGATCGGCAACGCAAACCCAGAGACCGCAATAAGCCGGGCAGCCATGCGCATCAAACACGGCCGGTGGGCGAACGGTCAGCCGGGTGGACTGCGAGCCGACGTCCCGGGGCACAACAGCGCGTACAGGCGCGAGGCACTCCTCGCGCTCGGCGATGATCTGGACGCCTCACTCGAGGCGGGGTGGCAGTTGCAACACGAACTCCTGGCTCGCGGTGGCCAGTGCTATTTCGAGGCCGCGGCGCTCGTGGATGTCGTCAACCCTGACCGCGTGGGGCCGTTCGTGCGAGACCTCTGGCGGCTGGGCCGGCAGTTCGGCCACCAGCGGCGACGGCGCTGGTTCCCGTTGCGACGTTTGGTGTACGCGGCGGGCGCGCCGGCGATCCCGGCCGTGCGGCTGGTCCGCCTCGTGGCCGATGCCGTGCGTTGCGGCGACACGACCATATGGCGGCAGTTGCCGGTGGTCTCGCTCGGGTTGATCGCAAGCGCCGTCGGCGAGGCCGTGGGGTACCTGATCGGCCCCCCATCGCGCGTCAGGTTCGTTCCGCGCTAACATCCCGATCGGCGCTGGCCCTCCCATGTCCGACCTTCCCGCCTTTTCCTACTTCCGACCACGCACCTTGCGAGCAGCGCTTCAGGCCATTGCCCGTCCTGGTGCCTGCATCTACGCGGGCGGTACCGACGTGATCGTCGCGCTGTCCACGCAACAGCCATGGACACGGTTCGTCCGCGAGATCGTGGACATCAAAGGCGTCACCGACGCCACTGGTGTGTCCGATCTGGGCACCCACCTGCGTATCGGCGCGCTCGTCACGGCCCACGAACTGTCGTCCAACCCCTTGGTGCGCCGGCACGCGCGCGTACTGGCGGAGGCGGCCGCGCAGACCTCCGCACCGGCCCTGCGGCGACGCGCCACGGTGGGTGGCAACATCACCACGCCGCATGCCGCCGGAGACATCACGACGGCGCTGCTGGCACTCGATGCCATGGTGGTGGTTGCGGACCGCCAGTCGTGCGACCACTCCCCGCTGGCAGACTTCATGAGCGCGCAGGCCGCCGAGTGGCCGCTCCAGCGGTTGGTGGTGGCGGTGCACGTGCCCAAGTGCAGGCACAGCGCGTTTGAGAAGGTCGGCGCCAGGATGGCCTTCAGCCGATCCTTGGCGGCCGCAGGCGTGGCTGAATTCAGCGGCGGCGTTCGGGTCGCCCTCGGAGGGCTTGGCGGGCGGCCATTCCTGGCGCCCACCGTGGCCGCGTCGTTCGGCAATCGCTCCCGCCGTGATGAGGCGCTACGCGCGGTCTGCCATGTCCACGCCGACAGCCTGTCGGACTACGCGTATCGCCTTCGCGTGGCCGGCGTCGTGCTTGGACGCGCCGTGGCGCGCGTGGGGGCACGATGAAGCGACGCGCGACCGCGACGAGAGTCGCAATCACCGTGAACGGTATCCTGCGAACGACCCGCGTGACGGCATCGACCACACTGCTGCAGCTCGTACGCGACCGGTTCGGTCTTACGGGAACAAAGGACGCCTGCGGCGTCGGCGAGTGCGGCGCCTGCACGGTCCTGCTTGATGGCGAGCCCACCCTGTCGTGTCTGGTGCTTGCCCCCGAGGCGGACGGGCGGACCGTGACAACGATCGAACACGCCACGAACCCCCGATTGCGCCGCCTTCGTCGCGCGTTTGCCGATCACGGCGCCATTCAGTGCGGGTTCTGCACGCCTGGAATGATCCTGGCGGCCAGCCCGTTGCCGGCCAACGCCACCGCCGCGGCGATTCGGTCCGGGCTGGCCGGCAACATCTGCCGCTGTACGGGGTACACGAAGATCGTGCGCGCCGTGCAGCAGGCGGGACGACGACATGGCTCGACGCGCTGACCACACCAGCGGCCAGTGCGTCGGCGTCAGCCACGTCCGGACCGACGCGGTGGCCAAAGCCGCCGGCACCGCGCTCTACCCGCAGGACGTCCCACTGCCGCCGGGCTGCCTGCACGCGGTGACGGTTCGTGCGCCGGTGGCCCGTGCCTGGCTGCGCCGGCTCAACACCGCCGCGACGCTCGCCACGCCAGGCGTGGTCCGGGTGATCACCGCCGGTGACGTCCGGGGCACCAATCGGTTCGGCCTGATGGAATCCGATCAGGAAGTGCTGGTGACGGACCGGATTCGCGGCGCTTCGGATGTTGTTGCGGTCGTCGTGGGCACCACTGAGGCAGCCGCGCGATTGGGGGCCGGATGCCTTGAGCTTGAGCTGGTGACCGAGACCCCACTGATCGATCCCGAGCGAGCCTGCGATGAAGACGCGCCGGTGGTGCATCCCGGGCGTACGCCCACCGGCTCTCACCCGAATATCGTCACCGAGCAGGCGATCGCGCGAGGCGATGTCGACGCCGCAGTGGCTGGAGCCGCGATCGTCATCAGCGCCGAGTACCGGACCGAACTGGTGGAGCACGCCTTTCTCGGACCCGAGGCCGGCATCGCCGTTCCGGAGCAGGACGGCAGCCTCACGCTGAACGTCGCCACGCAGTGGCCGCAGGAGGATCTGCGCCAGGCGGCCGAGGCGCTCGGCGAGCCCGTCGACGGCCTCCGCATCGTCCAGCAGACGATCGGCGGAGCGTTCGGCGCACGCGAAGATATTTCACTGCAGATTCTGCTCCTGCTGGCGGCGCGGGTGGCGGGCGCACCGGTGCGCATGGTGTGGGATCGCGTCGAGTCGATCCGCGGCCACAGCAAACGGCATCCGTTCCACATTCGCCACGTGCTCGGCGCCGATCGTCAAGGCCGTTTTCTCGCGGCTCGCATTGACATACTGGCGGATGCCGGGTGTTACGCCAGTTCGTCGAAGGCAGTGATGGCCAATGCCATCTCGCAGGCCTGCGGGCCATACGCGATTGCGGCCGTGCGAGTGACTGGCCGTGCCGTGTTCACCAACAATCCGTACACCGGTGCCTTCCGCGGGTTTGGCGTGAACCAGGTGACGTTTGCCATGGAGCAGCAGGTCAACAAGCTTGCGCACGCCCTGGGAATGGCGCCCGATGCCATCCGGCGCCGCAACTTCGTGCGTGAAGGGGGACGTCTGGCCACGGGCCCGAAGGTGTTTGCCCGCACAGGACTCGATCTGACTCTGTCAGCAGCCACGGCCCGGGCTCGGCGTCGGCGCCTGCCACGGTCGTGCGGCGACTGGCGGTACGGCCGGGGTACGGCCAGCGCCTTGAAGAACGTCGGTTTCAGCTTTGGGTTCGATGATCACGCCACGGCTCGCGTCACCGTGACTCGCTTGGCGATCACGGTGTGGGTCGCTGCCTCGGAGGTTGGGCAGGGAACCGAGACGGTGCTGGCGCAGATTGCCGCCGAGGCGCTCGGGACGACGCCACGCGCAGTCACGATCGAATGGCGAGACTCGGCAAATGCGCCGGGGGCTGGCCGGGCGTCGGCCTCGCACCAGACGTTTGTGTCGGGGAACGCCGTGCGTCTGGCGTGCGAGCAGGCTCGGCGCGCAGTCACCGCGCGCGGCGGACGCCGGGCATTGCCGCCGGAGGGGGTGACCGTCACATCGACATTCCATGCGCCCTCGACCGATCCGCTGGCCACCACTTCGCCCACGCGTCACGCGTACTCGTACGCGTGGAGTGCATGCGTGGCGGATGTGGGCGTGGATCTCGGGACCGGTGCCGTGCGTGTGCTGCGTGTGGTGAACGCGATTGATGCGGGTCGCGTGATCAACCCCCACCTGGTCGAGGGCCAGGTGGAGGGCGGGGTGGTGATGGGGCAGGGATACGCGCTTCAGGAACGGTGCCCCACCCTTGGCGGGATGTTCGACCACCCAGGCCTTTCGACCTGCAATCTGCCCACCTCGGTCGATGCGTCGCCCATCATCGAGACGATCGCCGTGGAAGGGGCCGACCCGTCGGGTCCATACGGTGCACGCGGCATCGGCGAGATCACGATGATCCCGGTGGTACCTGCCATCGCCGCCGCCATTCACGCTGCGGCCGGAGTGTGGATGGACCATCTTCCCATCGTGCCCGAGCGGCTGTTGGCCGCGCTGGAACGCGACGGGCTGCTACGGTAGGTCGAGGCCTCAGCCTTCGAGTTCAGTAAGCAATGCGTCAAGCTGCGGCATCGCGGCGCGTAGCCCTTCTTCCATGCCGGGAACCGTCTCCTCCATGGCTTCGATGCTCGAGAACTGTGTGACGCAGGTCATGCGCGATCCTGTCGGTGTGGTTTCGAACGTGAATGTCATCCCTGCCGGCATGTCCTCGTCCTCGGCATTGTCTTCGCCGTCGAGCGCCTCAAACGAGTCGATCGGATTCACCGCGGTGAACTTCCATGAGCCGTGCCACTGGCTTCCATCCGGCAAGCTCAGGAAGTACTCGGCGCGACCGCCAACGGTGAAGTCATGATGCGTGAAGATGGCGGGCGCGACGGGTGGTCCCCAGAAGCGCTCGAGCTGGCGTGGGTCGGCAAACGCGTCCCACAGGCGTTGTTGCGGAACGGGATAGTCGCCCACCACGGTGAGGGTGAGCGTTGCGGGGTCTTTGGTGACAGAGGTCAGCGGCATCGTCATTTTCCTTTCGGCAGAAGAACCTCGTCGAGCTGCGCCATGCGATGGCGCCAGATGGATTCGAAGTATTCGAGGAGCTCGCCGGCTCGCTGGAGCCGAGCGTGGTTGGTGGACACGAGTTGCTGGCGGCCGTGTGCACGCTTTTGAACGAGACCCGCGCGCTCGAGCACGCCGACGTGTTTTTGCACGGCCGCGAAGCTCATTTCGTATCGCGCAGCAAGGTCGGATACCGACAGCGTTTCCGTAAGCGACCGCGCCAGGATGTCGCGTCGCGTGCCATCGGCCAGTGCGCGGAACAGCTGGTTGAGCGCTTCATCGCTCTGCTTCCTAAATACAACCATTCGGTTGTATGTTAGCCGCAGCGAATTGCTTTTGCAAGGCGGTCAAGAACGCAGTCAGGCCGTGCCAGACACCACCGCCAGAATCTCCTCCCCGTACAACTCCCGCCGCCGCGGGCCGAAGTCGGCAATGCCGGCCAGCTCGTCGAGGGTACGCGGTGGGCGCTGCGACAGGTCGCGCAGGGTCGTGCGGGGCAGGATGACGTCCGATTCCACGCCTCGTGCATTCGCGCGCTTCTTTCGCCACTGAACCAAACGATCGTATCGAGCCAGCACATCGTCGGGCGGCACCTCCACGACCGGCGCCGGCGGCGCGGGTGCGCGCAGGCCTTGCTGGATGGCAGCCAATAATGCCCGACCGTGGCGATGGACCTGGCCGGGAGTCATGCCTGGAACCGCACCCAGTTCGTCGAGACTCGCGGGCGCGCGCCGGGTCAGTTCCAACAGCACCTCTTCTCCCATCACCTTGAACGGCGGCTGATTGATGCGCTGGGCCTGACCCTCGCGATAGTCGAACACGGCCTTCAGGACCGCAGCCTGACCGGGCGGCAGAGCGCGAGCGCCTTTCGCGCGCCAGAATGCCATCGGGTCGGGCGATGGGGACGCAGGTTTCGGCTGAACGCGCGCGAGGCGTTCGAAGTCCTCCTGGGCCTCAGCCCAAAGTCCGCCTTCGACCAACGCGGCGTGCAGCCGTTCGCGCAGCGCCACCAGGTAATGCGTATCCAGCCGGGCGTAGTCGAGCATGTCGACTCTCAGAGGACGTCGTCCCCAGTCGGCTCGCTGATGTGTCTTGCTCAACGTGACGCCAAACTGCGTATTGAGCACTGCGGCAAGGCCGACCTGTGGCCAGCCGAGCGTCCGGGCGGCCGACATCGTGTCGAAGATGTTCGCGAACACGAACGAAAAGTCGCGGCCGAGAACGAGCAGGTCGCCCTCACTGGCGTGGAAGATCTTCTCGTGTTCGGGACTGGCGAAGAAGGGCGCCAGCGGGCTCAGGTCAGGCACGGCAATCGGATCGACGATGAAGTCGGCGGCAGGCGTGGAGAACTGAATCAGGCACACGCGCTCCCGATAGGCGTGGAGGCTGTTGGACTCGGTGTCCACGCCAACCGCGGCGCAGGGCGCGAGGGCGGCCGCGAGATCCAGCAGGCCGGAAGCGTCGTCAACGAGAATAGGCGGCGGAAGCAGCGACATACACCGCCAGTATGACCCGCCATCCCCAAACCAGTATCTTCCTGCGGCCGGCAGATACCTGAAATCGACCTACTGGACACCTGACGCACGTCCATACACGATCCCTTCAGTGGGTTCGGTCGTATGGATTGACGACTGGCGTCGGTGTATGACAGCGTCATACGCATGGAAGAAGTGCTGACGGTTCGCGTGCCCAGGGGCACCCGGCGCAAGCTTGAGAAACGCGCCAAAGCGCAGAACCTTTCTCTGAGCCAGTACGTGCGCCGAGCACTCGAGATGGAGGAACTGCTCGGGGCGCTGGAGTCCGCGCGCCTTGATCTTGTTCCTCAAGCGCGCGCACAGGGCATCTACACGGACGACGACGTCTTTTCGATCGTCTCGTGATCGTCGTCCTCGACACGAACGTCCTTGTCGCGGGCCTCGTGGCGCACGGCCTCTGCCACGAGTTGTTGGAGCGATCCATCCGGTTGCGCCTGATGGCCTCGTCCGCGCCGCTTCTGGAGGAACTGGATGCGACACTCCAAAGAAAATTTACGATCACTCCGAGAGTAAAGACGTTCCTTGACGCCTATCGTCAGAGCCTTGTGTTGGTGGTCCCCGTGACGCTTCCACACCCGGTGTGCCGTGACGCTGATGACGACGTGGTGCTCGGCACGGCCGTGGCCGCCGGTGCGACGGTGATCGTCTCTGGAGATCAGGACCTCCTCGTGTTGCGAGACTACAACGGGATTCCGATCATCAATCCCCGCGCGTTCGTGGAGTTCCTTGACCGCAGCGTTGCTCAGAAGAATACGTGAACTGTTTCCTCCATGGTCTTCAATGCTCGAAAACTGCGTGACCCAGATGATCCGGGACCCGGTCGGCGTGGCGAATTGGTGAACCCAGTTAGGGCGAATCTAGTTATTGACTCGCGGCGATTCAGGTGGTAGGGTCCGTCCAGTCCGTCCAGTCCGTCCAGTCCGGCCAGTCCGGCCAGTCCGGCCAGTCCGGCCAGTCCGTGTGCGCGGTGCGCCACACGGACTGCGGCTTGTTGTGGCATCGTCATTGGAGGTTCAAATGGAACGTCTTCGCGAACTGGTCAATCTTCGTCAGGTCTTTCAGCCCCTTGTAACAGCCGTCTTCGTTGCAACGTTCGTCGCTGCCATCGCTGCTGCCCCAGCGCCCCACTCAAAGGCGCTGGTTGCGGTTCCTGACTCCGTCGAGTGCGACAGTGGCACCCCATTCGGAAATCTCGAGGCCA
Organism: Acidobacteriota bacterium; assembly: GCA_016716905.1. Lineage (NCBI taxonomy): Bacteria > Pseudomonadati > Acidobacteriota > Acidobacteriota bacterium. The sequence continues at coordinate 763,455 of JADJUS010000022.1, read as the reverse complement.
ACCTGACACAGATTGCCTACTACGCCTCAACCAGTGTGGGCGGTTCTAGCTGTGATGCTGAGGTAGAAGCGTGGATCATCGATGATCCATCTGGCGCCGACGACAACCGGGCGAGCGGCTATGCTTGGGTCGAACGCGAGTGGGAGACCTATGGTGAGCCGTTCTGCGGTGTGTACACCGGGAATTCGATGCACTGGATGATCGATGGCGGGGGCTGGCACCTGGCCTATTGGCTCTATGTCGACCAGGATGAGGTTGACGGCTGCGGCGCATGAACGGAGCGCCGATCGTCGCTTGTTTGGGCGCTTGGCTGGCCCTGGCGGGGTCCAGCAACGCAGGTCAGCCACCTCCAAGGCCAGCCACTGTGATGGTGCTGGACATGCAGGGCGACGGCATTCGTCTTACGTCCAGTGGAAGCGGAGTTCGTTTTGACATCGAGCGGGTAGGCAAAGCTGCCAGCGTGGGGTGGACCTCGCTGGGGTCGGATGATTCCTTTCTAGCACTAGACCTAAACGGAAACGGTACCATCGACGACTCAGGCGAACTCGTTGGGACAAGACTCCGCTTTGAAGACGGCACCCAGCCAACGAGTGGGGCTGATGCCCTGCTCACGCCCCTTCAGGGGTTGCGCCGCGGTCCGGACGGAAGACTCCCAGATCCCCTCCCCGAAGGCGCGGGCGTCATCGACTCGGCAGATGGTGTTTTCGCGCGACTCTTGGTCTGGTGTGACAAGAACCATGACGGTGCCAGCCAGCGGACCGAGCTGATGTCACTCCCTGCGGCTGGGATCACCAGTATTCGCAACGGCTATCAGAGAACTAGCGTGGTTGATGAGGGCGGCAACAAGAGCCGCTTTCGAGGGTCGTTTACCCTGCGAGTCCGGGGTGTCGAGTTCCAGCGCCAGATTATTGAAACGGAACTTGCCCGTTGAACCGACAGTTTGCTGCCTTGTTGATGGCGTCGGCCACTTTCTCAACTGGGCCGGTGGGTCCCGGGCTGCAACAGACGCGGGAGGTGGTGGTCATAGACTTCGGCGCAGACGGGATATGCCTGACTTCGCTGGACTCTGGTGTAGCCTTGTCCGGTCCTCGGTCGGGAACAAAGTTGCAGGTCGCATGGACGTGCCCTGGTGGCAACGACGCGTTCGTATGTTTCGACCCGAACGCAAACGGCAGGGTCGACTCGATTGCTGAGCTGGTTGGCGGTGGGCTCGGGCCGCCCAATGGCTTCGACTACCTCGCCGCGCTTGATGGCCGTCCGGTAGGAGGATCCAGGGCCAGTCAGCCAGGTTCCGGTCGACCGGACGGCGTCCTCGATTCAAGAGATGCGATCTTCGATAGGTTGATCCTGTGGACCGACAGTAACCGGGACGGCGTGTCACAGGAGCCCGAACTTCAGTCGCTCTCCTTTGCCGGGTTTACGTCTTTGGACCTGGCTAATCAGGTAGTGCCAGCGGCGAAAGACCTGGAAGCCGGCGCTCCATGGACTCGCCGCACAACAGCGTTGAGGACGAGTGCCGGAGGGACAACGCGGGTTGATGTGTTTACGATCCGGCTTGCTACCAGAGGAGACGGCCTCTAGGTTAGCGGCATGCTTCGGATCAAGCTGAGCATCAGTCTCTGCCTCCTGTTGCCGCTCAGCCAGGAACATTTCATTCTTGGCAAGGTGACAGACGCAGGAACGAACGCTCCTGTGGCGGGGGCGATCGTTCAGGTGATCAGGCAGGGTGCATCCAGCGTTGACGCGGGAGACCGTGCGGCTGTGCAGCGGTCGGTCACCGACGCCAATGGGCGGTTCTTGTTCAGAGGCCTGACGGCCAGCCGCTACTTGATAGAGGCTCGGGCGGCCGGTTTCCTGCCGTTGCGTCCGTCCGCGCGCGTCGACCTCACGTCCGGGCAACCTGGCTTCCCACTGGCAATCTCCCTGGTGCGACTGGGCTCAGTGTCGGGCTCGGTCGTCGATGAATCTGGGGAGCCATTGGCAGGGGTCCTCGTTCGCGTGCTTGCACCCGGGCGGTCGATGGTAGGAACACCGGGCCTGTTCGCTCGCACGGACGACCAGGGGCGGTATCAGGTGGCCAATGTCCCCCCAGGAGACTACGTAGTCGGGAGCATTTCGACTACGGTCGCACGCCTCCCCGGCACGGTTCAGAAGACGACGGCCGCAACCCCATTTCTCAACATGGGCAACGTGCTCCTGGAGGTGCCTGGCGAATTCACAGCGCTGACCGCACCCGTTGGCCTCCGCATCGACGGCCAGTCGGTCAGTGTTGCGCCGACCACCTTCTACCGATCGGCGCGTGTCCCCGATGAGGCCGAACTCGTCACTGTGGGCCCCGGAGAGGATCTCACCGGTATCGATCTGACATGCATCCGTCAGCAAACGGTGCGCCTGGTGGGTCAGCTGTTTGGGCAGCAGACTTCGGCGGCGGCAATCGCCGTGCGTCTCGTTCCGCGAGGCGTTGATGATGGGCTTTCAGAGGTGCCGCTGGATGCCGCGCGTACCCTGACCGACTCGACCGGTCGCTTTGCGTTCGCGGGCGTGCCTCCAGGTGACTACACCCTCTCAGCCGAGTCAGGCGCCGCCAATACGGTCGAGGCCGGCGCGCCACCGCTCGAGTTCCTCAGGCACCCGCTGAGTGTGGGATCGGCCGACGTCGAAGGCCTTGTGCTCAACCTGCAACCCGCGTTGTTGGTGACCGGTCGCGTGGAATTCCTGGACCCGGGAACCAGACCTGGAGGAGGAGCCAGGTTCTCGCTTCGGGGGATAAAGCAGCAACGCATGGGGGTCTCGATCACGGAGCGCTCAGCGGCTGCCGACGCATCAGGCGCGGTGCGGTTGGACGGCCTGCTCCCAGGCACCTACGCGTTCAGTGCCGGCCTGCCTGCCGGGTGGCAGGTCCAGGACATGTTCATCGATGGGCGCGAACACAAGGGTGGTCCTGTGACCTTGTCTGCAGACGCTCGTATACGGATTGTTGCCGTTCGGAGTCTCCCGACCCTCACCGTGACCCTGACGCAGCAGTCAGGTGTGGAAGTATCGGCCATGGTGGCTGTGATATTCCCAGTGGCGCCCGAGGCCTGGAACCACGCGTGGTTTGACACCCGGCGTGCGCGTTCTGAGTGGATCGATGCACGCGCCCAAGTTCAGTTCGGCAACCTCCCTGTCGGCGAGTATTTCGTCGCGGTTCTTCCCAGGGACCGGCTCGCCGCGAACTGGCAAGCGCCAGGCCGTCTGAAAGAGTTGGCCGCCAGTGCCCAACGGGTGCAACTGCGGTCGTCGATGTCCGTTGTCGTAACAGCCCAGGCTCGAGTGAACCGATAGTGCTCAAGTACCTCCTTGCGTCGGTACTCACCATCACCGTGGGTGCTACCTCGCGCGCGGCGCCCCAGTCACTCGTGTCCGAGTTGGACGGCGTCGTCGAAGACGCTCAATCGGGCCTGCCAATTGCCAATGTCACGGTCACCCTGGTGGACCGCAGCGCGACGCCACTTGCGGTCGCGACGTCAAACACCCAAGGTCGATTCCGATTCTCAGCTGTTGCAGATGGCCAGGTATATTTGGTCGCGCACAAGTATCCGCTGTTGATCGTTCCGGCAGTGCATGGACTCCCGGCCGGTGCCGCAATGGCACTCGTCTTTCCGCGCGCTGAGACCAGCATCGTGACCGTTCAAATGCGCCGCGGCGGAGTGATCGAGGGGACAGTGTGGTCGCCGACCCAGCAGCCCGTCCCCGGCGCCACCGTTCGACTCGAGCGGAGCGTTCTGCTGGACGGGACTCGCGATGGCTCAACAGGCGCCGCGGCTCCTGCGGTGGTTGTCGCCGGCACGACAGGGCGATACCGCTTCGCCGGATTGCCTGATGGAGAGTATTTTGTCCTGGTGTCGCCACCGGGTTCATCCGGCTCCACACCCATCACGATTCCAGATGAGGCGGAGATCGAATGGGCTGAGCGGCTTCTGGCCCGGGATCCCCAGCGATCAGCCAGTCCGTCGAGGATACCTCAACCAGTACGACGCCAGGTCGAATATGCGCCGGTCTACCACCCCGGAACCGTCCTGCCTGCAGATGCTGCCGCCATCCACGTCACGGGCGGCAATCAGACGAGTGGTGTCGACATCCGCCTGACCCTCGTGAGCACAGTGTCGATCGCGGGCGTCGTTTCCCCGGCAGGCTTGTCGACGCGAGTAGGACAGGTGTCACTACTTCAAGGCAGCAATCCGCAGTCGGCTCGGCTGCGGTCGGTGCCCCTTCTCGAAGATGGGCGGTTTGGCTTCTCGGGACTGAGTCCTGGCGCGTACCGCCTGATTGCGCATGCGAAGGGTGAAGGGCCAGCCCACAACCTGTCCGCCGAACTTCCCATCGTCGTCGGCTCTTCGGACATCGATGATCTGGTATTGCACCTGGAGCCAGGGCGACTCGTTTCAGGTCAGGTGACCATTCGGTCCGCGGTCGGGCTATCGCCGTCACCAGCGCCAACGAGCATGGAACTTCTCCTTCGCCGCGAGGATGTGGGTATCCGGGTCTCGACGAATGACGCCCATCGCGCAACCGTGGCACCCGACAATACCTTCTCCTTTCGGGCCGTGCCTCCAGGTCGCTACAGCCTGCATCTGGGGGCCTCAACTCTTCCAACTGCTCGCCTATGGAGTGTTGATATATCCGGAGCGGCCACGCGGCGCGAGATTGTGGTTCAGTCTGGGCAGGACCTGGGCGACCTGCGGGTAGACCTTGTGCCGCCAAGCCTGGGAGTTGCGGGTTCCCTGATCGCGGAAGGCCAAGCGCTGCAATTCTCATATGCCGTTGTGGTGTTTCCCGTTGACCCAGCGGACTGGAAGTCCGCGAGCGCTTCCATTGCCTGGGCGCCCGTGCGCCCCGACCGCCGGTTCACTATCTCTGAACTTCCGGCTGGTGACTACCTCATCGCGGCGGTGTTTTTGACTGACACCGAATTGGCTATCAGTCGCCCTCTGCTGGAAGATCTGGCTTCGGTCGGAGTGCGCCTCGCACTGCAGAGTGGTACGCGCCACGAGCTCAATCTCAAAGTCGGCCGAGAGCCTAGGCGATAAGGACCCCGACGGTTAAGATCAGCACAGCGTGCTGACCGTCCACGAAATCTACGTCTCTGTACAAGGCGAATCCACGCACGTGGGACGGCCGTGTGTATTCGTGCGCCTGACGGCGTGTGACCTCCGGTGCGTCTGGTGCGATACGCCGTACGCCTTCACCGGCGGCAAGAAGATGTCCATCGACGAGGTCGTCGGCGCCGTCCGCGACCTTAACTGCAACCTCGTGGAGTTGACCGGCGGCGAGCCGCTGCTGCAGGCCGAGGCCATTCCGCTGATGCAGCGCCTCCTGGACGACGGATTCGAAGTGCTCGTCGAGACCGGGGGGCACCTGCCGATCGACCGGCTCCCCAAGGGCGTGCACGCCATCATGGACGTGAAGTGCCCCGGCAGCGGGGAAGCCGCGAAGATGCACTGGCCCAACCTTCTCGCGCTCTCGAAGGATCACGAAGTGAAGTTCGTCATCGCCGACCGCGCAGACTACGAGTACGCGCGCCGCATCATCACTGAGCATGACCTTGGTGCGCGCGCCGGGGCCGTGCTGCTCTCACCGGTTCACGGCAGGCAGCGCGCCGACGAAGTGGTGACGTGGATGCTCGAAGACCATCTGCCCGCGCGCCTGCAGATTCAGGCGCACAAGTTCATCTGGACTCCGGAGACTCGCGGCGTATGAAACGCGCGGTCGTTCTGCTCTCGGGTGGTCTCGACTCGGCCACCGCGGCCGCGATGGCCCAGCGCGAGGGCTGGGAGTTGTTTGCCCTGACCCTGAGGTACGGTCAGGTGCATCAAGCGGAACTGGAAGCCGCTCGCCGTGTGGCTGCAGCCCTTGGCGTGTCGCGCCATGTGGAACTCGAGGTTGACCTGAAGGCCTTCGGCGGCTCGTCGCTCACGGGCGACGGGGACATCCCGAAAGACGATGTGGATGCGCCGGGGATTCCCACCACCTATGTGCCCGCGCGCAATACGGTGTTCCTGTCGCTGGCACTCGCGTGGGCGGAGGTTCTGGGCGCCGAACGCATCGTGATCGGCGTGAATGCGATCGACTATTCGGGATATCCCGACTGCCGGCCGGAATACATCGCCGCATTCGAGTATCTGGCGAGTTTGGCGACCAGGGCGGGAGTGGAAGGGCGCGCTCTCCGGCTGTATACGCCGCTGCAGCATCTCACCAAGGCCGGCATCATCCGGCTCGGTACCGAATTGCGCGTGGACTTCAGCCTGACTCACAGTTGTTACGACCCGCGCGAGGACGGCAGGCCGTGCGGCCATTGCGACAGTTGCCTCCTGCGCGCCAGAGGCTTCGCCGAAGCCGGAGTGGTTGACCCCGCATGACCCATCGCCTGTATTACACCGACGCGCTGCAGACCACCTTCGAGGCCACTGTGCTGGAGTCGCGCACAGGCACACCGGAGCACGGCAGCACGGGAGCACGACAGCACGGGAGCACCCGATCACACATCACGCTCGACCGGACAGCGTTTTATCCCACGTCCGGCGGTCAGCCCTTCGACACGGGTTCCCTCGGCGGCCACGCCGTGCTTGAGGTTGTGGATGGCGATGACAACGTCATCACTCACGTGGTGGCGGGACCATTGGAGCCGGGACAGACCGTCACCGGCGTCGTCAACTGGGCGCGGCGGTTCGACCACATGCAGCAGCACACCGGGCAGCACATCCTGTCCGCGGCGTTTGAGCGCACGTGTGGCGTGCGCACCGAGAGCTTTCATCTGGGCACCTCGTCATGCACCATCGACCTCGCCCGCGAAGTGACGCAGGCCGAGATTGCCGCAGCCGAAACCCTGGCGTGCGACGTGGTCTTCGAAGACCGGCCGGTGCATGTGCGATTTGTGAGCGAAGCCGAAGCCGCTGCGCTGCCGCTGCGCAAAGACCCGACCCGCACCGGTACGTTGCGGCTGATCGATATCGACAACTTCGACCTTTCCGCCTGCGGCGGAACGCATACGCCGACGACAGGGCGCGTCGGCGTCATCGCCGTGTCCGGCTGGGAGCGATTCAAAGGCGGCAGCCGCATCGAGTTCGTGTGCGGCCACCGCGCCGTCGCGTCGCACCGGGCCCTGCGCGATGTGGTGACAGGACTCGTGCGCCAGTTGACCGTGGCGCCGCTGGAGATTGGCGCGGCGATCGAACGCCTGCAGACCGACTCGCGCGCGAACCAGAAGGCGATTCGGCAATTGAGACTCGCGGCAGCCGGGCACGAGGCGGCCCAGTTGGTGGCCTCGGCCGAAGACGTGGGGTCGTTCCGTCGGGTGCTGGTCAGCGATGCAGGTGGCGACATGGACGTGCTCAAGACGCTGGCGTCAGCCATCGCCGCACATCCCGGCTGCGTGGCGGTCGTCATCGGGGACGGTACTCCCGTACCGGTGGTCGTGGCGCGCGCGACGGACGCCTCCTTCGATGCGGGCGCCTGGGTCAAAGCGCTCACGGCCGCTCTCGGCGGCCGAGGCGGCGGTCGTCCGGAATCGGCGCAGGGTGGAGTATCCGCATCGGCCGCCGAGATCGTCTCGTTTGCGCGCGACTCCGTCCGATAGACGGGATACAATCCGATTTCCGTGCTCGCATCCGTCTATCAATTCCTGTTCAAGTACCAGCCTCTGGTCTTCGAGCAGGGAGACTTTGTCTGGGGCAGCTCCCGCTGGATGGCCGGTCTTGTACTGGCAGCGACGGGCGCGGCGGTGTACGCCCTCCTGACCTATCGAAATGTGCGCGGCCACGGCGCACGCGACCGCGCGGTGATCGTCGGCTTGCGTATCGCGGCGCTCGCCCTGCTTGCCGTGTGCCTGCTGCGCCCCATGCTGGTACTCAAAGTTGCGGTGCCGCAACAGAACTTCGTTGGCGTGCTCCTTGATGACTCGCGCAGTATGCAGGTGGCGGACCTTGAGGGGCATCCGCGCGGCAACTACGTCACTGAAAACTTCGGCACCGCGGCCGGCCCGATGCTTGCCAAGCTCTCCGAAAAGTTCGTCGTTCGGACCTATCGCTTCTCTTCTTTCACCGAACGGCTCAACGCGGCCGGCGACCTGACCTTCGACGGCACAGGCAGCCGGTTGGGCGACGCGCTTGGTCGCGCGAAAGACGAACTCTCGGGCCTCCCGCTCTCCGGCCTCATCGTCGTCTCCGACGGTGCCGATACTTCTGAAACCACGCTTGATTCATCGATTACCGACCTGAAGGCCGAGAACATTCCCGTGTTTACCGTGGGCGTCGGCGAAGAGAAGATGACGCGCGACATTCAGGTCAGTCGCGTGGAGACACCGCGCCAGGCACTCAAGGGTTCGTTCCTGGTGCTGGACGTAGTCATCACACAGACTGGATTCGAAGGCCAGACGCTGCCATTGATTGTCGAGAGCGAAGGCCGCGTGGTGGACACGCAGGACGTGCCGATGCCCGACAACGGCGAAGCGGCCACCGTGCGCGTGCGGTTCAAGGTGGACGAGGCCGGTTTGCGCCGGTTCAAGTTCCGGATTCCCGAGCAGGCGGGTGAGCAGGTTCCGCAGAACAACGCCCGCGAAAGCGTGATCGAAGTGCTCGACCGCCGCGTGAAGTTGTTGTACCTGGAAGGCGAGCCGAGGTTCGAAGCCAAGTTCATCAAGCAGGCGCTTGAGGCCGACCCAAATATTCAAGTGGTGCTGCTGCAGCGCACCGCCGCGGCCACGCCATCGTCGCCCACGAAGTTCCTTCGCCTGGGGATCGACACGCCGGATGAACTCATCGAAGGATTCCCACTCAAGGAAGAGGACCTCTTCGCCTACTCGGGGTTGATCCTCGGCAGCGTTGAGGCCAGCGCGTTCACAGTTGAGCAGTTGCGGATGATTGCCGACTTCGTGGGCCGGCGCGGTGGCGGGTTGCTGACGCTGGGCGGCCGGCGGTCGTTCGCCGAAGGCGGCTGGGGCGGTACGCCCGTTGCCGAAGCGATGCCGGTGGCGCTCAACGCCGCCACCAACGCGCGTTCAACCGACTACTTCTCGCACGTCGCCATAGAACCGGCTCGAGCAGGACTGGCGCATCCCCTGGCGCAGCTCGCCGCCACCGAAAAAGGCTCGATTGAAGCGTGGGGCAAGTTGCCTCGCCTGACCAGCGTGAATCCGATTGATGCCGTCAAGCCCGGCGCCACGGTGCTCCTCAAAGGCGAGGACGAACGCGGCCGCGAGCAACACATCCTGTCGGCGCAGCGCTACGGCCGCGGCAAGGCCGTGGCCTTCGCCGTGCAGGACTCGTGGCTCTGGCGCATGCACGCCACGATGCCGGCCACCGACCTGACGCATCACCAGTTCTGGCAGCGGTTGCTGCGCTGGGTGGTGGATGGCGTGCCCGGGGTTGTTGAAGTGTCGAGTTCCCCCGAGCGCGTGGAACCGCGCGAGCCCGTGACGCTCACGGCCCAGGTAGGCGACAAGAAGTACACCGATGTGAACGATGCCCGGGTTGTCGCGACGGTGCGCTCACCAACGGGCATCGTCAGCGACGTGCCGATGTCGTGGAGCGTCAAGCGCGACGGTGAGTACCAGGCGACGTTTGCGCCGGCCGAAGAAGGCACGTACGAAGTGCGCGTGACGGCCACCAAAAACGGCGAAACGCTGGGGACCTCGGTCACCCACCTGCGCGCGGCGCCGAGCGAACGCGAATACTTCGACCCGGCCATGCGCGGGTCGTTACTGCGCCGCCTGGCTGAAGAAACGGAAGGCAAGTTCTTCAAGTCCGCCGATACGTCCGGCCTTTCGGACGCCTTGACGATGAGCGGGCGGGGCGTCACGGTCGTAGAAGAGAAAGACCTGTGGGACATGCCGGTGTTGTTCCTGCTGCTTGTGGCCCTGACCGGCACCGAGTGGCTGTATCGCCGGGCAAGGGGGTTGGCATGAAGCGGACAAGTCATCGGGCGGCGTGGGCGCTGATCCTGGGCGCCGTCGTCGTGTCTCTGGGCCTCACGGCGCAGGCCCAGCGTGGGAGCAACCGCCAGCGGGGCGGAGGCGACGAGCGTTTCCAGACCGGCGGTCAGATTCACGGCAACGTCCCCTACGACGGCCGGTTCACCTTTGTGCGGTTGATGTACCGCGGCTTCGGACGGGGCGGAACGAGCTGGATTCACGATTATCCGCGCGGTGATGAGCACTTCATGAAGATCATCAACGCCGTGACCCTGCTCAATCCGCATATGGATGGCGAAACCAACATCCTGGCGCTCGACGATCCGGAACTGTTCAACTACCCGGTGGCCTATATGGCCGAGCCGGGTTTCTGGCAGATGTCGGAGGCCGAACTGGCGGGCCTCAAGGCCTATATCGAAAAGGGCGGGTTCCTGATTTTCGACGACTTCCGCAACGAGCACTGGTACAACTTCGAAGCGCAGATCAATCGCGTGTTCCCCAGGGCGATCTGGCACGAGATGACACCGGATCATCCGGTGTTCCACTCGTTTTACGACATCAATTCGCTCGATGTCATCCCGCAGTATTTCCAGAACTACGGCAAGCCGATCTTCCGCGGGTTGTTCGAAGACAACGATCCGAAGAAGCGACTGATAGCCATCGCCAACTACAACACCGACCTTTCGGAATTCTGGGAGTTCGCCGACAGCGGCGTGCGGGCGATTGAAGACACGAACGAAGCGTTCAAGCTGGGCGTGAACTACATCATTTACGGAATGACGCACTGAAGGGATCACACGTGAGCACAACCGCGCAAGACACTGTGAAGATGGAATCGGCCGACGACATCGCGCTGGCCGACAAGATGAATGCCGCGCGCGGGCAGATCATCGCCGAACTCAAGAAGCTGATCATCGGACAGGACGAAACGGTCAACCTGATCCTGCTGTCGCTGTTCGTGGGCGGCAACAGCCTGATCGTTGGCGTGCCTGGTCTGGCCAAGACGCTGCTGATTCGGACGCTGGCTCAGGTGCTGGATCTCAAGTTCAACCGCATCCAGTTCACGCCAGACCTGATGCCCTCCGACATCACCGGCACGGACATCATCCAGGAAGATGCCACCACCGGCCGGCGCCAGATGGCGTTTTCGCCGGGCCCCATCTTCGCGAACATCGTGCTGGCCGACGAAATCAACCGCACGCCACCCAAGACCCAGGCGGCGCTCCTCGAAGCGATGCAGGAACATCGCGTCACCATCCAGGGGCGCACCTACAACCTCGAAGAGCCGTTCTTCGTGTTCGCCACACAGAACCCGATCGAACTCGAGGGCACCTATCCACTGCCCGAGGCACAGCTCGACCGCTTCATGTTCCACATCGTCATCGAACACCCGCCGGAAGATGAGGAGTTCGAAGTGGTACGGACCACCACGGCGATTCTGGACCCGCAGTTTCAGCGGCCGGTCTCCGGCGCGGAACTCGTGGCCTTCCAGCGGTTGGTGCGGCGCGTGCCTGTGTCCGAGCCGGTCATGCGGTATGCGTTGCGCCTGGTGCGTACGAGCCGGCCGAAGTCGGCCGAGGCGCCCGAGTCGGTCAAGAAGTATGCGGCGTTCGGCGCCAGCGTTCGCGCGGCGCAGTACCTCATCCTGGGCGCCAAGGCCCGTGCGCTCACGAGCGGCCGGTACCACGTGAGTTTCGACGACATCAAGTCGCTGGCGCATCCGGTGCTGCGGCACCGCGTGTTGACCAACTTCCGCGCCGAGTCGGAAGGCATCACGAGCGACGTGCTCATTGACGACCTGTTGAAGTCGGTGCCCCTGCCCAAGTCGGGTATGTAGGACCCTGGACTCAGGACCCAGGACTCAGGACCCAATGGAGCGCCACGAACAGTCCGGAGCGATGCCGGGGGCGAGGTTTGTCGACCCCAAGGTGCTGGCACGTGTCGGCAATCTGGATCTGCTCGCCCGCAACGTGGTGGACGGCTTCATCAACGGCCTCCACCGCGCGCCGCATTTCGGCGCGTCCATCGACTTCGCCGAACACCGGGGCTACGTGCCCGGTGACGACATCCGCCGCGTGGATTGGCGGCTCTACGCGCGCACGGACAAGTACTACGTCAAGCAGTACGAGGCCGACACCAACACGAATTTCGTCGTCCTGCTCGACATCTCGAAATCGATGTCGTTCGGCAGCAACGGTGGCGTGACCAAGATCGACTACTCGCGGTTTCTGGCGGCGTGCCTGGCCTACATGGCGCACCGGCAGCGCGACCGCGTGGGCATTGTGACCTTCGACGAGGAAGTGGTCACCTACGTGCCGCCGTCGGCGAAACACTTCGACGTATTGCTCCACACACTCGACCGGGCGCAACCGGTGCGGGCGGGCCGGTTGCGCGCGCCGCTCGAGAAGATCGCCGAACACTTCAAGCGCCGCAGCGTGGTGGCGCTGATTTCGGACCTCTACGAAGAGCCGGACGAAATCGTCGAAGCCATCAAGCCGTACCGGTTCCTGGGCAACGACATCATGGTGTTCCATGTGCTGGACCCGGCCGAACTCGATTTCCCGTATCGCGAAGCCTCGCGATTTCAGGATCTGGAGACCGGCGAAGAAGTGCCGATCGTGCCTGAATCGCTGCTGGCGCAGTACCGCGAACTGATCAACGCGCACATCGACGCGTTGCGCACGAAGTTCTCGGAGATTCGCGTGGACTACACACTCGTGAACACGTCGCGCCCGTTGGACGATGCGCTGTTTAATTACCTGGCGAACCGCGAGCGCATGATGCGGGTGAGATAAGCGATGTCATTTCTCACCCCGTTATTCCTTCTGGGCCTTGCCGCGCTGGCCGTTCCGGTGCTCGTGCACCTGATCCAGCGCGAGCGCAAGACGCCGGTGGAATTCCCCTCATTAATGTTCCTGCGCCGGGTGCCGTATCAGTCGGTGCAGCGCCGCCGTATCAACAACTGGCTGCTGTTCCTCCTGCGGTCGGCCGCTGTCTTGCTCACGGTGCTGGCGTTCTCGCGGCCCTTCTTCAGCCAGACGCCGGTGCAGGCGTCAATCGCGAACGCCGGTGCGCGCGAAGTGGTGGTGCTGCTCGATCGGTCGGCCAGCATGGGCTACGGCGACCACTGGCAGCGCGCGAAAGACGAAGCCAAGAAGGTCATCGACGGCCTCGGCAACGGCGACCAGGCCACACTCGTGTTGTTCGATCGCAGCGCCGAGGAAAACGTGCGCGCCACCGGCGACAAAACGCGGCTGCGCGCGGCGGTGGATGCCGCAGAACTCTCGGCTGCGGGTTCCAGGTATGCCCCGGCGTTGCGGCTGGCGCAGAGCCTGCTCTCGCGGTCTACACTCGGACGCAAGGAAGCGGTCGTCGTTTCCGACATGCAACGCACCGGGTGGGACCGTCCAGAACAGATTCAGTTTCCGGAAGGCACGACGTTTACGCCGGTGTCGGTCGCGGCCACTGACACCGCGAACGTGTCGGTGACATCGGTCACGTTTAACCGCACACGTTTCGCGAACGAAGAGCGCATCATCGTGACTGCGGCCATTGCCAATCGCGGCCCCAAGCCGGTTGAGAACGTGCCCGTGGTGCTCGAGATCGACGGGCTGGAAGTGGCGACGTCGCGAACGACGCTGACGCCCGGCGTGACAAATGCCGTGGTGTTCCCGGCGTTCACGCTGGCGCAGTCCTTTGTGCGCGGTCGGGTGAAAGCCGGCACCGATAGTCTGGCGGCCGACAACGTTTTCCAGTTCGTCTTGTCGCCCGCGCGACCGACGCCGGTCATCATCGCCGTGCGCGATGGCGCCGAAGCCGCCGAGAGCCTGTATCTGGCGGCGGCGCTTGATGTCGGCTCACCGAAGCAGTTCGATGTGCAGGTGGTGCCGATGTCGAAGCTCACCGCGCCGGCTATTTCCCGCGCCAGCGTGCTCATCGTCAGCGATGCCACCATGCCGGGCGCGCTTGGGCCGGCGCTCAAGGGTTTTGTTGAACGCGGAGGCGGCATCCTCACCATCGTCGGATCGCGGGGCGGGCCGCTTGATGGCGAAGGCGCCCTTCTGCCCGGAACGCTGGCTGAGCCGAAGGACGCCGCGGGTGGACGGGCCGAAACCCTTGGCGTGATCGACTTCAGCCACGTGGTGTTCGAGTTGTTCAAGACGCCCAAGAGCGGCGATTTTTCCGGCGTGCGGTTCTTCCGGTATCGGCCCATTTCGCCCGCCGCCGGAGACCTCGTTCTGGCCCGGTTTGCCGACGGCTCAGTGGCCATGTCCGAGCGTCGTGTGGGCGCTGGAAAAGTGATCGCGTTTGGGTCCACACTCGACAGTAACTGGAACGATTTGGTCCTCAAGCCCGTGTTCGTGCCGATGCTGCATCAGGTGGCGCGGTATCTCGGGCAGGTGGAAGTGCAGCCCGCCTGGCAGAACGCCGGGCAGGTGGTGGATGTGTCGCAGCGTGTGGCGGCGCTCACGTCCGGCGGCACCGATGACCGCGTGACGTCGGCGCTTGTGGTCTCGCCTGGCGGCAGCCGGCAGACCGTTGGCGGCCAGTCCGGGATGTCGGTGGAGTTGCGCGAGCAGGGCTTCTACGAAGTCCGGCCGCAGGGCGCGGCATCTTCGGGACGGCCGTTTACGCTGGCGGTGAACATCGACCCAGGCGAGTCGGATCTCGCGTCCATGGACGCGCAGGAGTTCACGGCCGGAGCCACCGGCAAGGCGTCACTCGTGGGCACGAGCGTGCCCACCGACATCAAGCCGGCGGAGAGCGAACGGCGTCAGTCCATTTGGTGGTTCCTGTTGCTCGTCGGGTTTGTCTTACTCGTCGCTGAAAGCATTATCGCGAACCGGCTCTCGCAGAAGCCGGCGTTCGGTATTCGGTAGCCCGTACGGAGGGCGGGGCTTCAGCCCCGCCAATTAGGAGAAGCGTATGAACGCCACTGGTCTCGGAAGCGATCCACGCGCGCAGTTGACCGCCGTCATCAGCGAGGTGCGCAAGCGCTGGCGCATGAAGATGGCGCTGCGGGGCGGCGCGCTCGTGCTGGGCGGCACGGCGATCATCCTGCTGGGGTCGGCGCTGGGCATCGATGCCCTGCGGTTCTCCTCGGGCGCCATCATGGGCTTCCGCATCGCGGCCCTCGTGGCCATTCTGGCCCTGGTGGCGTTGTGGCTCATCGCGCCGTTGCGCCGGCGTGTCACCGACAGCCAGGTGGCGCTCTACGTGGAAGAACATGAGCCGTCGCTGGAAGCGTCCATCCTGAGCGCCGTCGAAACGGTTGAGACCGCCGGGTCGTCGGCGTCGCCGCAGTTGATTGAGAAACTCGTCGAGCAGGCGATCGAGCGCTGCCGCACGCTCAACACCAGCCGCACCATCGGCCAGCAGGCCCGTCGTCGCTTCGCGATGGCGATCGTGGCCGTGGTCGTCGCGCTTGGTGCCGCATTCAGCTTCGGGCCCGAGTCGCTGCGTCAGGGGTTGTCGGCGTTGCTGCTGATCATTCCGGCCGAAGCGGCCAGCCCGTATTCAATTGAGGTGTTGCCTGGGACGCTGACCGCGCCGCGCGGGTCGGACCAGAACGTGAAGGCGCGCCTGGTCAACTTCAGCTCCGACGAAGTGATGCTGATGATGCGCACAGGCAGCGAGGGCGACTTCCAGCGTGTGCCGCTGGTGCGCGGCCTCGAGTCGGGCATGTTCGAAGGCATGCTCTTCGACCTGATGCTCAACGTGGAGTACTACATCGAGTCGGACGGCATCAAGTCTGGCACCCACATCATCACGCTGGTCGATCTGCCGGCTGTCAAGACGCTGGACCTCGAGTATCGCTTCCCCGCATACACGCGGCTGCCACCGCAGGTGGTTGAAGGCGGCGGAGACGTCGCGTCGCTCAAAGGCACCACGGTCAACCTGAACATCGAGTCCACGATGCCCACCACCGGCGGCCGCATCGTCATGGGCGATGACCGGACGCTGCCGCTCACCGTGCAGCCGGACGGCAAGCTCACCGGCAGCTTCGTGGTGGACAAGAAGGGCTTCTACCGGATCGAACTCGAAGGCCCGAACAAGGAAGCCGTGGCCGCGTCACCGTCCTACACGATTGACGTAATTGAAGACATGGCGCCCTCGGTGAAGTTTGTGAAGCCGGGCCGCGACACATCGGCAAGCGCCGTCGAAGAAGTCTTCCTCGAGGCCAGAGCAGACGATGACTATGGCGTGAAGGCGTTGGATTTGGTGTATTCGGTGAACGGCGGGGAAGAGAAGACCGTGCGGATGTACGGCGCGGGCGAAACGCCCCGCGCTGAAGTGTCGGCCGGTCATACCGTGTATCTCGAGGAACTCGGCGTGAAGGTGGGCGACTCGGTGTCGTATTACGCCAAGGCGTCCGACAACGACAGCGTGGCCGGCGGCAAGGTCACCACGAGCGACATCTATTTCGTGAAGATCCGGCCGTTCCAGCAGGCGTTCAGGCCCGGGCAGTCTGCCGAAGGTGGCGGAGGTGGTGGCGGCGGAGGTGGTGGGCAGCAGGAAGGCCCAGGTGCGTTGTCGGAGAAGCAGCGCCAGATCATCTCGGCCACATTCAACCTCGAACGCGGCAAAGCCAAGACGGCCGCCGAGCAGTTCAAGGAAGACGCCGTTGTGGTCGCCCTGTCGCAGTCGAAGCTGCGCGATGAAGTGGCCGCGCTGATTCAGCAGATGACGCAGCGCCTGGGTGGCGATTCAGACTTCCAGCCCATTGCCCAGTCGCTCAAGAAGGCGTCAGACGCCATGGTGCTGGCCGAGAAGGAACTGCGCGCCCAGAAGGCCAAGGAAGCGTTGTCGCCCGAGCAGGTGGCGCTCAAGCATCTGCAGGATGCCGAGACCAGCTACGAGGTGGAGGTTCGCGAGCGCCAGCAACAACAAGGCGGCGGTGGTGGCGGCGGTGGTGGCGGTCAGATGGCCGAGGACCTGGCCGATCTGTTTGAGCTCGAACGCGATCGACTTGCGAATCAGTACGAGTTGCAGCAGCGCGCCAATGAACAACAGCAGGGTGGCGGCGCGCAGGCCGATCAGGAAGTGGACGAGTTGGCGCAGCGCCTGAAGGAATTGGCCCAGCGCCAGTTGCAGGAGGCTGAGCGGCAGCGCCGGCAGGCGGCGGCCCAGCAGGGCGCGGCCGGCACCGGGTCTGGCCAGCGGCAGCTCGCAGAGGAACTTGAAGAGATGGCGCGGCAGCTCGAGAAGCTGAGCCGCGACCAGCAGCGCGAGCAGCAACAGCGCCAGCAGTTGGCCGAGGAAGCGCGGCGCCTGCAGGAAGCCGCGAATACCGCGCGCAAGGCGGCGGCCAGCGGCCAGCAGGACGGAGGCAGCCAGGCCTCGGCAGCCGCGCAGCAGTTGCAGGACGCGCAGCGCCGGTTGCAGAACGCGATGAACGGCAACCCGCAGCAGGCGGTGCAGGATGCGCAGCGCAAGGCGCAGGAGTTGGTGCAGGAGCAGAAGGCCGTGCAGTCGCAGGCGCAGAACCTGCCGCAGGCCGGCGCCGCACGGGATGAGCAGGTGAAGGCCATCGGCGAACGCAAGGACGCCATGGAGAAGAAGGTGGACGACCTGCAGCAGCAACTCTCGCGCGCCGCGGGACAGATGCGTGGCGACCAGCGTGACGCCGCCAACAAGTTGCGCGAAGCCTCCGACGGCATTCGTAGCGATCAAGTGCAGGAAAAGATCCGGTATTCGAAGGGCGCGCTCTCGGGCAATCCTGAGTACTCACGCGGGTACGAGCAGGAGATCGCGAACAACCTGAAAGAGCTGCAGGAGACGATCGGCCAGGCGTCCGAGGCGATGAGCCAGGGAATGCGCCAGAACGCGGCGACACAGGCGCTCGATCAGGCGCGGAATCTGTTGCGCGGCATGGAGTCCCTGAGCGATCGCATGCAGCAGCAGGGCCAGCAGGGCCAGCAAGGCCAGCAAGGCCAGCAAGGCCAGCAAGGCCAGCAGGGCCAGCAAGGCCAGCAAGGCCAGCAGGGCCAGCAAGGTCAGCAGGGCCAGCAGGGTCAGCAAGGCCAGCAAGGTCAGCAGGGCCAGCAAGGTCAGCAGGGCCAGCAGGGCCAGCAGGGCCAGCAGGGCCAGCAGGGTCAGCAGGGCCAGCAGGGCCAGCAGGGCCAGCAGGGCCAGCAGGGTCAGCAGGGCCAGCAAGGTCAGCAGGGCCAGCAAGGCCAGCAAGGCCAGCAGGGTCAGCAGGGTCAGCAAGGCCAAGGGCAGCAGGGCCGACAGGGTCAGGGCCAGCAGGGCGGGCGTGATGGCCAGGGTGGTCAGCAGATGACTGATGGCCGCGGGAATCCCACCGGCGGCATGCAGCGCGGTCCGGCGATGACGGGTGGCTCCAGTGGTGATGCCCGCAACACGGGCCAGCAGTACTCGGCTGAAGCCATTCGCCAGTTCCGCCGCGAACTCGCGGAGCGCACGATGGATGCGCAGGCCCTGCGCCAGGCGCTGCAGCAGGCGGGCGTGCCTGCGAAGGACCTTGAAGAACTGGTGCGGCAGCTGCGCCAGCTCGACAACGAAAATGCGTTCCGCGATCCGCTCGGCGTCCAGGAACTGACCAACGCCGCGCTCGAAACGCTCAAGAAGTTCGAGTTCGATCTTCGCAAGAAGCTCGACACGTCCAGCAACGCGCTCTTCCTCAACGCGAACGAAGAGATTCCCGCCAACTTCCGGAACCTCATCGAGGAGTACTACAAGTCGCTCGCCAAGAAGGGCGGAGGGAAATAGTCAAGAGCTCGCGTAATGGGGAAATGACACAAATGTCCGAAATGGCGAAATGTCTGCAATGGGTCAATGGTTGGATTGGCTCAAATGTCTCAAAGGCCGTCCGTACGTAGCGCGGCCTGAATCTCAAGGCCGCGGTTTGGCGTGCGCCTGAGATGGGGCGCACGCTACGATCTGTCAACTGGGGAAAGGTGGACGCTGTGAAAACCTGGCGAATCGCACCCTTCGCGGTGATTGTGTTCGCGTCGGCGATGCTGGAGTCTCAGCAGAAGCCGGACTTCACAGGCACGTGGGTCATCGTGACTCCGGCTGACGCGGCGGGGCAGGAGCAGGTGGTGCGGCACACGCCGACGACACTCGCCACGGGCCATGCGTCGGAGGGCGACGGCCACAACGCCTCATACAAACTCGACGGCAGCGAGAGCCGCAACGAACTCACCTCGCACGGCGAACCGATCGTCACCATCTCGAAGGCGGCTTGGGACGGTACTAAGGTGGTCATCACCAGCGCCACCACATATCCCGACGGCCGGAAGATGGACTCGAAACAGACCTGGACCATCGACGCTGAAGGCCGCCTGGTGATCGAACATACCCGCACGCAGGCAGGCCAGCCGCCCATGACGGTCACGATCGTTCATACGAAGAAAACCCAGTAGCCAGTCGGCGTAGTGGCGAAATGTCACAAATGACCGAAATGGCGAAATGCGCACAATCATTGAAGGGCAGAATGCCCAAATGTCCTCGGTGATCAATGGTTGAATCTGCTTCTCCCAGGTCATTCGTCCATTTGCGCGCCTTGAACATTCGCGCATTCAAGCATTCGATCACTGCGCGCATTTCCACCTTCGCTCCTGCGGAGCTACGGCGGACAAGTCGTCATTTCGGTCATTTGTGACATTTGTCCATCACAGCGGACGCCAGGGCGCAGTTTGACAAGGCATCTTATTGTTTGTAAGACTGGCGCCCATGAGACTGCCACCCACTGAACAGTTCATCCTGTCGCTTTTGGCCAACGACGGCGCCAGCTACGGCCTTCAGCTTGTGGAGTCCTCGAAAGGCCGCCTGAAACGCGGCGGTATCTACGTGACCCTCGGCAAGATGGAGGAGAAGGGGCTCGTGTCCTCTTCGCTCCAGGCCGACGGCCGGCGCATCTACGAACTCAAAGGCCTCGGCCACCGCGCTCTCGCGGCCATGGAAATCATGGGAGACGTCAGTGGAGTGAAGCCATGACCGGCCCGCTCTACGGCGTCGTGCGGTGGTTCCTGAGCGTGCTGCCAGTCGATGAGGCCGGCCGGCGCGTCTTCGACGAGACGCTGGCGGACTGGAAGAGTGAGGCAACGAAGGCGTCCGGGCCCCAGGGCTCAGCCACCGTGTCCCTTCGCGCGGTCGCGTCGGTGCTCCGCTCAATCGCGATGATCTCGTCGAAGGAGCTCAGCACTCGCAAAGGGCTCGCCCCGTTGCTGCGCCTGGCGACATGGTCCTTTGTGAGCGTCCTGGTGTTCGTGGCCTTCAATTGGAACTGGTCGATTCCTGTAGAGGGCGTTCAGGTTCAGATCGGTTCCACTGCTGTCTTGTTGGGATCAGTCTCGTCGGTACTGGCGTTTCTGCCACTCGTGGCATTTGTGTCTACGGCGACGGGTCGACGAGGCGGCGCACAGGTTCCCCGCCTTGGCCCGGCACTTGTGGCTGGCCTGGTGATGTTGGGAGCGATGGGCTGGGGCATGCCAGCTGCCAACCAGGCCTGGCGGGAGCTGATGTTTGCGCTGAGCGGAGGGAGCGGCGCGATTTCTCCCGGAATCAACGAGCGATCGATCGTTGAACTGATTGGCATGCTGCCTGGTGAGAAGCTGGGGAAGGTAATTGCCGGCCTGAACGTGAGACTGATGTTCATGGTTGCCGTGCCGGTCATGCTGGTGCTCGGAGTCACCGCGCGCTCCCTGCAAGGCCGGAGGCGAGTCGCTGGAAGCGTGTTGCCGGTCCTGTTTCTTTTGCTGCCGTTCTCAAGCCCCAACACCATCTATGGCCATGTCGGCTGGTGGCCGGCCTTGCTCGCGGCCGCCCTTGTCACCCGCGCGCTTTCGCGGGCCGAACGAGGTGCCGGTCGTGGCGGTCGCGCTTCGGTGGTCGCGTGAAGAGCCGCGGCCTTCCGCCTTCGCTGAAGCTTCGGCGGACCGCCGTAGCCTTGGCGGAGGCTGGTGAGGTTCAGGCCGCGCTACGAAACGCAAGAGAGTCTCCGAAAAGTGCCGGGGCCTTGAGACCCAGGCCGCGCTACGAAATGCCTACATTCCCGAATTGAGACATTCGCCCATTGCAGACATTTCGCCATTTCGGACATTTGTGCCATTTGTCCATTACGCGCGAGCGGTCAGCGCGCGAGCCGGCGAGGCGAGCTCGCTAACGAGAGCGAGCCAGATATGCGAGCGCTCGCTCCACGACGGCGTCGACTTGCGAGCTCGTCGCAGTGAAGTGATTGGCGATCATCGAAAAGACGAGCCGTTCGCCAGACTCGGTGACGAGGAATCCGGAGAGAGAGCGCACGTTTGAGATCGTCCCCGTTTTGGCCTGCACCCGCCCGGCGAGCACGGTGTTGCGCATCCGCAAGCCCAGCGTGCCGTCGTGTCCGCCGACCGGTAGCGCCGCCAGCAGGGGGCCTCGCAGCCGCTCGTCATTCCACACGTGCTTCAGCAACAAGACGATGGCGTCGGCGGAGACGTAGTTGTAGCGCGAGAGACCGGAGCCGTCGTACATGAGGTACGAATCTTCGGGAATGCCCCAAGTGGTGAGCGTTTCGTTCACCACGCGACGACCGGCCGTTGTGCTGCCGCCGCGGCCCGCGCGCTGGCCCAGCGCCTTGAGGATGACCTCGCCGTAGAAGTTCTGACTCTCTTTCAGAAAGTACGCACCGAGCGACGAGAGCGGCAATGAACGACGGGTCGCGATGGTGCGCCGAGCGGTCGTAACCGGCGGTGTTGCCAGCGCATCAATGTCCCAGGCGCCGCCGCGAACGGCTATCCCGCGCGCTTCAAGCGCTGCCTTGAAACCGTTGACGAAGAACTGCGTCGGGTTCTCGATCGCTGCCGTACGAACAACCAGCGCGCGGTCGAGTGGAATGGTTCCGTTTAGCAGAAGGGCGTCGCTGCCGGGCTGACGAAACTGCGACATCGACGGGGTTCCACCGGCCGCGGATGTCGTTACCGTGGACGTGAGCACCAGACCGTGGCCGGACGGGCTCAGTTCGACCTTCGCGGGAGCGCCCACCGTGGCACCCGGCCAGATGCGAATCACGGCTGTGTTCTCGTTGTAGTTGAGGGCGCTCGAGCCGGCCGCGTAGCCATCGCCCAGGTAATCCCAGGCCCAGCCGGGACCGATCACCGTGTCGTCGAACAGGTTGTCATCGCCGATGAGCCGGCCTTCGACGCGCCGGATGCGGGCGGCTCGCAGGCTCTCTGCCCACTCATCAAACAGGGGTGAGGCGCCAAAGTTCTGCGAGTCAATCGACGGGTCTCCGCCGCCTACGACGATGAGGTCACCGGTGAGTGTGCCGTCGGCCACCGTGCCGGCCGCATCCAACTTCGTCTCGAACCGGAAGTCCCAGCCCAACTTCTCGGCTGCCACCGCCATCGTCAACAACTTCATGTTGGACGCCGGTACCACCAGCTTCTCGCTGTTGCGCGTGTAGAGCACGCGTCCATCGGCGAGGGATTCGACCCGCACGGCGAAGGTGGCGCGGGCGAAGAGTGGGTCGTTGAAAATGGCGTCCAGCGCCTCGCGCCGCTCGATAGGGCCGGGCGGTGCTTCAAGCGACGGCTTGTCGCTCCGTAGCTCCACAGGAGCAGAGGCGGACGGCGTTGAAGCGCATCCGGCCATCAGCACGAGCGCCAGGAAGATCGGCGGCCTTCCGCCTTCGCTGAAGCTTCGGCGGACCGCCGTAGCCTTGGCGGAGGCTGGTGAGACCCAGGCCGCCCTACCCACCTTCGCGCTCCGCGCTACGGCGGGCACGCTCTGGATGCCGGACCTTGGACTCTGGACCCTGGACCCTGGACTCACTTCGCGCTCGTGAGTTCCTTGAACAGCCCAAGCGCGCGGTCGAAGTCCGCCGTGGAGACGACCGCCGCGCCCGTTTCACCTGCGCGAATCGCCTGGACGACCGTGCCGACCTTCCGCAGCGTGACGGTTTCGGTCTGCGGGGCGGCGGCATCGCCGAAGCGCGCCGTGATCGTGATGGCCTCGCCGCCCGTGTGGGCTGCGGCCACAAAACTCTCGGCCCTCAGGTTCGACATCGTCATCAGGAAGTCGTCGAACTTGGCAGACTCGAGTTCTTTCGACGCCGGCGCGGTCTGCCACCACTTCTCGAGCGAGGTCTCGCCCTCGGCTTTCTTCTTGGCGAAGGTGTAGGTCTGGCCGCCGAAGGCCACGTCCATGCCGGTCGCGGTGAAGGAGCGGTACGCGAACACGTCTTTCACGCGGAAATCATCGGCCTTCTTGAGCAACTCATCAAGCAGGGCCTTGTCCACGCCGAACACAAGCGGTCGCGACAGATCGCGCGCGAAGAAGTGGGTGTCGTCTTCCTTCTTGCCGATCGCGAGTTCCGCTTTGGTTGAGCCGGCCCCGATGGTGGCCACCACCTGGGGTTTGTCCAAGCCGTATTCCGCAGGCTTTGCCGTTGAGGCGTCGGCTGCGGCGATGCTCGTCATCCGTGCCTGGGCCAGCTGGCCAATCAGCGCATCCACGGCCGCACTGTCGGCGCGCGCGCCGGTGGGCCCGCCAATACGCCAGTCGGTGCCGGCCTTGGCGAGCATGACCCGCGTGGTGCCGTGCGCCAGCATGATGCTGTCAACCGCCTCGCGCGTGAACTTCAGCGCCGACTTTTCCCGCAGGTCGAAAGGTTTGCGATTGAAAGTGTCTTCGAGAAACGCGCCGATGAGGAAGACGCCTGGGGCGTTGTCGAGCTTCGCGTAGAGGTCTCCGCCCGTGGGCGTCTTGTTGCCGATGAGCAGCACCTTCTGCGTGGCATCGCCGGCCGTCTTGAACGCCACCTTGATACGCGCGGGCTCCAGACCAAACGGCGCGACAGTGGCGGGGTTCTCATCGATGACCTTCACTCGTTCGAGTGATTCCAGCGACGAAATCACCGTGGTGACTTCAGCCGTGTCCGCGTCAGCGACTTCAGGGGCAACGAGCGACCATACAGCGTCTTTTCGCGAGACGCGCACAACCTGGGACGTGGCGTTGGTGATTTCCACGTCCTCAATGGTGCCCGCCTGGATCGTAAACACCTTCTCGCGCGCCGGCGTGGCGGTGTCGGCTGCCGGATCGCGTTTCATCTCGACGAAATAGATGTAGCCGCCGAGGCCTGCGGCCACCACGAGCATCAGAAGGAACGACCGCCCGCTTCGCATGTCGCTATCGCCTCGTCCACCACACGCGCACGCCGACACCGATCAGCGCGAGCGGGATGATCACCAGGGCCAGCCAGAAGATGCGGCTGCTCTGGTCTTCGGTCAGTTGAATGCGGCGGTCTTCAGGGTCCTTGGCGCGAATGGCGATCAGGTTTTCCTGCTGCGCCAGCCAGTTGGACATGTTCAGGAACAGGTCGCGATTACCCTGGATGCCGAGCGCACCGTTGGAGCCGAAGTCGGCGTCGCCGACTACCACGAGCCGGGCCTCGGGCTTCGGCGCGGTGGGCTCTGTTGGCGCCGGCGCGGCGGGCGCCTCGCCTGTGACAGCCGCGGCGATGGAAATGGGCCCGGTCTTGTCGCCCGCCTCACCCGGCACGGGTTTGCCCGTCGCGAAGAGCGCCTTGATGTCGCTTTCCGCCCAACTGCGCGGGCTGGTCTGCACCAGGCTCTGCGCCGTCTTGCCCGAGGTGCCGCCTTCAACCGGCGTCACCGATCGGGTCATCGGGTATGCGGTCATCACCCTGAATCCGTCTGTGATCGGATGCGCGGGATAACTCATCGCGAGCGGTACTTCCGGCCCCGCGCCGATGGCGCGACCCATGCCGCTCGCGTCCAGCACGATGTCTGTACCGACGGTGATACCCCATTCATTCGCCAGTGCCATCAGGTTCGGCACGTTCATGCCGCCGGTGGCGTCGGGCGGGTCGAGGAGGAGCATCACTTTGCCTGCCTTGCCAAGGTAGGCACGGAGCAGGTCCATTTCACCCGCCATGTAGTCGCTGGTTGGCCCGGCGATCACGAGCATCGTGGCGTCTTCGGGCACGGCCGCGTCCTGCGCCAGCGCGAGCGGAGCCACCTCGAAGTTGTCGCTCTTGAGCGCTTCGGCAATCTGGCTGTAGCCGCGCGGGTCCGCACCGGCCGAATCACGTTCGCCGTGCCCCTGGATGAAGTACACCTTCTTCGATTTGCCTTCCACCACCTTGATCAGGGCGTTGGTGATCTCCTGCTCGGTGTCCGTGTTGGCGCGTTCGCGCCGCCCGGCGTATTCAAAGACGATGGTGCCGAACTGCGTCACTTCGTACCGCTGCGCTTCGATGGGCTGCTTCTCGACGTCGAAAAACTCCACCTGCAGCTGCGACGAGAGGTACTGATACTCGGCGAGCCGGTCGCGGAATCGCTGCACGTCGGCCGTGCTGTGAAACACCCGGACCGCCACCGGCTGGGTGAGTGATGACACAACCTTCTTGGTCTGGTCTGACAACTCGAACTGTTTGGTCGAGGTGACGTCCCAGCGTTTGTTCTGCCGGTTGGCGATCCAGTTGACGGCGATCAGGATGCCGAGAAACACCACCACGCTGCCGGCCGCGATGGTGCCGTACTTGACGTTGCGCCCCTGGAACGAGCGGGCGATGTCACGCCACTGGCCCAGCGTATAGAGCAGGGTGACGACGAGGCCTGCAATGGCCAGCCGCTGCGACCATTCAATCAGCTCAGGCTGCGTGAAGCGAATGACGACAGCGCCGGCGACCAGCGCCACGCCAAACCATCCGAGGAATCCAATGAGTTTTTTCACGATCAGCCCCTCCACCGTTCAGTGTCCACGGACTTCAGGGTGAGGAAGAGTCCGAAGGTGATGAAACTCAGGTAGTAGATCACGTGTTTGGTGTCGATGACGCCCTTCCCGAAGTCATCGAAGTGCCAGACGATCGACAGGTAGTCCAGCAGGCTCGCCACCGCAGGGCCGGCACTTTGGCCGAGCCAGCTGATGATCCACAGCAGCAGGAAGACCACGAAGGTGGCCGCGCCGGCCACGACCTGGTTCTTCGTCGTGCTCGAAATGAAGAGACCCACTGAGAGGAAGCATCCACCCATGAGCAGCAGGCCGAAGTAGCCGGTCAACACCGGTTTCCATTCGGGGTTGCCGAACACAAACAGGATGCCGATGTAGACCATCGTCACTCCCAGGAGCGCCGCGTAGAAGCCCAGCACCCCGAGGAACTTGCCCAGGATGATCTGCACGTCGGTCACCGGTGAGGTGAGCAACAACTCGATCGTGCCCGACCGCTTCTCTTCCGCGTACGCCCGCATCGTGATCATCGGCAACAGGAAGAGGTTGATGAGCGCCACGTTCTGCAGGAGCGGCCGAATCATGAACTGGTTTACGTTGATCGGCCCGCCACCCTGCTGCGCCTGCATGCTCTGGCCGACGAAGTAGTCCAGATGCGCCAGGAAGAAGTAGCCGAAGAGCAGGGCGAAGAGGCCCATGACGATCCAGCCCATCGGCGAGGCGAAGAAGCCGCGCAATTCCTTGCCGGCGATAGTAAGGACATTACGCATTGGGAGTCTCCTGGTGTGCGGAGGCCGGGTCTTCAGACCCGGCGATGGGGGCCGGGTTTCCGCGATCCTCGGAGGCCGGGTCTTTAGACCCGGCGATTGCCTCATCCGTCGTCAACTGCAGGAAGATGTCCTCCAGGCTCAGTCGCAGGGGCCGCAGTTCGAGCAGGCCCCAACCCTTGTCCACGACCATGCGCGCCACGTCGCGTCGGATGTCGCGCTCGGTGTCGGAGGCCACTTCGAAGCCCACCAACTGTTCGTGACGATCGTGCTCAGACACCTGGCGCACACCGGCGATGGCCGACAGGGCCGCCGCGGCGTCAGCACCAGCGGCGTCCACCTGCACATACAACGTGGCCGATCCCTTCAACTGCTGCGTCAGGTTGTCCGGGGTATCCACGGCCACTACGCGGCCGCGATTGATGATGACCACGCGTTGGCACGTCTGTGACACCTCGGGGAGGATGTGCGTGCTCAGCACCACCGTGTGATTGCCGGCGAGCGCGCGAA
Source organism: Acidobacteriota bacterium (assembly GCA_016716905.1). Taxonomy (NCBI): domain Bacteria; kingdom Pseudomonadati; phylum Acidobacteriota; species Acidobacteriota bacterium. Next base: position 736,533 of record JADJUS010000022.1, on the reverse strand, counting down.
TCAGGTCGCGCACTTCGATGATCTGTTTCGGGTCCAGGCCCGCGGTGGGCTCGTCGAGGATGAGCACTTCCGGGTCGTGAATCAGCGCCTGCGCCAGGCCGACGCGCTGTTTGTAGCCCTTTGAGAGCTTCGCGCAATGGCGGTTGGCCATGTCCGTGATGTTGGTCTTCGTCATCACGCCGTTGACCCGCGAAATCCGTTCGGACTTCGACACCGAGGCCGGCAACTTGAGCTTCGCTACAAACGTGAGGTACTCGCGCACCGTCATGTCGGGATAGAGCGGCGGCGTTTCCGGGAGGTAGCCGACCCTGCGCTTGGCCTCGATGGGATTCGCGAAGACGTCGTAACCGGCGACCGTGGCCGACCCTTCGGTGGCCGGCATGTAGCCCGTCAGTACCCGCATCGTCGTGGTCTTGCCCGCGCCGTTCGGCCCGAGCAACCCGAGGATTTCGCCCTTTTCGGCCCGGAAGCTGACATCGTCCACCGCCGTGAAAGGCCCGTAGCGTTTCGTGAGGTGTTGAACCTCGATCATCAGTACTCTCCGCGTTGTCAGACGCGACGGCGAGGCCGTCGGTCGATGAATTAAGAGGTTGATCGTAGTCGGAGAGGCCTTTGCGTTCAACTCGACGCCGAAAACGACCTCTGAGGTCGGTTTCTTTTTCCCCTCTGAAGAAAGCAACCGACCTCAGAGGTCGTTTTAGGTACCTATCTTGACATATGAACAAGTGCTCATATATCAATGGGTGGTGAACGCCACCTGCGCCGAACCCCACACCTCAGACCCGGAACTGCTCGAGCGCATCCGGGCCAAGCTGCTGACGGGCCCCGTCCTGATGTCGGTGGCCGAGGTGTTCAAGCTGCTCGGCGACCCCACGAGGGTCCGGATGCTCGACGCCCTGTCACACGGCGAACGGTGTGTGTGCGATTTGGCGAGCCTGGTCAGCCTGTCCGAGTCGGCCGTTTCGCATCAATTGCGGCTGCTGCGCACGGCGAGGCTGGTCCGAGTCCGCCGGACCGGGCGCCTGGCCTTTTATTCACTGGATGACCACCATGTAATCGGTCTGCTCCAGGACACGCGAAAACACGTCATGGAACCCTCGCACTCGAAGAGGGGACACCGTGAGTGACGCCTGTTGTGGCGGCGACGCCTGCTCGCCTGCGGCGCCTCCGCCACCGGCCGCGCGCCTGACCGCCACCATGGCTGCGGGGGGCGCTGCCATCGCCCTGGGTGGCGGCCTCTCCTCGCTGGGATATGACGGCTGGGCCTTCGCGCTCTACGCCCTCGCCATCGTCCTCACCATTCCCGGGCCGGCTCGCAACGCCTGGCGCTCGGTGCAACGCCGTGTGCTCGACATCCATGTGCTGATGGTCATTGCCGTGGTCGGCGCACTCATCCTTGGGGAGTGGCTCGAAGCCGCCACCGTCATCTGGCTGTTCGGCGTTTCCGAGTGGCTCGAGTCACGGACCATGGCTCGTGCCCGCCGCGCGATTCGCGACCTGATGACCATGGCGCCCAGCGAGGCCTTGGTGCGCAGGGATGGAACGGTGACCACCGTGCCTGTCGCGCAGCTCGTGCTTGGCGACATCGTGCTCGTGCGGCCTGGCGAAAAGGTCCCCGTCGACGCCATTGTCGTTTCCGGCGAGTCCGCGCTGAACCAGGCGCCGGTCACCGGCGAGTCGTTTCCCGTCGAAAAGGTGGCGGGTGACAGCGTGTTCGCCGGCAGCATTAACGGCAACGGCTCACTCGATGTGCGCGTGACGCGCCTGGCACAGGACAGCACCATCGCCCGCATCGTGCACATGGTTGAGCAGGCGCAAGCACAGCGAGCGCCGACGCAGACGCTGGTGGAAACCTTCGCGCGACGGTACACGCCCGCCGTGGTCGCCCTGGCCGTATTGATCGCGGTGGTGCCGCCGGTGATCGGCTCGGTGGAAGCGCTGTCGCTGGCAGGCGGGGAATGGGGCACCTGGGCGTATCGAGCCCTGGTGCTGCTTGTTGTCGCGTGCCCCTGCGCGCTTGTGATCTCAACGCCCGTGACCGTGGTGTCGGCTCTGACAGTGGCGGCGCGCGCCGGTGTGCTCATCAAGGGCGGCGCCGGCCTCGAACGCCTGGCCGCGGTCCGCTGCGTGGCCTTCGACAAGACCGGCACCTTGACCGACGGTCGCGTGTCCGTCACGGATGTCCTCGGCGTCAACGGCGCCAGCGCAGAGGACGTGCTCTCGGTGGCCGCATCGCTTGAGGCGCGTTCCGAACATCCCATCGGCCGCGCCATTGTCGGCCGCGCGCGCGATGCGGGTCTGGATGTCACCGCGGGCGAACGGTTCCGCGCGTTGCCTGGCCTTGGCGCTGAGGCGCTGGTGGCCGCGTCCGTGGCCGTCATCGGCAGTCACAGGTTCTTCGAATCGCGCGAGCTTTGCACCGATGCCGTTCACGCGCGCATGGCGGAGATCGAGGCGAGCGGCAGCACGCCGGTGTTCATTGGTCGCGACGGCGCCGCGCTCGGCGTGATTGGGCTTGCCGACCAACCGCGTGCAGGCAGCACCTCAGTGGTGCAGTCGCTGCGTGACGCGGGCGTGGAACATGTGGTGCTGCTCACGGGCGACACGCGGCGGTCGGCCGAGATGATTCGCAAGGCATCTGGCGTTGACGAGGTGTACGCGGACCTGATGCCGGCCGACAAGGTGACGCTCGTGCAGATGCTGCAGCGCGAGCACGGCACGGTGGCGATGGTCGGAGACGGCATCAACGACGCGCCGGCGCTCGCCACCGCCGATGTCGGCATCGCCATGGGTGCTGCCGGCACCGACGTGGCGCTTGAGACTGCGGACGTGGCACTGATGTCCGACGACTTATCCAAGCTGCCGTTCGCCGTCCGTCTCGGTCGCGCCACGGTGCAGACCATTCGAGTGAACGTGGCCATCGCGCTCGGCCTCAAGCTCGCGTTTGTCGCCCTCGCCGCCTTGGGCCTCGCCACGCTCTGGATGGCCGTGCTCGCCGATACCGGCGCGTCCCTGCTCGTGGTCGCCAACGGCCTGCGTGGCACGGGTTTGTTGTCGCGGCGTTCCTCGTAGGGCGGCCTGGGTGTCAGTTTCCTCGTAGGGCGGCCTGAACCTCAAGGCCGCCAAGTTCCGCGGCGTTGAAGTGCACGCCGCGCTACGAAATGCGTGCCCCCGCGCGCGCTACGAAATGCGCGCACCACGGCGCGCTACGAATTTCCGGTCAGTCCGTCAATGACCTGCTGGTCGCTCGCCGACATGAACTCGAACTGAATGCCCATGCCGGCCGCGCGGTCGGACCACACCACGCGGCCGCGCGCTTCGATCTCGGACCTGCCCGGCACTCTGAACTTCACGTCGACCAGGGTCCCCGGACTGAGGGGACTCAGCGTGCGAACGGCCAGGCCGCCCCGGCCAAGGTTCAGCGTGACAGCCGTCGCAATCGTCTGGCCGGCGCGATACGACACCGGAATGCCCAAGGGCACTCGCACGCTCAGTCGGCGATCGAAGCTGGCTGGAAACAGATGGGGCGCGAGCGCGGGTAAAATCTGGGCCGGTGACGCATGTTCGTTGATGTAGCCGGCGATCGGGACGGCCAGCAGCGCGCGGGCGTCGGCCGACGACGCCACACTGCCCGCAAACACGAGTACCGGCCGCGCCATGTCTCCGCGCAGCGTAAGAATCCACGACGGCGCGTCTTCGCGCAGGCCCGCATCAATCAGCGCCAGGCTGACGGGCCGGGCCGAATCCCGCGCGGCCAGGTCGGCCGCCGCCGCAGTGGCCGCCATGACGGGCGTGTGACGTGCCTCGGCCAGCGCCGAGGAAAATCGGTGGCGCACATCGGCATCGCGATGCGCGATCAGAATAATCTTGTCCGGCATCATTTATAATCGCGGTCTGAAGTCGGAGGAGAGTTTATGGTGACCTGCCCGGAATGCGATATCGAAATCAAGATCGACGAAACGGACCTCGAAGAGATGGAGGTCGGCGATCCGTGGGTCTGTGACGGCTGCGCCAGCAACCTTCGACTCGCGTCCATCGATCCGCTCGAATTCGAGTCGGACGATGAAGAAGACGACGATGAAGAAGAAGAGGCAGAGGAAAAGGCCGACGCCGCTGAAGGTGACGACGACGTTGCCGATGATGAAGACGACGACGCCGACGGCGACGACTGGGACGAATAGTCCGTCGCGTTCAGCGTTTATGCGCCAGGCACATCAGTGATGTGCCCACAGGCAGGTTCATGTAGCGCATGACCTGGGCCTCGGCCGCAAGCGCCAGGTCCAGGGTCCGGTTGATGGGCGGTGACGGCACCCGCAGTTCCGCGTCCGACGCCTGTGCCGCGCGGCCCGACCATCGATCGAATGCCCGAACGGCCAGCGTCGCTGGGAACGTCGAGAAGTTCGTGAACGACATCCGGTCAACCGTGAATCCCGCGTCTTCCAATCGGCTGCGCAGCCGGGCCCGGCTGTAGCGGCGCAGTTCGCGCGTCAGCGTCGAATGGGCCCCGTGCAGCATGTCCAGCGCGGCCACATTGACCAGCGCCAACCCGCCGGGCCGAAGCACTCGCGCCATCTCGGCAAGTGCCGCGCGCTCGTCGGCTTCCGGCAGGCAATAGAGCACATCAAACGAGGTGGCCAGGTCCACCGATGTAGACGGCAATGGGAGCGCCGCCACGGTGGCCTGCACGATGAGGCGTCCGTGCGCCCGTGCCACCCCAAGGCCCGTGGGTGAGCGCTCGATGCCCACGACCGGGCCGTACTCGCGAAGCCAGTCCAGGTTGCGGCCGGTTCCCGCGCCACAATCTACGATCTGCCCCAACCGGCGGCCCTCCAGGGCGGCATCGAGCATGATGCGCGCCGAGCGACGCAGGCCCCTGAACCAGAAATGGTCATCCTCGGCACGCGCCGTGGCGGTGAGCATTGCGTCCATGGCGTCCAGGGGGTCAATCGTGTGCATCGGGCTCCATTGTAGGGGGGAGATCGCGATTTCGCTTTCGTTCGTCGTTGACACATCTGGCGTGGGTTTGTAAGCTCGGCAGGTCTGAAAACCTCAATGACGACGTCACGGGAGAATGTGGATGTATCGAGACTCTTTTAGAATCACCTCGGGGGTGCTCGCAGCGGGCGCACTGGCCGTCACCGTTGCCTGCGGCGCCAAGGTTGTGCCGCCGACGCCTGCACCGCCTCCACCACCAGCCGTTGTCGCGGCCCCGCCGCCGCAGGCGCCGCCGCCCCAGACTCCACCACCGCCGCCACCGGTTCCACAGGCTGCGCCTGTGCCGACTGAGGACGAGGTGTTTGCGAGCTGGACGCTGGACGCGCTGAATCAGCAGAAGCCGCTCGATACAGTGTTTTTCGCGTACGACAGCGCGGACTTGAGCGACGCCGGCAAGGCCAGCCTCCAGAAGAACTCCACGTGGATGATGCGTTGGACGTCAACGCGCGTCACGGTGGAGGGGCACGCCGACTCGCGCGGCACGAACGAATACAACCTCGCGCTCGGCGAGCGCCGTGCGGCGTCCGTGCGCGACTACCTCGTGGGCCTGGGCGTGGCCGCCGCGCGCGTCAGCATCGTGAGCAAGGGCGAAGAACAGCCCACGTGCATGGACGAGACGGAAACCTGCTTCCAGGCGAACCGGCGCGGACAGTTCGTAATCACGGCAAAATAAGGGGACGGGTCTGTTTTCCACAGATCCGGTCAAAAAGGGGACAGGCCTCAGTAGGGGAACCTATATGGGGCCTGTCCCTTTTTTGGCTGGATCTGTGGAAAACAGACCCGTCCCCCTCAATTCCTCGATGATCGCCTGTGCCGCCGATCGCGGATCGCTCGCTCCAGTTATCGGCCGTCCCACAACAAGGTAGCTCGCGCCTGCGCGCATCGCGTCGCCCGGTGCCATCGTGCGTGACTGATCCTGTCGGCCGGTTGTCTGTTCCGCGCTGCCTCCGCGAATTCCAGGCGTGACGATGAGGAAGTCGGGGCCGCAGGCGTTGCGGATCGCGGCTGTTTCGAGGGGGGAGGCCACCACGCCGTCCATCCCGGAGGCCTTGGCCATCAACGCGAGATGCACCACCTGTTCGGCTGGCGATCGATGGACGCCGACGCTTGCGAGGACTTCGGCGCTCATGCTCGTGAGCACCGTCACGGCAATCACCAACGGGCGGGGACGTCCGGCGGTCGCCGCGCGGTCGGCGGCCTTCCGCGGCCGCGCTCATCATCGCCTGGCCACCCGACGCATGGACGTTCATCATCCACGCGCCCAAGTGGCTCGCAGACTCGATCGCGCCTGCCACGGTGTTCGGAATGTCGTGGAACTTCAGGTCGAGGAAAACCTTGTCGCCCCGCTCGGCGAGTGTGCGTACGATGGACGGTCCCTCTGCGGTGAACAACTGGCTGCCAATCTTGTAGCCGCCCACGCTGCCGCGAAGCGTGTCAGTCAAGGCCAATGCGGTGGCGGCCGTCGGCACGTCCAGCGCAATCAATATTGGGTTCATCGCTCCATCTTTCCGACGAGATCGGCAACACGCGCAATCCCGTGTCGATCCAGATACTTGTCAATCCCGTCAATCATGTCTGCCCACAGCGTGGGATACACAAAGTTGGCCGTGCCCACCTGCACGGCGTCGGCGCCCGCGATGATGAACTCCAGCGCATCGGTGGCATTGGCGATGCCGCCCATGCCGATGATCGGCAGCTTCACTGCCTGCCGGCATTCCCACACCATACGCACCGCGATCGGCCGGATCGCCGGTCCCGACAGGCCGCCCATCACGTTGGTGAGTTTCGGCTTGCGCGTCTCGACATCGATGGCCATCGCCAGAAACGTGTTGACCAGCGAGATGGCGTCCGCGCCCGCGTCTTCGGACGCGCGTGCAAACGACGCCGGGTCGGTCACGTTTGGCGTGAGCTTCGGCACGAGCGGCAACGATGTGACCTTCCGCACGGCGCTTACCACGTCGTACGTGCCCGTGAGGCTGCAGCCAAACTGGATGCCGCCCTCTTTGATATTCGGGCACGAGATGTTCAGCTCGATCGCACCAACCCCTTCGGCATCAGACAGCACGCGGGTGACCTCGCAGTACTCGTCGATCGTGGACCCGCAGACGTTGACGATGGTCGTGACGCCAAGGCGCCTGAGCTCGGGAAGCTTCTCCTTAACGAACCTGTGCACGCCGATGCCCTGAAGGCCGATCGCGTTGAGCATGCCGGCTGGAGTCTCGACAATGCGCGGTGGGGCATGGCCTTCGCGCTCGTTGAGAAAGAGGCCCTTGACGGCGACGCCGCCCAGGGCGGAAATGTCCACCGCCGACGCGTACTCAAGACCGTAGCCGAAGCACCCGGAGGCGGCGATGACGGGGTTCTTCAGCGTGAGCGAACCGATTTTGACGGAAAGGTCGGCCATTAGTGGTGCCCCCCTTTCAGCGCGTCCCACACGACTGAGGCCGCATCAAACACGGGACCCTCAATACACGAGCGGACGAAATGAGTGCCGCCGGGCCGCGTCACCCGCACCACGCAGCTGTAGCACCCGCCCATGCCGCAACCCATCACGGGTTCGAGCGAGACGAACGTGGGCCGTGCGTGCGTGGCGCCAAGGTCTGCCACGGCGCGCATCATCGGGGTTGGCCCGCACGCGTACAGCGTGACCGGCTGGTTGGCTGCGCGCGCCGCAAGCGCGCGTTCGAGCGGCAGGGTCACGCGCCCGCGTTCGCCGCGACTGCCATCTTCGGTTGTGATCACCAGCGTCGCGCCGAGACCGGTAAAAAACGATTCGTGGAACAGGTCTGTCGCGCTTCGTCCGCCGTAGAAGAGCGTCATGGACGTGCCGCGTGCCGCCAGCGCCTGGGCCAGCGTGGCAAAGGGCGCCAAGCCGACGCCGCCGGCCACCATCCACGCTTCTGCAGGTGGGTCAACCGGCTCAAACGGTTTGCCGAGCGGACCCAGGCAGTCGATGCGATCGCCATCGCGCGCGTCGTAGAGCAGCGACGTGCCGACACCCACACGTTTGTTCAGGAGGCTGATACCCACGGGCGCGCCCGACGCGTCGCGCAGGATCTCGAAGATCGAAAACGGCCGCCGCAGCAATGGGTCCAGGCCGGGTGCGGTCTTCACCATGACGAACTGTCCGGGGGCGGCGTGTTCGGCCACGCCAGGGGCGGCCAACGACAATACGTTGTACTCGGGTGTCAGCCGCGTGTTGCCAATCACTGCGGCTGGGATATCAACAGGCATCAGCAGGAAAGTATACGACCATGGGTTCCGAGACTAAAATTGGGACGCCCATGCGCTACCTGAGGATGTTGACCAACGCCATACTCGGTGGCGTACTCGGCGCGGTCTATCTCGCGGTGGTCGTCCTCCTGATCAATCCGCAGGTCCCGCTGTTTTCCCGAACATCCGGCCAGTGGTTTCTGGCTCTGGTGGCGTATTACGGGCTGCCTCTGACGGTGGCTGTGTATCTGATCATCCTGATCCGCGAGGTCCTGGCGTCGCGACCGCTGAAGCCCGGATGGTTGAGTGTCCGGATGCTGGCCTGGCTGGGCGCTGCGTTTGCTGCGGCGACGGCGCTCGTGATTTGGGGCAACCTGCAGGGCTTCAGGGCGGTGCTCGGCGAGTTGACGGCCGCGCGCATGTGGAGCGCAGCCGTGGCCCAGACGGTGATTGCCGTGGTGCTCGTTGGTGTCGTGGCCTTGCGGTATTCGTTTGGGCGCTCGGGCACACGCGCGGCCGGCGTCCTCCTCACCGTGACACTGATCGCGTCAGTGGTGGTCCCGCTGTGGTTCCGCGGCCCTGGTGACCTGCCCGTGCCGGCGGTGCCGCGTGCCACGTCGCCGCCACCGCGTGGCGACACCGTGCTGGCGCAGATGGGACCGCGCGTCCACATGATCCTGCTCGACGGTGCGTCGTTGAGTCTGGTGCGCGAACGCGTGGCAGCCGGGCAGTTGCCAAACTTTGGCCGCATCCTCGATCGCGGCGCGGTCATGGACCTCGCCACGCTCAAGCCGACGCAGGCCGAACCGGTGTGGGCCGCGGCGGCCACCGGAAAGTACCCGTCCAAGAGCGGCGTGCGCTCAAACGCGGTGTTTCGCATCGAAGCCGACGAAGACGATCCAGTAGACTTGCTCCCCGACTACTGTTTTGCGTACGGCCTGATTCAGCAGGGTTACGTGATCGAAGGCGCCGCCACCGCCGAGTCGGTGCGTGCGCGCACGTTCTGGGACATTGCGGCCGACTACGGCTTCGCGTCTGGGATTGTCCGTTGGCCGCTCACGTATCCCGCCCGGCTTTCGCGCGGGTACCTCATTTCCGATCGCTTCCATCGCGGCACCAGCTCACCGCTGCGGCTTGCCGACGCGCGCGCCGGTGTGCCGTCAAGCGCCGTGGAAATCGCCCGCGAGGTCTTTGATGCCGAGGAGTTTTCGGGGTGGGCCAGCGCCGACTCCCCCGTGACGCCCCCGGCCGAAGTTGAAGCCGACGGGGGCTTGCCTGCGCGGTGGGATCGCGTGTACCGCGATGTGGCCAGGCGCCTGGAGCCGCAGTTCGCGCCCCGGGTGACCGCGCTGCGATATCAGGGTATCGACCCGCTCTCGCATCAGCATTGGGGCAGTGCCGGCCCGGGGCGGCCCGCGCGCGTCACACCAGAGGCGGCAGCCGGCGTGGCGCTCCTCGATGCCTACTACGACGAGATTGATGCGGACATCGGGCGCGTGATCGATCGCCAGGCGCCTGGTGACCTGCTTCTGGTTGTGTCGGGCTTCGGCATGGAGCGCGTGAGTCTGTCCAAGCGCCTCCTGGCGCGGCTCCTTCGTCAGGCGGACCCGACGGGCAGCCACGAAGGTGCGCCCGATGGCTTCATCATCGCGCACGGCTCGCAGGTCTTTCACGCCGAACTCCCTCGCGGCGCCATCGTGGACGTCGCGCCCACGGTGCTGTATTACCTCGGCCTGCCGGTGGGGCGCGACATGGACGGCTTCGCGCGCTCGGACATGTTCGTCCGCTCGTTCCGCCGCGAGCACCCGGTAACCTATATCTCCACTCACGAGCGGTGAGCGCTTGTCAGTCGGTCGCCGATTCGTCGTGGTGGCTCTCCGGCTCGTCGACGCGGAAGAAACACCTCACCCCCTTGCGCGGTGCTTCTTGGACTGTCGTGAGTCGCGTCGCTCGCAGTCGAGCCACCACGACGAATCGTCAACCGTCTGACAACGCGAGCTCAGGACCCTGGACCCTGGACTCTGGACCCCAGGACTCCAGGACCCCGACGTGGTAAACTGACCTCCGCTCTTTAACGCGGTCCCGAGAGGCCGCAAAGAGGGGAAGACATGCCTATCGTGATGGATGCCGACCGCGTCGGGCGAAGCCTGATGCGTATCGCGCACGAAATTCTCGAACGCAATCGCGGTGCCGATAACCTGGCCCTCATTGGGATCCGTGCCCGTGGTGTGCCGCTCGCCGAACGGTTGGCCGCGAATCTCAAAACCGCCGGCGGCCAGGACGTGCCCACCGGCTCCCTCGACATCACCCTGTACCGCGATGACCTGATGAAACATCAGGTGGGGCCCCAGCCGATTCTGCGGCGCACCGACATTCCGTTTTCAATCGACGGCCGCACCATCATCCTGGTCGACGACGTGCTGTACACGGGGCGGACGATTCGCGCCGCCCTCGATGCGCTCATCGACTTCGGCCGGCCCAATGCCATCCAGTTGGTCGTCCTGGTAGACCGCGGCCATCGCGAACTGCCGATTCGAGCCGACTACGTCGGTCGTAACGTGCCGACCTCGCGTCAGCAGAGCGTGCAAGTCAGGCTGCTCGAGATCGACGGTCGCGACGAAGTGGAAGTAGACGAAGTGGAAGGTGCGTCATGAGCGCGGCCACACGCCTCCGAAGCCGACACCTGCTGGGCATTGCCGACCTGGATCCGGACGAGATCGAGCTGATTCTCGACACTGCAGTGGCGATGAAAGAAATCGGCACCCGCACGATCAAGAAAGTTCCGGCCCTCCGCGGGCGCACCGTGGTGAACCTGTTCTTCGAGGCCAGCACCCGCACACGGCTGTCCTTCGAACTCGCCGAAAAGCGACTGAGCGCCGACACGATGGGCATCACCACCGCCGGCTCGAGCGTCACCAAGGGCGAAACCCTCGCCGATACCGCTCGCACCCTCGAAGCCATGTCGCCCGACCTCATCGTCATTCGCCACGCGGCCTCTGGCTCACCGCATCTGCTGTCCACCATCTGCAAGGCGGGCATCGTGAACGCCGGCGACGGCACCCACGAACATCCCACCCAGGCCCTGCTCGATGCCTTGACGATGCGGGAGCGAAAGGGGCGGCTGGCCGGACTCAAGGTGGCCATCGTGGGCGACCTGCTGCACAGCCGCGTGTTGCGGTCCAACGTATTGCTGCTGACAAGGATGGGCGCCGAAGTGCGCGCGTGCGGGCCGGCGACGTTGATTCCGCTGGGACTCAAAGCGCTGGGCGTGCATGTCACCACCTCGATTGACGAAGCGGTGAAAGACGCCGACGTCGTGATGATGCTGCGGGTGCAGCACGAGCGGATGCACGGCCTCTTCCTGCCGTCGCTGCGCGAGTACTTCAACTTGTTCGGCTTGACGCCCGCGCGACTCGAACACGCGGCCTCCGATGTGATCGTCATGCATCCCGGACCAATGAACCGGGGCGTTGAAATTGATTCGGCTGTGGCGGATGGGCCGTGGTCGGTGATTCTGGATCAGGTGGCCAACGGCGTGGCCGTGCGCATGGCCGTGTTGTACCTGCTGGCGGGCGAGGAATTGACGTAATGGCTCAAGCAACAACCGCGTACGTGCTCAAGGGCGGCCGGGTCGTGGATCCACGGGCGGGTCGTGACGGCCACTTTGATATCCGCATTGAGAACGGTTTGGTCGCGGCGATTGGTAAAGACCTGCCGCTCGACGGTGCGCGTGTGGTGGATGTGCCCTCCGGCTTCGTCATCACGCCGGGGCTCATCGACATGCACGTGCACTTGCGCGAGCCGGGTCAGGAGCACAAAGAAACGATTGCCACCGGCACCTGGTCGGCGGTCGTCGGCGGGTTCACCGGCGTCGCGTGTATGCCGAACACCGACCCCGTCAACGACTCGGCCTCGGTGACCCAGTTCATCCTGAAGCGCGCGGCCGAAGCCGGCTTCGCGCGTGTCTATCCGATCGGCGCTGTCTCGCTCGGCTCCATGGGTGACCAGATGACCGAGATGGGCGACCTGCGCGCCGCCGGCTGCGTGGCGTTCACAGACGACGGCAAGCCGGTGGCGACGGCGTTGCTGATGCGCCGGGCGCTGGAGTACGCGGGGATGTTCGACGTGCCGATCATCGAGCATTGCGAAGATCCGTCGCTCAAGGGTGATGGTGTGGCCCACGAAGGCGCGGTGGCGGCGATGCTCGGCCTGCGCGGCATTCCAGGTGTGGCCGAGTCGATCATGGCCGAGCGCGACATCAGCCTGGCGGAACTCACCGGTGGCCGCATCCACGTGGCTCACATGAGCGCGAGGCAGACGATGAGGGCGGTGCGCGATGGGAAGTCGCGCGGTGTCCGTGTGACCTGCGAAGTGGCGCCGCATCACTTCACGCTCACTGACGAGGCGCTCAAGGACGGCGCGGGTTACAACACGAACCTGAAGATGAATCCGCCCCTGCGCGAAGAGGCCGATCGCCTTGCGATGATCGAAGGACTGCGGGACGGGTCCGTGGACATCATTTCCACCGACCACGCCCCGCATCACGCCGACGAGAAGGCGCTCGAATTCGACCGCGCCCCCTTCGGCATCGTCGGCCTTGAAACATGTGTGCCGCTGTGCCTGGACCGTCTGGTGCACGCCGGCGTGATTTCGCTGTCACGTTTCGTTGAGCTGCTGTCAGCGAACCCGGCGTCGCTGCTGAAGATTCCCGGCGGCACCATCACGATCGGCGCGCCTGCGGACCTCACTGTGCTGGCTCCGGACGCGCCCGTCACGGTCCGCACAGCCGCGCTCGTGTCGAAGTCGAAAAATTCACCGTTCGACGGCTGGCAGCTCCGCGGCGCGACTGCTGCGACCGTGGTGAGCGGCCGAGTCTTGTATACAAACCCGACCGTGCCAGGGGCCGAGCGCTTTGCGGCCGCAACGTAATGGCGAAATGTCACAAATGTCCGAAATGGCGAAATGCCGGACAAACCAATGCAGGGAAGAATGCTCGAATGTCTTTGCCCTCCAATGGTTGAATCTGCTGCTCCAAGGTCATTCGCCAATTGCGCGCCTTGGACATTTGGGCATTTTGCCATTCCCGCACTGCAGACATTTCGCCATTTCGGACATTTGTGACATTTCGCCATTACGCAGACGCAACACAGGTGCTTGATCGCATATGACTACATCGCTTAATGAACTGAAATCGCTTGGTGTCCTGATGGTGGAGAGCCATTTTGATTATGGCAACGGTTACCACGGCACGGCCTATCTCAATCCCCACCGGTTGTTCCAGCAGCCAGGGACGATCTGGCGTGTGGCGCAGGATCTGATCGCCAAGCTCCCGATCGATTTGGTGAACGCGACCGAGGTGGTGTCGGGGCCCGTGATGGGCGGTGCGCTCCTGGCGCACACCGTTGCCGGCCTGTTGGATGGCCACCGGCCGCTCAGCCACCCAGCGTGTTTCTTCGCCCCGTTGTCGGTGGACCACAGCGGGTCGATGGTGCTGCGAACGTTCTACCGTGAAGTGGTGCGCGGCAAACGCGTCTTGTTGGTGGACGACGTGAGGAATACCGGCAAGACGTTCGAACGTGCCAAGGCTCTCCTCGAAGACGCCGGCGGCATCGTCATCGCGACGGTCCAGATTTGTGATCGCCTCGAGGCGGTGGTGGACCTTGGTGTGCCGAACATCGCTCTCGCGGAGTACCCAGCGCCTGAAAACTACCCGGCGGCCAATTGTCCGCTGTGCCGCCAGGGGATTCCGGTGGCGGCATTCTGAGTCCAGGGTCCAGAGTCCAGGGTCCGATAACGTAGCTCGGGCTGTTCCTCAAGCCCGAGGCTGTTTCCTTATGCGCCAACGTCCCAGCGACTTTCAGTCTCGCTTGAACCGCCTCTACGCCGACTTCAACCATCCCGAGTCGGCGTTTGATCCCATCCAGGTTGTGCGGCGGTACGAGCGGCTCGACGATCGCGAGATCGTGGCGTTCATCGCGGCCGGACTTGCGTTTGGCCGCGTGGCGTCGATTGTTGCGTCCATCGAAGCCGTGTGTCAGGTGTTGGGGCCGTCGCCGGCAAAGGCGGTGCGCAGGTTTGAGCCCGCTCGCGATGGCGCCGCACTGCTGCCACTGGTGCATCGGTGGATCAAGGGACGCGACCTTGTCGCGCTCCTGTGGATCCTTCGGCAGATGCTCGATGAGGCCGGGTCGCTCGAAGCCTACTTCGCTAAGGGGTGGTCGGCGGACGCGGCCGATGTGTCCGACTCGCTGGAGTCGTTTTCAACCCGCGCTCGGGCCATCGACCTGAAGCCCGCGTACGGCAAAGTGCCGAAGGCGCCAGGGGTGTACTTCTTCTTCAGCCGGCCCTCAAGCGGTGGCGCCTGCAAGCGCCTCAATTTGTTTCTTCGCTGGATGGTGCGCACGGACGGCGTCGATCCTGGCGGGTGGAAAACACCGCTGCCGGGCCAGCTCGTCATCCCGCTGGATACGCACACCATTCGCGCGGGGTCGTGTCTGCGACTGACCAAGCGTGCTTCGCCGGGCTGGAAGATGGCCGCCGACATCACAGAATCACTGCGCGCGCTCGACCCGATCGACCCCGTGCGTTATGACTTCTCGCTCTGCCACCTCAGCATGATGGGCGCGTGCGGCTACAAGACGAAGCAGCGCGATACACAGTGTCCGCTTCAGGGCATTTGCCGGCCCCGGTGATCTATAGAGCGGTTTCGACATGTGCGTAGCCGGGTCTGAAGACCCGGCCTCCTTCCGGAAGGAGGCCGGACCTTCAGGTCCGGCTACACGCATGTCGAAACCGCTTTAATCCACACGAAGGGCGCGCACCGGATCGATGGTGGCGGCACGTCGAGCCGGCAGGATCGCAGCAAGAATCGTGGTTCCGCCCAACAGCACCACGATTGAGACGATGGCCACGGGATCGGTTGGCGACAACCCGAGGAACAGGAACCGCAACATGTTGGCGGCGGGCGCCGTGAGCACAACACCGAGACCGAGCCCCGCTGCCGTAACAAGACCGACCTGCCGAAGGACGAGCCTCACGACATCGCCTTTCCGTGCGCCGAGCGCCATCCGTACGCCGAACTCCCGGGTTCGCAGGGACACCAGATACGCCGTCACGGCGAACAGGCCGACGCCGGCGACGAGGAGAGCCACCACGCCAAGAGCGGCCATCCCGGTTGCGAAAAACCTGAAAGGCCCCGCGCCGCGCGCAATCGCTTTGTCCGCCGTCTCCAGGCCGCGCCAGGTGAGTTCTGGCTGAATCTCCGAGAGCGTATGCGGAAGGTCGCGCAGGACGTCGTCGACACGATTGGTACGCACGGCAATCGTGAAGCGCGCAGGCATCGGTGTCGGCGGGGCCAGATAGAGAATCGGCCTCGGACGGAGTGGGCGATTGATCACCCGGACGCTGTCAGGAACGACCCCTACGATGGTGACCGGCGTCGGCGGCCTGCCATCACCTGTGAGACTGAGTTGAATCGTTGCGCCCAGGACCGGTGCGCCCGGACCAAGCGATGCCGCCAGACTTTCGTTCACCACCGCCACGTCGGGTTCATCACCGGATTGGAGCAGCCGGCCCGTGAGCGGCGCCAGGTCCATCGCCATGAACCACGACGGCGTCACGCGGTGGAGCGCGGTAGTCTGAGAATCGCGGCGCGATTCGCCGGCCAGCCAGTAAGCCGGGCCACCACCGCTGTAGAGGCTCGTCGCAAACAACAGACCGACTCCCTGCACCCGAGGATCTGGACCGAGGCGTTTCAGAAGCCCTTCCTCGAATCGCGCCGTGAGTCCGGGGTCCTTCGGCTCAGCGCCGTTGGCCAAGTCAATTTGTGCGACAAGTATCTGCTCGAGGACGGCTGGCTGCCGTCCGTAAATCTCCTGTACTGTCCGCACGAACAGCGCGGCAATCGTCAACAGCGTGACCGAGAGCGCGATCTGGATGACGACCAGCGAGTGACGAAGGCGCGTGCGCGCGTACCCGCCGCCCGCCCCGGACTGCTTCAGTTGCCGCTCTGTATTACGGCCTGTGACGAGCCACGCCGGGATCAGCCCCGAGCAGATAGTCACCGCGACCGCAGCGAGACACGCGAACGCCGCGACCGTCCAGTCAAGAGGCACCGCGATTGGCAGCATCGCCGCGAACTGGAGTAGCAACACGTGTGTGCCGGACCAGGCAAAGAGCATCGCCAGGAGCGATATCAACGCCGATTCCAACACCAGCAGGCGCACAATGTCGCCCCGGGTGGCTCCCAGCGAATGACGCACCGCAATCTCACGGGCTCTCTCTGTCGCCTGAGCCAGTCGCAGGTTGGCGACGTTGGCGCAGCCGATGGCCAGCAACAGGATCGGCGCCGCCAGGCAGAGGCTTGCGAACGTCAACAGAGCCGAAGGACCGAATCCGAACAGGAAGTTGTCGAAGGCTATCGTGACCCGGCCTGGCGCCGACCGCGCGGTCTCGATCGCTTGTGCGACCGGACCGACGGCAGCGTTCACGTCGCGTTCGGTGAACCCGTCTTGAAGCCGGCCAACAAGGGTCAGCCAGCCGAGCGACGGGTCCGACGCGGGCCAACCGCCGTGGAGTGCCAGAGGAACGTACACGGCGTCATCCGGCGCAGCATTCAGCCCGGGAGAAAAGACTCGGGCGAATCGGTCGGGCAGGACTCCAACGATGAGCAGATCGCGATCGGCGACGCGCAGCACCGTACCGAGCGCTTCCCGCGGCCGTGCGAACAGCCGTTGCGCGAGGCGCTCGGAAATCACGACGGTGCTGGCGTCGGCCCGATCGTCTTCGGTTCCCAGCACGCGCCCCTCGAGTGGCTGAGTGCCGAGAGCCGTGAAGTACGTTGCCGACACGAACTTCGCAAATACGCTCTGCGTCTCGGCGCCGACCTGAATCGTGACGGATTTGGTGCCGAATGCTGCGGTGTTATCGAGTCCCGGGATACCCCTCAAGGCAATCGCCACCTCTGCTGGCGTGAACGACCGGCCGCTGGAGCCCGTCGCCGTCTGAACTCCGACGAATCGGGCGACGGCGAGCGTTTTCGCACCGACAACTCCGGGTGGGTCGCCCAACGCGGCACTAAAAAAGGAGAACACGGTCACCGTGGCGGTCAGCCCTACGCCGAGTCCCAGGACGGACACCGCGGTATGCAAGGGTCTGCGTGCGAGAAGTCGGACCGCGTACAGGACATCGCGCCGCCAATGCCCCGAACTCCGGCCTCGAGTGGTGCTCGCCCGGAATGGTCGCGCGGGTGCATAGCGGGCGACGAGCCCAATCGCCGCTCTCCAGAACCAGATTCGACGACGCCAGCCTGCCGGACGGCCGTGGAATTCCTCTATGAGATCGCCCTGAATACTTCGGCCTGCCACATCATCGGGCAGCACGGCTGCGAGCAGCCAGCAAGCGATACGCGGCGGCGCTGGCAATTGCGGGGTCACGAGCCGAGTTCCTTCTCAACGCCGCGCCACAGCTGGAGCAGGGTCTTGCGTGACGCCTTCAGCATGGCGACTCCCGGCTTCGTGACGCGGAGTTGCCGTTTGGGATGCCCGCCACGCTCGGGCCGCACGTGGTCGTCGATGGTCCAGTCGATCCACCCTTTGTCGGCCAGTCGGTCGAGGGTGCGATAGAGTGCGCCGCGCGAAACGGGTCGGCCGGCAATGGCATCGAGTGAGGCCTTCAGGGCCAGCACGCCGCAGTCATCGCTGAGTTTGAGAATGCCGATGAGGACGAGTTGTTCAAACTCGCCGAGGAAGATGGGGCTGGGCATGTCGAAGTCTCCGTTGTCGACTTCGACGGAGTCTACAATAGAGACTTCGGTATGGCAAGCCGACTGCCCCTTCTGGTCGCGGCCTTGAGACCCAGCGAGGCGCGATACACAGTGTCCGCTTCAGGGCATTTGCCGGCCCCGGTGATCTGCGCGCGGTGCCTGCTACTAGAATGGCGTCGTGACGTGCCCTGCCTGCCACGCAACCGTACCTGACGGACGCTTCTGCGCGTCCTGCGGTGCGGACACCGATTTGACGACGCTGGCGCCGGAGACGACCCGGCTGGCAACACCTGCAACGCCTTCACCATCGGGATCAGGATCTGCTTCTTCCCGCTCAGGGGGGGCGGGGCAGGGCTGGCTCAGCTCGGCTGGGTCGATTGACCACGGGCGCTTTGCGCCAGGCACGGTGATCGACAACAGGTATCGCGTCATCGGACTCCTGGGACGCGGCGGCATGGGCGAGGTGTATCGCGCTGATGACCTGCGACTGGGGCAGCAGGTGGCGTTGAAGTTGTTGCCCGCCTCGCTCGCCAGTGATCCGCAGCGGCTGATGCAGTTTCACAACGAAGTGCGCACGGCGCGGCAGGTGTCGCATCCCAACGTGTGCCGCGTGTACGACATCGGCGATCTGGCGGTCACCGACGGGACTCGGCAGCTCTTCATCACGATGGAGTATGTCGACGGTGAGGATCTGTCATCACTGCTGCGACGGATCGGCCGGCTGCCCGAAGACAAGGCGCTCGACATCGCCAGGCAGATCTGTGCGGGCCTGTCGGCGGCACACACGCGCGGTGTGATTCACCGCGACCTGAAGCCGGCAAACATCATGCTCGACAGCACCGGCCAGGTGCGGCTGATGGACTTCAGTCTCGCGGCGATCGGGACGGTCACCGACGTCCGTGCCGGTACGCCGGCGTACATGTCGCCGGAACAACTCGGCGGTACCGGCGTGACGGCGCTCAGTGATGTGTTCGCGCTCGGGTTGGTGTTGTACGAACTGTTTACAGGCAAGCGGGGGTTCACGGCCAAGACGCTGGGCGACCTGGTGGAGCAGCACCAGAACCGCGCGATCGTGCCGCCGTCGGCGCTTGTGCCGGGACTGAACCCGGCCATCGAACGCGCGATCATGCGCTGTCTTGCGGCCGATCCGGCGGATCGGCCGGCGTCCGCGATGGCCGTCTCAGCGGCGCTTCCCGGAGGCGATCCACTCGCAGCCGCGCTTGCCGCGGGTGAAACCCCATCGCCTCAAATGGTGGCCGCCGCCGGTGACGACAGCACGGCGCTGACGTTCGGGGCCGGTGGCGCGTGGCTGACCGCGTCGATCGTGCTGCTGGTGTTGACCGCCATGCTCGCCAGCCGGCTGACGTTGAACGCACAGATACCGTTTGATCGGGCTCCGTCGACCTTATTCGACCGCGCGCGCGACCTGGAAAAATCCTTTGGGTTCCCCGACCCAGGGGATCGGGCGTGGGGCATTCAGGAGCGGAGCGAATTTCTTTCGTGGATTCGTGGGCGAAAGGGTCCGGCTGATCTACCGGCGATCCTCCGGAGCGGCAGTCCTCCCGCGATGGTCTTCTGGTATCGGTCGAGTCCCACGCTGCTCGTGCCCTCAGGAAACGCGGTGAGCGTGGCCGATCCTCCGTCAGCGATGACCGGGATGAGCTTGATTGTCCTCGACCTGAAAGGACAGCTGCTGTCGTTTGAGCGACTGCCACCGCAGTTGTCGCCGGACGCGCGGCCTGGTGCGCCGATCGTGACGTGGGATTCGTTCTTCGAAGCGGCGGGGCTCAGCGCTGTTCGCCTCACCGCGGCGGCTCCCACCTACAGCCCACGCGCGTTCGCCGACACGAGACTGGCCTGGCTCGGCACGTGGCCCGGACTCCCGGAGGCGTCCCTCCGGATTGAAGCCGGGTCATACCTGGGGAGCCCGGTCTACTTTCGTACGTTTGGCCCATGGAACGAGAGCGAGGCAGACACGGCACCCGGTGGTGCCGTGAAGGCCATCGCCTTGCTCGCGCTTCTGGTTGGGCCGGCGCTGATGGTGGCAGCCGCGATTGTGGCTCGCGCCAACTGGCGCGCAGGACGCGGAGACCGCCGCGGTGCGATCCGGTTGGCGGCCGTTGCGGCGATTGCGACACTTGGCGGCTGGTTCTTCGCCGCCCATCACGTGGCTGATGTCGGCATTGAACAACAGAGGTTGTTCGCGGCTGCCGGTCATACGTTGTTTGGCGCGGCCACCATGTGGCTGTTCTATCTGGCGGCCGAGCCGTACGTGCGCAAAACCTGGCCGCACATGTTGATCACCTGGACGCGCCTGCTCGGCGGCCGCTACCGTGACGGCATGGTCGGCCGCGACCTGCTCGTCGGCGCGGCCTGCGGTTTGGCGATGACCGTGATCTCGTACGTGTTTCACCTCGCGCCCGAGTGGTTGTCGTGGCCGCCTTTTGCGCCGCACACGGCCGACATGCTCCTTGGGACACGCGCGCTGATCGCCCGCGTGTTTTTCCAGATCTCCGGCGCGATGGAAAACGCCATGCTGGGCGTGCTGGGTCTCGCGTTGCTGCGCGCCGCGCTCCAACGCCTGTGGCCGCCGCTCGGCCGGACCTGGGTCGCGTTCACGGTGGCGACCATGCTCTTTTCACCGCTGGCCGCGCGCGGCCAGTTTCAGTCAGGCCTGCTGGCGTTTGACCTGGTGTTCGGTGTGATCCTGGTCGTGATCATCCTCGGCGTGATCTTCCGCTTCGGCCTCTTCGCCGGCTTCATCGGGTTCTTCTGCCACTTCTGGACGTGGGGCGTCGCGATCACGCTCGCGTCCGATCGTCCCTACTTCGAGACTGGCCTCGTCGCCCTCGCACTGGTGGCGGCCATCGCCATCACAGGTTTTGTGATGACGCGATCACGTCAGGCAGAGCTTGTTCACCATGAAGCTCCATGAAGTTTTAAGGCAGTGTCAGAAGGCGCGCGGTTGGGTGCCGCCTTCGGCGGCACGCGCGATCGAAGGGAAGCCACAAACGAACGTAGGTCGTTTTGGTCCGCTACGCTCGTTTGTGGCTTCCCTTCGATCGTGCGGCCCCGGCGTAGCCGGGCCCCCAACCCCGCGCCCTTCATGGATCTTCATGGCCCTTTATGGTGATAGCTCTTGCACTAACGCCGCGCCCCAAGACGGTGTTCGTACACCGCGAGCGTGCCTTCCACCATCTTTTCCACACTGAACTCCTGCTCCACGCGCCGGCGGCCGGCGGCGCCGAGTTGTGCGCGGAGCGCCGGGTTCTTGAGCAGATCCACAAGCGCCGCGGCCAGTTCGTCCGCATGGTTGGGACGGACGAGCAATCCGCTCTGGCCGTGTTCAATCGCTTCGGGAATGCCCCCGGCGCGCGTGCCGACCACGGGGACGCCGCACGCCATCGCGTCCAGCATCGATGAACCCAGACCTTCGGTGACCGAACTCATCGCGAAGATATCGAACGACTTCTGCAGCGCGATTACGTTGGCGCGGAACCCTGGCAGGAACACGTGACGTTCCAGTCCCAGTTCCTTCACCTGGCGTTCGAGCGGGTCGCGCAGCTCACCCTCACCGAGAATCACGAACCGCGCATCGGGCACCTGGCGCGTGACCAGCGCGGCAGCCTCGATCAGCACTTTCTGGCCCTTGTGCGGCACCAGTGCCGCCACGTTGCCCACGATCGGCGCGCCGTGCGGCAGGAAGAACGCCTTGTGGACGTCCTCAACCTCGATTTTGTCGATGGCGCTGATGTTGACGCCGTCGTGCACCACCTCGATGCGCTCGGCGGGAATCCCGTCCTCCACCAGCATGCGCGCAATGACCCCAGACACCGCGATGAACACATCGATGTGTCTGTACTTCCATCGTGAAAACGCATTCCGCTTCAGGTGAAAATCGACGCGGCGCGATGCGACGATGAGCGGGCGGGGAGCGAGGCGGGGCTGCATCTTCAGCGCCATCGCAATAAGGGCGACGCCCATCGGATCGTGGACGTGCACCACGTCCGGTTTGATCGTGCGCAGCGCGCGGTGCAGCTGCCATCCCGCCTGCACGTCGAATTCGCCGGCCGGGTTCAGCGCCACCGTGCGCAGGCCCTCGTGCGCGCGGCGTGACAGTTCGCCGCTGCCCTGGGCCACGAGCACGGCCGGATGCCCCAACTCGCAGAGGCCGGTGACCGTCAGCAGCACCTGATTCTGCCCGCCTCGCCAGGTCCGGGCCGTGTCGAGGTGGACGGAGGTCAATCCTTCTTCACTCCCGTCAGCGCCACTTGCAGCGCCCACAACTTTGCAAATTTCAGGAAGACGTAATGCGCGTTCATGGCCGAGATGATGAGGCCTGGCATGCCGTCGAGGAAGCCGGCCTTGAGCACGTAGTTGCGCAGGAACGCCGCGGGCGGGTGGAAGAGCACGCTGAAGAGCCCCGCCCTCCGGCCCTCACTGGCCATCTGCGATGCCGCCAGCGTCGTATACCGCTGCATCGTCTCGTAATGATGGTTGATGTCGCGGTACGCGTAGTGCTGCAGGTCGTGCGACAGCTGACCCACGGGGCCGCGCGCGGTGACCGATTCGTGGACGAGCCGCTTCGCCCAGCTTGCCTGACGCCGGTCGTACAGACGCAGCTGATAGTCGGGGTACCAGTCGGTATGGCGAATCCAGCGGCCGAGGTGGAAGGTGATGCGGGGCACGCGATAGCCCACACGATCCGAAGGTTGCTCGAGGGCGCGTCGAATCTCGGCGGCCAGTTCGGGCGTCACCCGTTCGTCGGCGTCTACCGACAGGATCCAGTCATGGGTCGCCTGCGAGGCCGCGAAGTCCTTCTGCGCCGCGTACCCCGACCAGTCGCGCACAATGACCCTGGCCCCAGCAATCCGCGCCAAATCCGCCGTGCCATCGGTGCTGCCGCTATCTACAACGATGACTTCATCCGCCCACGCAAGGGACGCGAGGCATTCTCGGACATTGCTCGCCTCATTGAAGGTGATGACGATGGCGGAGACGCGGGACACATGGGCATTCTAGCCACGAGGCGCGTCTGGTGTCTTGCCGCCTCGCCTGTAATGGCGAAATGTCACAAATGTCCGAAATGGCGAAGTGCGGACAGATCAATGCCGGGAAGAATCTTCGAATGTCCAAGGCGCGCAATGAAAGAGTGACCCCGGAGCAGCAGATTCAACCATTGGAGGGCAAAGACATTCCAGGATTCTTCCCTGCATTGGTTTGTCCGCACTTCGCCATTTCGGACATTTGTGCCATTTCGCCATTGCGAAGTTAGCGAACAGGTGCTTTCTGAATCGCTTCGAAGGTGATCAATGAGCGGCTGTAGTCGATGATCGCCTGTAGTTCGCGAATCTTCGCCGTGGCCAGGTCGCGCTGCCGTGACTGCAGCTGGAACGTCGTCGAGAGGCCCACGCCGAAGCGCTTCTGCTCGGCGTCGAGCTGGCGCTGGGCGCGCTCGCGTGCCACCTGCGTGACCTGCACGCGCTTGAAGTTGGTGGAGACCTGGCGGCCCGCATCGCGCACCGACGTGGTCACCTGCAACTCGGCGTCGCGCAGTTCAATCTCCGCGCGCTGCTTCTCGAGCCGGCGTGTGGCCAACGCGGCTTCCGTGCTGCTCTTGCCCACCGGGTAGCCCACGTTGACGCCAATCGTCCACGCGGGGTTGGTGTTGCGGAACGCGTCACCCAGCACGGAGCCAAGGCCGCGTTCGCTGCTGCTGATCAGGACCGGCGGAAACTCATTGGAGAAGTTGTTCTGCGTGCCACCAGTGCCTGATGCCGAATAGCTGAGTTGCAGGTCTACCGACGGCAGTGTCTGGTTGCGCAGGAGGTCGAGGTTGAGGTCGGTGTTCTCGAGCTGGCGCTTTGCCACCAGCAGGTCCGTGCGGTTGGCGAGGGCGTTGGTGATGGCCGCATCGACGTTCACGTCCACCGCCTGCATCTGAATCGTGTCGGTCGGCTGGATGCGCACCTGCCAGTAGTCGGGGCGCGTCGGCTCAAAGATGAGCGCGCGGAGCGCATCTTCAGACGTAGCCACCGACGACTCGGCGATGATGACCGCCTCTTCGTTGCTGGCCACTTCGGCTTCTGCCTCGATGACGTCAATAGGCGCCATGGTGCCCACCTCGACACGCGACTGGTTGTTGCGCAGCGATTCCCGAGCGAGGTCCAGATTCTGCTGGGCCACCTTCAGGCGTTCGATCGCCCCGATCAGCGTCAGGTAGGCCGACTGCACCTGCACGCGGGTGACGACCACCGCCTGTTCGAGCTGAATATCGGCAATCACCCGGTTGCGCTCGGCCGTCCGCACGCCTGCCCGGGCGCTATCGATCTTGAACCCTTCGAGCAGCGGCTGATTGAAGCCCAGGTTGATGCCTGAGTTCAGCGTGGGGTTGAACCGCGAGAACGCCTCGGTCGACTCATTGCGCCCCGCATTCCACCGCACCTGAAAACTCGACCCATACCAGGGGAGGAACTGGTTCACGGTGGTGTTAATCGACACGCCCTTGTTCGTCACCGAGGTTGCGCTGCCTTCAAACACGTTGGTGGAGGCACGCTCACTTGAACTGCGCGAGAACGCCGAACTGAGGATCGGAATGAACGCCGACCGCGCACTAGCCAGATTCTCCGACGCGATGTCGGGGGCCAGCCGATCGGCCTTCAGGCCAAGATTCGACTCAAGCGCCATGGCCTCGGCCTGGCTCATCGACAACGGCAGCACCGGTCCCTGCGGGGCCGTCGCGGCCGGCGTCGTCTGCGCCAGCGCCACATCGGGCGTCAGCCCAAGTTGCCCGATTACGGCCAGGCCAACAATACCGCTGCGAATCAGGAAATACGGGCTGCGAGTCATCATCTCAATCTCTCCAGAAATCACGTTACCGTCTATACTACGCGGCCAAAAGAGTTGTTCCCGCTTCCGGGACAACCCTGTCCCGGATCGCGGAGCCTCCAGGGACGTATCATCAATATTCGCAAGCAATTGCCACTGATTGCCATTGAGAATGCAAACCATGCGCCGACTTACAGCCCTCACCGCCCTTGTCCTTTTGACCGGTACCTGGCTCGCCGCCGACCAGCGCGCAGCCGCCCCCGCGGCCCCTGCCGCCAAGCCCGTCGTGATGCCCATGACCGTGGATTCCATCATGCGCGGACCAGCGTTGGTGGGGGCCTCACCCTCGGCCGTTCGCTGGTCCAAAGACTCATCGAAGGCCTACTTCACCTGGCAGAAGGCCGGCGACGCCCGGTCGTCAACCTACGTCGTGAATCGCGATGGCTCCGGGATGCGCCAGTTGACCGAAGAAGAAGGCCGCAACCTGGACGTGCCCCAGGCTGGTCGTCCCGATCGGGCCGGCCGCCGCTTGCTCAACGCCGAGGGCGGGGACCTGGTCTTGTATGACGTGGCCTCGGGTGCCCGCAGTCTGCTGACCCGTACTGCGGTCGCGGAAACCAATCCCCGCTGGGCCCGCAACGACACGGCCGTGACGTTCCAGCGCGACGGCAATCTCTTCATCATGTCCCTGGCCGCCGGGGCCGGGCCCACCATCCAGCAATTGACCGACATTGTGGCGGCAGGTGCAGCCGCAGGGGCGGCTCCCGCCGCGGCCGGCGGGCGCGCCGGTGGCGCCGGGCAACGAGGCGGAGGTGCCGGCCGCGCCGGTGGTGGCGGCGCGGCGGAAGCCCTGACCGAGGCGCAGCGCCTGCTTCGTGAACAGGAACTCGCGTTGATGGACTACCTCCGCGCTCAGGCCGAAGGCCGCCAGGGCGGTCGTGGCGGACGCGGCGGTGCCCCCGGTGCTCAGCCGCCGGTCGCGCCGATCGCACGCTTCACGCTGGCGGAGCGACAGACAGCAGCTGACCTTCAACTGTCAGCCGACGAGCGTTTTGTCTGGATTGGCGTCAACGAAGCGCCGGCGCTGTCGGCCCGCGGCCAGGACACGCCGAACTACATCACGCAGTCGGCGTACCCCGAAATGATTCCGGGCCGCACCAACGTCGGTGACGTGGCGCCCGTGCGCAAGCTGGCGATTCTCGACGTGAAAGAAAACAAACACGTGTGGGCCGACGCCGCGCCGTTTGCCGGCCGCGAGTGGTCTGCCGTCCCGGGTGCCACACCCGGTCCCCGCATCGTCAACTGGGGACCGCCCGACATGTCCGACGATGGGGCGCATACGGTGATTGCGGTACGCGCTGCAGACAACAAGGACCGCTGGTTCGTGAAGGTGGACCCGGCCACAGGCGCGGCAACCGTCATCGACAACCAGCGCGATGATGCGTGGATTCGCGAGCAGGGCATCGGTGGCGGTGGTGCGTTCGGCGGCGGCGCCGGCATCGCCTGGCTCGCCGACGGCAAACGTTTTCTGTTCCTCTCAGAGAAGACCGGCTATCTGCAGCTCTACTCGGTGGACATGAGCGCCGCGCAGCCGTCCGCGAAGGCGCTCACGAGCGGCAAGTGGGAAGTCACCAACGCCGTGCTGTCACGCGACCGCACCAAAGTGTTCCTGCAGACCAACGAAGTGCATCCCGGCGAACGGCACTTCTACACCATGTCTGTTGATGGCGGCGAACGCACGAAGATCACCACGATGACCGGGTCGAACGACGCCACCATTTCGCCAGATGAGCGCTCGCTCGCCATCGTCCACTCTTACAGCACCAAGGTTCCCGAACTGCACATGATGCCCTTCACCGCCGGTGCGCCGGCTGTGCAGGTGACGACGACTCCGTCTGATGAATTCAGGGCCTTCAAGTGGATGGACCCCAAGGTCATCACCTACAAGGCGCGCGATGGGCAGGACGTGTATGCCCGCCTCTACACGCCCGAGATGATGGGCGCGAAACGTGACCCGAAGAAGCCCGCGGTCATTTTCGTGCACGGTGCGGGTTACCTGCAGAACGCGCACAAGTACTGGTCCACGTACTACCGCGAGTACATGTTCCATCACATCCTCGCTTCGAAGGGATATGTCGTCCTCGACCCCGACTACCGCGCATCGTCTGGCTACGGCCGCGACTGGCGCACGGGGATCTACCGGTTCATGGGCGGCAAGGATCTCGAAGATGTCGTTGATGGCGCGAAGTTCCTGGTCGCGTCAGAGAAGGTGGACGCGAAGCGCATCGGCGTTTACGGCGGCAGCTACGGCGGATTCATCACCCTGATGGCGATGTTCACCACACCGGAGGTGTTTGTGGCGGGCGCGGCGTTGCGTCCGGTGACCGACTGGTCGCACTACAACCACGGCTACACGTCGAACATCCTCAACACGCCGCAGACCGACCCCGAGGCGTACAAAAAGAGCTCGCCGATCTTCCATGCGGCCGGCCTCAAGAACCGGTTGCTGATCCTGCACGGCATGGTGGACACCAATGTGTTCTTCCAGGACTCTGTGCGACTGGCGCAACGGCTGATCGAACTGCGTAAAGAGAACTGGGAGTTGGCTGGGTATCCGGTGGAGAACCATGCCTTCACGGAAGAGACCAGCTGGGCGGATGAATACAAACGCATCCTGAAGCTGTTTGAACAGGAATTGCGAGGCGTCCGGTGATTGACGTTCTTGCGCTCTTCCGCCAATCCGGCGCTCTCCACGAAGGGCACTTCCGGCTGTCGTCGGGCCTGCACAGCTCAGGCTACCTGCAGTGCGCGCTTGTGCTGCAGCATCCCGAACATGCGGCGCCGCTGGGCAGCGCGCTGGCCGACGCCCTGCGCGATCTGAACCCCACCGTGGTGTTGTCGCCCGCGCTCGGCGGGTTGATCATCGGTCACGAAGTGGCGCGTGCCCTTGGTGTGCGCGCGATCTTTGCCGAACGGCAGGAAAGCGTCCTCACGCTGCGCCGCGGTTTCACGCTGTCGGCCGATGACCGCGTGGTTGTGATCGAGGACGTGGTGACCACCGGAGGGTCCACGCGCGAGACGATGGTGGTGGCACGGCAGGCCGGCGCCACGGTCGTGGGCGCGGGATCGATCATCGACCGCAGCGGCGGCACGTCATCACTCGACGTGCCGTTCCGCGCTTTGGTCGCGCTGGCGTTGCCGACGTACGATCCCGCGTCGTGCCCGTTGTGCGCGGCGGGGCAGCCCGTGACCAAGCCCGGGTCAAGGGCTTAGGGATCACAAGAATTCTCCATGAAGCTCCATGAAGATCCATGAGGTTTTATGGGGCTGTCAGAAGGTGCGGCGTTGGGTGCCGCCTTCGGCGGCACGCACGATCGAAGGGACGTCACGCACGAACACACCCGGGCGAGGAAAAGACGTCGGGTGTCTTTTTGCCTGCCGCCGCCAAAAAGACACCCGACGTCTTTTTCCAGGCCGTGTGCTCGTGCGTGACGTCCCTTCGATCGCGCGGCCCCGGCAGAGCCGGGCCCCCAACGCCGCACCCTTCATGGATCTTCATGTCCTTCATGGTGAAAATCCATGAGGGTCCTGCGGCTGGTCGTCGCCTACGACGGCACGCGCTTTTGCGGGTGGCAGCGGCAAGAGAACGGTCCCACGATCCAGGCGGCGATCGAAGACGCGATGCAGCCGTTCTCGGCGCGACCGCTGTTCGGCGCGGGGCGCACGGATGCCGGCGTGCACGCGCTTGGGCAGGTGGCGTCACTCGAGTGTGACACCGCGCATTCCGTTGACGTGATCCGGCGGGCGATCAACGTCAAGCTGGACCGCGACATCCGCGTGCTTGACGTGGCCGATGCGGCGGAAGGGTTCAACGCCCGCTTCGACGCCACCGGCAAGACCTACCGCTATCGCATTGCCACCGGCGAAGTGGTGTCGCCGTTCGCGCATCGATACGTATGGCAGGCGCCGCAACCGCTGGATGTGCCCGCGATGCAGGCCGCCACGTCCGCGCTCATCGGGAAACATGATTTTTCCGCGTTCATGTCCAGCGGTTCCGACGTGCTCGACACGGTCCGGACGGTCGATCGCGCCGAACTGCGCGTGAACGGCGACGAACTGGTGTTCGAGGTGCACGGTGACGGCTTCCTGCGCCACATGGTGCGCGCCATTGTCGGCACGCTGGTGGAGGTGGGGGCCGGCCGCAGGGATCTCTCGTCCATGGCCGCCCTCATTGAGTCGCGGGACCGTGGGCAGGCGGGTGATACGGCCCCGGCGCAGGGGCTGACGCTCGTCTCGGTGGACTACCCGTAGTAGGGCGTGGCTTTAGCCGCGCCATCGGGCTAAACTCGCTCCATGGCGCTCGCTGATGTGCTGGCCGGCGTGCCGAAGGGATCGCCCGAAGAGGCCATTTCGCGGCGGCTCGACTTCGACCGCTTACCCAAACATGTGGCCATCATCATGGATGGCAACGGCCGATGGGCCGCCGAACGGCACCTGCCGCGTGTGGAAGGGCATCGCGCCGGCATTGACTCGGTGCGCGACACCGTGGAAACCTCGGCGCGGCTCGGACTCTCGGTCCTCACCCTCTACGCATTTTCGGTGGAGAACTGGAAGCGTCCGGTGCCGGAAGTCTCGGCGCTGATGGGTTTGCTTCGGCACTACCTGCGGGCCGAACTCAAAACCCTGCTCAAGAACAACATCCAGTTCCGCGTGATCGGGCAGCTCGACCGCCTCGGTCCCGACGTGCGCGAAGAACTGGAAGCTGCTGTTGCCCGGACCGCGACCAATACCGGGATGGTCTTTAATATCGCGCTCAGTTACGGCGGTCGTGCCGAAATTGTGGATGCGGCGCGGCAGGCGATTATCCGCGGCATCGCGCCAGAGGCGCTTGATGAGGACGTGTTCTCTTCGCTCCTCTATACAGCCGGGCAGCCCGATCCGGACCTGCTGATCCGGACGAGCGGCGAGATGCGCGTGAGCAACTTCCTGCTCTGGCAGATTGCGTATGCGGAAATCTGGGTGACCGATACCTTCTGGCCCGACTTTCGTGCGCGACACCTTCTTGAAGCCGTGGCCGACTATCAGCGGCGCGATCGTCGTTACGGCGCTGTGTCGTCGGACCCGGTCGGAGTCACAAACTAACGCGTGACCCGCGTCCTCAGCGCCGTCGTACTCGTCGCGATCGTCGGCGGGGTCCTGTGGTTCGGGCCCTGGTGGGCCACGCTCGCCCTGGCCGCGCTCGTCGCCGCACTGGCCGCAGGCGAGGTGGCCGGCTTCTCATCCGCAGTCGGCGCTCCGGTCCCTGTCCTCTTCGTCGCGGTGGCGGCCATGGCCGCATGTGCGGTTGTGCCCATCGGTATGGCGAACGGTGCCGCGATTGTCGTGGTGCTGCTGGCCCTGGTGGTGGGCGCCGGCATTGTCACGATGGCCGGAGGCCCGCCGTCCCCGGCCATGATTACCGCCGCGGCAGTCACGGTGATGGCGCCTTTGTATGTGGGCCTTCCGATGGGCGCGCTCGTGTGGATCGACGTGGTGTTTGGCCCCCGCCCCGTGATCTTCCTCATCGCGACCATCGCGATCAGTGATTCGGCGCAGTACTTCACCGGCCGCGCATTCGGCCGTCGGAAGCTGGCGCCTGCGATCAGCCCCGCCAAGACGATTGAAGGCGCCGTTGGAGGTCTGGTGGCCGCGGCCATTACCGGCGCCCTCCTGGGGCCTGTGTGGGGCCAGGTGGTGTCACCTCTCGAGGGGATCGCCCTGGGTCTGATGTTGTGCGTCATCGGAATCACGGGTGACCTCTTCGAGTCGCTG
Source organism: Acidobacteriota bacterium (assembly GCA_016716905.1). Classification (NCBI taxonomy): domain Bacteria; kingdom Pseudomonadati; phylum Acidobacteriota; species Acidobacteriota bacterium. The sequence continues at coordinate 705,923 of JADJUS010000022.1, read as the reverse complement.
CTCAAACGCAGCGCGGGCGTCAAAGACAGTTCGGCGCTGATTCCCGGACACGGCGGCGTGCTCGATCGCATCGACGCGTATCTGTTTGCCGTCCCCGCGTACCTGCTGTTCCTTTCTTATGTTGGCCGGTACGCCGCATGATTCGCATCGCCATTCTCGGCTCCACCGGATCGATCGGCCAGAGCGCCCTGTCGGTGGTGGACGCCCACGCCGATCGCCTGCAGGTTGTTGCCCTCGCGGCCGGTCACAACACCTCTCGTCTAGCCGAACAGGTGCGCAAGTACCGGCCGTCACTGGTCAGCGTCGCCACAGAAGAGGGCCTGGCCGACCTGAAGGCGCTGGTGCCGCCCGGTGCGCGGCCCGGAGCGCTCGAATCGGGCCCGCAGGGGTTGCTCACGGCCGCCACACATCCCGATGTGGACGTGGTCCTGTGCGCGTCGTCGGGTGCGGCGGGCCTCGAGGCGGCGCTCGCGGCCATCGACCACGGCAAGACCGTGGCACTGGCCAACAAGGAAGTGCTCGTGATGGCCGGCGCCCTCATGGTCGATGCGGCGCGAAGCCGCGGCGTGTCGCTCCTGCCCGTGGACTCCGAACACAACGCCATCCACCAGTGTCTGCACGGCCGCACGGCCGGCGAACTGCGGCGGCTGATTCTCACCGCATCGGGCGGCCCATTCCGCGGGTGGACGGCCGACGACCTCGCGCGAGTGACGCCCGCCGATGCGCTTCGTCATCCCACGTGGCAGATGGGGAAGAAGATCACGGTGGATTCGTCCACGTTGATGAACAAGGGCCTCGAAGTGATCGAGGCGCGGTGGTTGTTTGACGTGACGCCGCAGCAGATTGCGGTGGTCGTCCACCCACAGTCGATCGTGCACTCCATGGTGGAGCTGCGTGACGGGTCGGTGATCGCGCAACTGGGTGTCACGGACATGCGCCTGCCAATCCAGTACGCCTTCTCGTATCCCGATCGCTGGGATGCGCCGGTCCCCGCGCTCGACGTGACGCGGATGGGCCAGCTCGACTTCATGCCGCCCGACCCCGACCGGTTCCGGTGCCTGCGGCTGGCGTATGACGCGCTCGAGCACGGCGGCGCGTGGCCCGCCGTCCTGAATGCCGCAAACGAGGTGGCCGTGGAGGCCTTCCTGACAGGGCGGCTCGGGTTCCTTCAAATTCCCGTGGTCATCGAACGCGCGCTCGAGGCGGCTGGCCGTGAAACCAGCGTGCCCCGTTCATTGGCCGATGTCAGGGCCACCGACGCCTGGGCCCGGCACCATGCGGCTGAAACCGCCGGTCTGCTACCATCGTCATAGCCCTACAGGGTTTTCACATATGGCCAACATCATCGGGTTCTTCGAGACGATCCTGCCGTTCCTGTTTGTGCTCGGGGTCCTGATCTTCGTCCACGAGCTCGGGCATTTCCTGGTGGCGCGGTGGTACGGCGTCAAGGTGCTCGCCTTTTCGTTGGGATTCGGGCCCAAGCTGGTCAAGGTCACCCGGGGCGACACGGAGTACTGCATCAGCATCATCCCGCTGGGCGGCTACGTGAAGCTGGCGGGTGAAACCTCTGAGGACGGGCCGTCCGGGGACCCGACCGAGTTTCTCTCCAAGAGCAAGTGGGTTCGAGTCCAGGTGTATCTGGCGGGCCCGATCATGAACATTCTGCTGGCGCTCATCCTGACCACCGCGATCCTGACGCAGGGCGCCGATGTGCCGCTGTACCGATCGTCGCCGCCGGTCATCGGCATCGTGGCAGCCGACGGGGCCGGTGCGCGCGCGGGCCTGCAGGCGGGCGACCGCGTGCTGCGGGTGAATGGCGCCGCGGTGGAGACCTGGGACCAGTTCGACATGGCCGTCCTGCCGAAGGCCAACCGGGAGCTGACGCTGGCCATCGAGCGTGGCGGCTCGTACCTGGATATCAAGGTCACCCCGGAGCTCGTGGGAGACATTGTCGATTTCGGCGAGTTGAAGGTCGGCCCCCGAGTGCGGCCGCAGGTGGCGCAGGTGATGCCCGACCAGCCCGCGCAGAAGGCCGGTCTGCTGACTGGCGACGTGCTTGTCGCTATCGGGGGCGAGCGGGGACTGACGCGCGAGCAGGTGATTGAGCGCATCCAGAAGAGCGCCGGCGTGCCCATCACGTTCACGATTGAGCGCGGTGGTGTGGCGCAGGACCTGGCCATCGTGCCCGAAAAGAGCGGCGACGTTGGCGTGATTGGCGTGTCGATTTCCGGGGTGGAGACCCGCCGCGTGGACCCGGACCTGCTGACGGCGATGAGCATGAGCGCGACGCAGACGTGGGAAGCTGCGGTGTTGACCGTCACCACGCTCGCCGGGCTGTTCACCACCGAGACGCCGGTCAACAACCTTGTGGGTCCGGTGGGCATCGCGCGGATGTCTGGCGCCACGGCCCAGCTCGGCTGGCTCCCGCTGCTGGGTCTGATGTCGATGATCAGTCTTCAGCTCGGCCTGCTGAACCTGATGCCCATTCCCATCCTCGACGGCGGCCACATCACGATCATCGCCCTCGAAGGCCTGGCCCGTCGCGACTTCAGCGTGAAGGTCAAGGAGCGGATCCTCTTTGCGGGCTTCGCGCTCATCCTCATGCTGATGGTTACTGTGGTCTTTAACGACGTGGTGCGGTTGATCCGGTAGCGCCTGCCCATGTCCCTGTGGCGCTCGAACGTACTGAAGCTGGCGGTGATCGCCATGAGTTCGATGCCGCAGTACGACTGCGACCCCTTTTCAGACCCGGCCACGCGGCTGGCCACCTGCCTGGAACGCTCGATCAAGGCTGCCGAAGGCACCCGCGCGATGGTGCACGCCAGTTGCGACATCAAAATGGAAGGCCGGTACATCGTGGTGCTTCATCCGGCCGGTGAATTGGGCCGGGATGAACTGGTGCAGGGCGGCCTGCCCGAAGCGCTGGTGCCGGAGCTTCGGTCGATGCGAATGAAGGGCAGCCCCGCGATCTATGTGATTGCCGCGGACAAGAACGTCTCGGGTTTTGGCGCCGGGCGGTCGGTGATGAGCAGCCGGACGTCGGTCCAGAGCGCCTTCGTGCAGATCAACACCCTGATGGTGGTAACCAAGACCAAGCAGCCCGTCGCCGTCGCCGTCGGCGGCTCCCCCAAAGTGCGCGTGATCGAGCGCATTCGCTGAAGGGTGGGATCGCTACCGCGCTTCGGCTTCCGCCGCCAGGTGGCCGAACGACGGCCAGTCCTCTCCCGCAAGAATCGTCGCCCACAGCTGCTGCGCCTCGCGCCGCTTGCCGTTGATGAGATACCAGGCGCTGACGCCGTAACGCGCCGACGTGCCGCTGGCCCCTTCGCCCGCCGCCTTCAGCACTTCTTCCGGCGTGCGCTCGCCCTTGTACATCAGCAGCAGTGAGTGATAGCTGCCGTTTTCGATGACGTCCAGCCGCGCGTCGATGGGCAACAGCACCGCGGCCGCTTCGTCGGCCTTGCCGGCCCGGCGCAGCGACAGGTACAGCCAGTTGCTTGCGGCCACCAGGTTGTCCGCGTTGCGGACCACATCGCGGGCCTTCCGCCAGTTGTCGGCTGCGCGGTTGAAGTCCTTCTTGATGTAGTAACCCAGAGCCAGGTGGTAGTAGATGTTCGAGTGCAGGGTGCTGGTGGGCATGTTGCGCACGTTGGGCTGCCCATCTGGTTCCTCCTGATCCGGCTGGCCGGCGATGAGCGTCACCGCCTTCTCGAAGTCAGCGATGGCCAGGTCGATTTCACGAATCGTCAGGTAGCGATGCCCGCGGTGGCGATAGAACCGCGCATCGGTGGGGTGGCGCTTGATCCCCTCAGTAAAAATTCCGATCGCCTCGCGGAACCGGTAGAGATACCCAGTGCGGCGCCCGACCCAGATCAGCGCATCCGGGTCCTCGCGATTGGTCTCGAATACCTGCACGGCGGTCGCAAGCTGCGACTCCATGCGCGCCTGCGCATCTGGCGCGATGGGAGGCGTGGAGAGCTTCCGGCCCAGCAGGGACGTGGCCTCCGCATTCTGCATGCTGGCCGTGAGTACGGCCGAGAGACCGCCAACTACGAGCGTCAGTAGGAGAAAAAGTATGCGCGCCATGCGCGCGATCCTATCCCACCGGGAAGATCCTCTGCTATGTTTGAGGAATGGGTGATTCGGGCGAAGGCCTTATTGACGCGGACGCGAGAATTCAGGAACTGGCCGATGAGCGAGAGGCCGCTCGACGCGAGAAACGGTCGCCGCAACCGCCGGTTGATCCAGTGAAAAAGGCGCAAGTGACGTCTCTGACGCTCGGACTGTCGGAACTGCGCCGCCAGCTCGAAGCCACCGAACATCCCGTCCGGCAGAAACAGATCAAGGCCGCCATTGCGGACGTCGAGAAGCGCTTGGCGAAGCTCGCCTGATCTGTGCTGGCGTGCTGGCGTGCTGGCGTGCTGGCGTGCGCCGAGCACCTCAGCACACGAGCACAACAGCACCCAGCACCCAGCACCCAGCACTTCGGGAAGTGTCACTTCTTGCGAAGAATGGGGTAGCTCTTCACGCCTTCCGTCGCAAGCACGTCGTCCAAGTAGTTCCAGGCCGTCAAGCCGTCGTCGGACTTCGGTTCCAAGAGGTAGAACACGAGACGCGCGAGTTTCTGGTTCATCGCCACGGCGAATGAGCCGATGGGGGCGGTGACGTCGGTGGCCGCCCACGTGCCGTCCAGAGTACGGAGCCCGTGGCTGCCGGTATCGATCGAATTGGTGGCCGGCCGCTGCGTATTGGCCGTGATCGAAAACTGTTCCAGTCCCTTGGTGGCCACAGTCGTCTTCCGCATCTGCACGCCGTGGGCCCGCAGCAGGTCGAGCGCCTTGGTGGCGCCCGCCGGAATGTAGTACTCGGTCGGCACCGTCTCGGTGGTTGTCGGTTCAAACCACATGCGGTCCACCATCTGTTCCGGCTTGATGACATCCTTGCGGCGGTTCATGTTCCGGCCGTTGATGGGATTCTTTTCGTCTTCAACCTCGCCCATCAGGATTTCAACCATGCCGCCGCTGCGAATCTGCGCGCGCGTGGCGTGAGTCTTGCCCGCCAGCGCTTCGCGATCGGCCGAGTCCACCGCGGTCCGGATCTTCGCCACGTTCTGGTGCGCGAAGTTCATCGCCTCTTCGATGAAGTAGTTCGTGGCCTGGATGCGGTCCTTGAAGGTCGCGTACGCGTACGCCTCGCTGAGGAGCGCAAAGCGGTTGCGCATCCCGACGTAGTTGTTGTGGAAGCGGGGCACGTGCTCGAACGTGCCCCAGGCCCTGGGACCGGCCGGGACGGCAGGCGCCTGCGGCTGTGCCACGGGAGGCGTGGCCGGTGGGGGCGTTGCCGGAGGAGGTGTGGCGCCCGCAGCGCCGCCCGCCTCGTCCCGCGCCAGGCGCACCCTGACCGCCGCGGCCGCCTCGGCCACCCCCGGGGTTGCTCGCATTGCCGTAGTAGAACGTCTCCCACTTGTACTTCTCGCGAATGGCCTTGGTCACAAACGGGAACCACTCGTCCTTCATGATCGACATGATGCCGGCGTTGGTGTTGGGGTTGAGCGGCGGCGAGTACGTGAGGTGGTATCCGTGCGTGGAGCCGTCAGACGTGTGCAGGTCCATCCCGACGTACGGGTCGTAGTCGTTCCAGAGCTTCGCAAACGCCCGGCCTTCGGGCGTTTCGAGCTTCATGAAGTCGCGATTGATGTTGATGTTCTGGCCGTTGGCGCGTGTGCCCTGCCCGTTGATGGGCCCGTTCTGCACGCCGCGATTGGTCAGCGAAAAACGCTCGTTGCCGTCGGCATTGAAGATCGGCGTGATGAGGAACACCATCGTCTCGAGCCAGTCGGCGTGTTTGCCCTGCGCGAACTCGCGCAGCAGGACGAGCGCCGCTTCCTTGCCCTCCACCTCACCAGCGTGGATGTTGCCTTGAATGTGCACCCGCAGCTTGCCCGAGGCCTTGACTGAGGCCGCGCTCGCGTCCTTCAGGCCCGTGCCCACCACCGCCAACGGCATCATCCGACCCTCGTACGTGGTGCCGTAGCTGATGACGCGGATGTTCGGCGACGCATCGTCCACAATTTTCATGAACCCGACCACCTCGGCGTAGGTGGACGTCGATCGGTACTCCGACGACTCGGCGACGGTCCTGAGGCTGTCGAGCAGGGACACCGGCTTTGCTGGCTGCGGTTGCGGCGCCGGCGGCGCTGCCTGTTGCGCCTGCCCAGGAATAGCAGGGCGGCGACGATGGCGAGGGCAAGCAGGGATCGGGACATTGGTCAGGGAACCTCTGGGCCACGATTATAATCGCGCGTATGCCCCGAACCTTCATCCGAGTGAGCGTAGTCCTGACGATGGTCGCATTGGCCTGGCTCCCACTGGGAGCCGACAAACCGCTGTTCACCCAGGCGTTCTCTCCCGGGGAGTTCAAGGCGCGTCGCGCCAAGGTGATGGACGCCATCGGGGATGGCGTGGCCATTCTGGCGGGCGCCACCGAGCCGGCGGCGTATACCAAGTTCCAGCAGGGCAAGCAGTTCTTCTATCTCTCCGGCGTGGAGGTGCCGCGCGCGATTCTGCTGATCGACGGCCGCTCGAAGACATCCACGCTGTTCCTGCCGGCGCGCAACTCGGCTTCAGATCGGTCTGAAGGACCCCTGCTGGCCCCAGGGAGACGAGGCGGCTCGACTGACGGGCATCGAGCAGGTGGCGGATCGCGCCACGTTTGACGGCGTGGTGAAGACGGTGGCGGCTGAAGGGCGGTCGATCTACTTCCCGTTCCGGAGCGAGTCACTGGGCGCGGCGGCGCCCGACCGCATTTCCAACCACGAGCGCGAGGTCGCCGCTGACCCGTGGGACGGCCGGGCGTCTAAGGACGCTGTGTTTCGCGAGAAGCTGCGCGTCGCAGCGCCCAGGTCCGAGATCCTGAATCTGGATCCGTTCGTGGACCGCATGCGCATGATCAAAAGCGCCGAAGAGATCAAGATCATGCGCGAGACCACGCGCCTGTCGAGCCTGGCGATTCTCGAGTCGATGAAATCGGCGAAGCCCGGGATGTACGAGTACGAGATCGAGGCCATCGCTGACTACATCTTCAAACGCCACAACGCACAGGGCATTGGCTACTACGCGCTTGTGGCGACCGGCACCAATGCATTCTGGCCGCATTACCATGCCGCGCAAAGCCGGCTCGAGGACGGCGACATGGTGCTGATGGACTACGCGCCCGACGTGTCCAACTACACCACCGACGTCACGCGCATGTTCCCCGCCAACGGCACGTTCTCTCCGAGACAGCGCGAGATGTACGGCATCTACGTCAAGTTGTACCAGGCGCTGATGTCGTCGATCCGGCCCGGGCCGGCCGCTGAGTCGCTCGCGAACGCGCACAAAAAGATGACCGCGATCATGGAGACGTTCACGTTTACCGACCCGAAGATCAAAGAGGCCGCCGAGCGTTTTGTGGCCGGTTACGCGCGGGCTCGCAACTCGTTTGGGCACTGGCTCGGCATGGAAGCGCACGATGTGGCCGGCGCCAACTTCGACGGCGTCTATCTGCCGGGCATGATGCTGACCATCGAACCCGCGCTCACCATTCCCGACGAACGCATCTACATCCGCCTCGAAGACGCGATCCTCATCACCGCCACGGGCTACGAAAACCTGTCGGGCCCGCTGCCGATGGAAATCGCCGACATCGAGAAGGTGATGAAAGAACCCGGGCTCGCGGACCTGTGGAAAATTGGGAAGTGAGGAAGTTAGGCTTGTCCGCCGTAGCTCCGGAGGAGCGAAGGTGGAAAGTGAGGAGCTGCACCCGTTCCTTTTTTGTTGCGGTGGCGTTCGTGCTCGGCGCGGCCGCCTGTGGCCGCGACACCACCGCGCCCGCGCCCGTCGCGGCGCCGCGGCCATCGATCCTTCTCGTCACCCTTGATACCACGCGCGCCGACGCGATCGGGCCCGGCGCGATTGGCGTAGAGACGCCGGCGTTCAACCGCCTGGCCGCTCGCGGGCGCGTGTTCTCGCAGGCCTACGCCACCGTGCCAGAGACGCTGCCATCACACACCTCGATGATGACCGGCGTTTATCCGGGTGGGCACGGCGTCCACGAGAACGCGCGGTTCCTCGCCGCCACGCATCCGGTGGTGGCTGAGGCGCTGAAGGCCGCCGGATATCGCACGGCCGCCTTTGTGTCTGCATTTGTACTCGCTCGACGGTTCGGTCTCGCTCGCGGGTTCGATGTGTACGACGATGAGTTGTCGGGCGGACGCGCGGAGCGGTCGTCGCGTGAGACCACAGACCGCGCCCTGGCGCATCTGTCGCAGGCGTCCGGGCCGGAGCCGTTGTTCGTCTGGGTGCATTACTTCGACGCGCACGCGCCGTACGAACCACCCGAGCCGTTTCGCAGCCGTTATCCGAAGGACCCGTACCGCGCCGAAGTGGCGGCGATGGATGAGCAATTAGGCCGATTGGTAGAGGCGTTCGAGGCGCGGGTGGCTGCTCGAGGTGGCACATCGGCGATTGTCGTCGCAAGCGATCACGGCGAGGGGCTGGGTGATCACGGCGAGCCGCAACACGGCCAACTCCTGTATCAGTCCACCATGCGGGTGCCGCTGGTCGTGGTGGGGGCGGGCGTCTCGCCGGGAGTTGCGGACACTCCGGTGAGCACGCGTCGAATCTTCCATACGCTGACGGGCTGGGCGGGGCGCTCTTCGACTGAAAGCCTGAGCGCGGCGACGCCAACCGCTGAAGTGGTGATCGGCGAAGCGATGAAGCCGTTCCTGCAGGCGGGATGGCAACCGCAGATCATGGCCGTGTCCGGCTCGCTGAAGGCAATCCTGTCGGGTCGTATCGAGGTTTACGATGTGCTGGCCGACGCCGGCGAGACGCGCGAGCTCGGCACGTCGGCGTCATTGCCCGCGCCGGTGCGGGCGGTGCTCGACGACTATCCGGTGCCGACGGTAGACGATGCGGGGGCGGCGTCAAGTGCGCCGCTCGATAACGACGCGCGCCAGAAACTGGCGAGCCTCGGCTACGTGAGCGGGTCCACCGCGCCGGTGGTGCGCCGCGATGCGCCCAGGCCGGCGGACATGGTGAAGCTCTTTCCGGTGATCGACGCGGCGTCCACGCTGTTTGTGCAGGGCCGCTACGAACAGGTGGTGCCGCTGCTCAAGCAGATCCTCGCCGCCGACCCCTTCAATCTGGATGCCACGATGCGTTTGGCGACGGCGTATTCATCGCTTGGCAAGGACGCGCTCGCGGTGGACGCATTTCGGCGCGCCGGCCAGTTGGCGCCGAAGTCTCAGGACGTGCGGCTGTATCTGGCGCTGCACCTGGCGCGCGGCGCCGAGTGGCGCGGCGCCGTGCCGCTCCTGGAGCAGGTGCTGGCGGAGTCGCCCGAGCGCGTGCCGGCGCTTGAAGCGCTGGCCCTCGCGCGGGAGCGCGAGGGCCGGCTCGCCGACAGCGTGGCGCTGCGCCAGCGCCTGTTCGCCCTGCGCCCGGCGTCAGCGGCCGAGCTGGTGCAGCTCGGCCAGGTGGCGATGGGGGCGCAGCAGACGGATGTGGCGATTGGGGCGCTTGAGCGCGCGAGCGCCGCGCAGGGCGCGGCGTTCGCGCAGCACCTGGAGCTCGGCGTCCTGTACCTCGCCGCCCGTCGTCTGGACGACGCGCGGCGGGCGCTGGACCTGGTGTCGGCGACGCATCCGGCGAGGGCGATGGCGCTGTTCAAGCGCGCGCAGGTGAGTGTGTTGCTCAACGAGCCGGACCGGGCGGCGAGGATTGAGGCGGCGCGTCGTGGCGCGGATGCCACGACGCGCGGCCTCATCGCCACCGAGCGTTTGTTCAAATGAGCGTGGGTACACGAAACGACCTCAGAGGTCGTTCTTATTTTGAGAGGGGAAATAAAAACGACCTCTGAGGTCGTTTCGTGTACACAGAAAAAAAAGGCCCGGCGGGGGAGAACCCCCGCCGGGCCTTTGTGTGTCTGCGACCCCAGTCCTAGAACTGGAACCGGGCCGCCACTTCAAGCCGCCGCGGCGAGAAGTACGACCGCGGCGTGTTGAACAGCGAGCTGTTCTTGGAGGGTTCGAAGTTGTAGCCGGTCTGCTTGTCGAACAGGTTGAACAGGTCCGCCGCCAACTGCAGGTTGTACCGTCCGCCGAACCGGAAGTTCTGCGTGTAGTTCAGGTCCATCTGCCAGTGCGCCGGCGTCCGCCGCGTGCCAGCGGGCTCCGCGTTGCGAATCGTGTCACAGCTACTCGTGATGGCCACCCCGTAGACCGAGCAGTCCCAGGCCTCCCACGGCTGGCCTGACTGTGCCACCGCAAACACGCCCGCTGTGGCCTGCCACGGCAGGGTGTAGAAACCATAGACCTTCATCATGTGACGCCGGTCGCCGCGCAGGTCACCTTCCTTGTTATTCCAGATCTGCCGCCCGACGCCGTCGGCCAGGTTCGACGAACCAATGAAGATGGCCGCGTCGTTGCCCACGGTGGTGTTGTCCTGGTCGAAGTTGCCGAAGTAGTGACTCCACGTGTAGGAGCCACGCACGAAGACGTTGCCCGACCGGTATTCGGTCTCGGCCGTCGCTTCGTAGTACTTCGTGAAGGCCCCGTCCAGTTCAGCAATCACGTACGACGACCCCAGCGCGACCGCGCCGCCACTACCGATCTGCGCGCGCTTCGCGTCCAGGTCCGGAATGTACAACTCACGCGGCACTCCGGCCGGCGGATTAAACGCCGTCCGCGCGTTGTTGTTGGTGTCTTCCCAGAAGTGGCTGCCCGAGCGGTACCGGCCGTAGACACGCGCCGTGAGCTTGTCGCTCATCTGCATGCTGGTGCCGATCATGTATTCGTCCGTGCGGCGGGGCGTCATGTCCTCGACGAACAATTTGCCCGACGACGAGCCGACCGGAACCGCGGCGAACAGGTTGCCGTTGGCATCGAAGTGCGCGTCGATGAACGTGCCGGTCAGGTTGCGGTCCCACGACGCGGCGCGCGGCAGTGAACTGGCGGCCGGATTGTACCGGGCGAAGCTGGCAAAGATGGTGTCGCCGTTCTCGAAGGTCCGCACCGCGCTCAGGCGGGGCTGGATCATCTTCTTCCACGGGATGTTGTACATCTCGTACTCGGTGCCTGGCGACGAGACGTATCCGGACAATGTGCCCGCCGCCTCCTTGAGGCCCTGTCCGAACAAGGTGTCATTGCTGATCACCGCGCCCAGGTTGAACGACCAGTTGTTCCAGCGGATCGTGTCGTTGAGCTCAAGGTTCTGCGACCGGTACTTTGACTTGATCGGCGCTGCCACACCCGTGGACTGTGCCTGGTAGCGGGCCGTGAAGTAGACCGGCGTGCCGCTGACCGAGGTGCGTCCGCCCGGGATGGTGATTTCACCCCAGCCGTTTGAGCCGCGCAGCAGGTCTTCGCGGTCTTCATACCACTGATACCCCGCGTGCAGTTCATGGGTGACCGTATTGCCGAACGTGAGGTTGTACGCGAACTGAATCTGGTCGCGGTAGAAGTCCTGATCGTTGAACTGGCTGGCGTAGCCGTTGATGCCCGCCGTCCGGACGCCGCTGGCATTGACGTAGCCGTATTTGTCGAGGAACGGCTGGAGGAACGCGTTAAACGCGGCGTTGCCGCTCACCGGCGTCGGGAGTGTGAGCCGGCCCTGCGTAATCAGGTCGTTCACGTCCAGCCGCGAGCCGAGCGTGCTCGACGCCTGCGCCGCCGACAGGAAGTCGGGTTTGCTCAGGCTCTGGTTCTCGAACCGTGTGTATTTTGCGGTCGCGACACTCCGCGAGCCGATCACCCACGATCCTTCGGCGATCGCGATCTTCTGGGTGGCTTCTTCGCCCGATCCGGTGGTGCTGGACGCGTTGGAGGAGAACAGATTGCTCACATCCTCGCGCTTGGAGTCGCGATAGCTGACGTTGAACAGCAGGTCGCGCACCGGCGTCAGCGTGATCTTGCCGAAGTATTCGTTGCGCACACGCTCAAACTGCGGAAGCGGACCATACAGGTTGGCCCGGTTCTCGCGCGAGATCTCGGGGCGGTAGTACGACCCGTAGAAAAACGCCTTGTTCGGCAGGAGCTGGCCGCCGAGGCTGCCGGTCATCCAGGTGCGCTTCTGCTCGAACTGCGACACCTGACCGCTCTTGAGGTCGGCCGACATGGCATCGTTCTGCAACTTGTAGCTGAGGTCGCCAATCAGGCGGCTCGTGCCCGACTTGCTGACCGAGTCAATCGTGAATCCGCCCGACCGATCGAAGTCCACCGCGCGCGCGCCGCCCTTGATCGTGGTCACCTGCGCGATGTCATGCGAGGACGGCTCGGTCGAGAGCGTGCCGAAGAGCGGCAGGGTCACGTTGACGCCGTCGAACTGGTAGACGTTGTCCTGGCCGCTGCCGCCACCGCTGGGGCCGCGCACGGCATCCTGCGAGTACTGCACGCCGGGAATGAGCTTCAGCAGGTCGCGGTATTCGTTGCCTACGGGCAATGAGGCGATCTGCGTGGCTGTGACGCCGCTCTTGATGGTGGCAGCGCCCGGGTCCACGAGACTGGCAGTCGCCGTGACCGTGACCGTCTCGCTGACGCCCTGGATGGACAGGGTCGCGTTGACAAAGGTGTCGGTCGACAACTGCACCTGCGCCGTGCGGGTCACCGTCTGCATGCCCGACAGCGTGAACGTCACTGTGTACGTGCCCGGGGGCAACGCCGACAACCGGTAGTCACCGTTGGTGCCGGTCACCGCCATACGGCCGCCGGGCAGTACATCGCCCGTGGCTTCCACGGTGACGCCGGGCAGCAACGATCCGTCGGTGGCCGAGACGCGGCCGGTTATCGCGCCGGTCGACTGGGCGAAAGCGGCAACCGGGGCAAGCAACAGCCCCAACACCGCAAGGATTACGAACTTGTGACGCATTTGTCCTCCATCTGTAAAGATTCCAAGAATTCCTCTTGGATATTCGCAGGGAATGCTACTACATCCCCGACGCGCGAACGGCCGCCCCAAGCAGCCCCGCTGCGGGATTGAGGATGACCGATACGGGCATGGTGCGGAGCAGGTCCGACAGCGGGGCTTTCCCGCAAAAAGCGTCAAGAAACGGGCCTGACTCAAGCGCGGCCAGCACCTTGGGCGCGATGCCTCCCCCGATGTAGACCCCGGCCGTGGCCACCGACCGCAGCGCCAGATTGCCGGCCTCGGCCCCATAGGCCTCCACAAACATGTCCAGCGCTTCCACGCACTGTTCGCACTCGCCCGAGAGCGCGCAGGCGCTGATGGCCGCGGGCATCTCGCCACCCTCAACACCCGGTCCAATGACTTCGCAGGCGACGCCGGCGCCGGTGGCCCCGTGCGTGAACCGGAAGATGTTCACCAGGCCCGGACCGGAAATCACACGGTCGTTGTCCACCCGGCCATGGATGGCGGTCAGTTGCTCAACGAGAGCCAGTTCGCGCGGCGTGCGCGCGGCAAAGTCCGCGTGGCCACCCTCCGACGCCGACGGCACAAACCGTCCATCCACGTAGTGCAGCAGCGCCTCACCCAGTCCCGTGCCGGCCGCAATGATGGCCGCGTTGCCCCCGGGCACCCGCACGCCATCCTGCAGTACCGCGATCTCGTGAGGTTCGAGCACGGTCACGGCATGGGCCATCGCTTCGAGGTCGTTGAGCAACTGCACCGGGCAGTCGCCCAGACGGTCGGCCAACGTGGAAAGGTCGGCCAGCCACGGCACGTTGGTGAGTCGCGCCACCAGGCCCGTCACCGGCCCCGCCACACCAATACATACCGCCGTGAGCGACGACGCGGCGCGCGTGTCGTCGAGGAACACCTGCGTCAATTCATCGAAACTGTCGAAGTCGAGCGTGGCGTATTCGCGCACCACCAGGGTTCGCGGACGACCCCGGTCGCGCTCGAAGAGTCCGAGGAGCGTTTTGGTTCCACCGATGTCACCCGCGAGGAGCATGGGCAGATGCTAACATCGGGCACAGACTGCCCGTGAGCATGCCCGCGCCAATTCCTGTCGATCACCCGTTTGCCGCGGAGCACGTCTCGGTGGTAGGCAAGGGCGGTGTGCTCTCGCGCCGAGACCTGCGCTCGGTCGTTGAACGCCTCGGCGGGACCTGCGCCTTTACCCTCAATCCCAACACCACCATCATCGTCACCACCGGGGACCCGTTGCCGGCCGAGTGGCCCGCGTCTGTGCGGCGCGTGATGACCGAGGACGAGTTATGTCGCATCGCCGGCCTCCCGGATTTGGAGACCCTGCGCGCGCAGTATTACTCCTCGCGCGATTTGCAGGGCATGTACCCCGGCCTTCGCGACGATCACCTCCGGTACCTGGAGAAGTGGGGACTCATTCGCACGGTCGCCGGGCGTTATTCGTTTGCCGACCTGCACGTGGTGAAGGCCGCGGCTGCCGATCTGGAACGCGGGCTTTCGTTTCACGCCATCCTGCGCGCGATGCTCGCCGAGCGCACGGGCCAGATGGCGTTCGACTTCCAGCCGCCTCGTTCCGATCGCCCGCACGCGCGGGTTGTGTCGCTGCCCGAGCGCCGGAAGTCGGCGACGTCGCTGTTCCCCAGCGATCGCGCCGAGGCGATCCAGTCGGCGAACTACACGCTGGCCGCCAAGTACTTCCTCGAAGGCGCCGAGCTCGACGATGGGGATGATCGGAGTCTGGAGGGCGCCGCGTCCGCCTACCGAAGGGCGTTGTTGTTCGACCCGATGCTGGTGCCCGCGTTGGTCAACCTTGCCAACATCCACTACGAGCGCGACGAGTTGGTCGAGGCCGATGCGATTTACGAAAAGGCGATCCGCATCGACCCCGAATGTTTCGAGGCGTACTTCAACCTCGGCAACATCCACCACGACCTGGCGCGGTACCCCGATGCGGTGCTCGCGTATCGCGAGGCGCTCGCGATCAACCCCGCGTATCCCGAGGCGCACTTCTATCTGGCGGTGACGCTCGAAAAGCTCGGACGGTCCGCCGAGGCGCGCGCGCACTGGAAGCAGTATCGCGACCTCGATCCGGATGGGGAGTTTGTGGAACTCGCCAAGGAATTTTCGGACTGATTGAGATCACGCTGCATCAACGATCACGACGGATCATAGGAGTCTCGGAGTTCTGGAGGTACTTTTCGAAGGGCCTCGCGTTACGTTGCATCGGCATTTCGTTAGGGCTGGGCCTGGCGCTACGCTGCATCGGCATTTCGTAGGGCGCGCTGGGTCTCAAGCGCGCCGAGGTCCGCGGCCTTGAGACCCAGGCCGCGCTACGTCCGGACGGATCTCAGGCCGGTTCGCCGACGAGCAGCTTCACCGTTTCACTGTCACGCTGGCCTTCTCTCCCGGCCGAAGGCGCACGACGGCGGCGCTCTTTGCCCACTCGGTCATGCGCTCAGGCGACGGCTCGCTGTCGGTCGGCATGAGAGACACGTAGTAGTCACCCGGAGGCACCGACGGGAATGTGACGGTGCCGCTGGCCGTGAGCCAACCGGATGTGAACCGCCCTGGGGCCAGGAAGGTCTCGGACCAGTAGGTGCGATCCACCGGGAACAGCGCCACGCGCATCTCGTTCGGCAGTTCGTACTTGCCGAGCACGACAGTCGCCTCGAGTGTGGCCAGAGCGGCGTTTGACATCGTGACGACAAGATTCTCGATGCCCTCTGGCGGCACATCCACGACGGCATCGGATAGCGGACCGTCATCTGAGCGGACGGACTCCAGAGTGTGACGGGTAGTATCAAGCCCAACAACGCTGACGAGATACCGGCCAGGTCGAACACGGGAAATCGTGAACGACCCATCCCGCCCGACGCCCATCGCACGGCCGACGGGGGTGCCGGACGCGCCGATGCTGATCAACGCGCCAGGCGTGAGATAGATCGGCATCAGCCCGACTGATGGTCTTCGGGCAGCATCACCCGGCTGGGCAGCGGACCCTGAAAAGTACACGTGCCCCCGCACGGTTGTCCCGTCGTTGAGGGGCACCACTACATCTGTGAGGTCGCGGTCGCCGACGATGACGCTGACCGAGGCTGACAGGCCAGGCGTGCCGTCTTTGGTGAAGGCTTCCAGGGTGTACTTTCCGGGCGTGACCGCGGCAAAGTGGAACGTCCCCTCAGGCGTCAGTTCCACTGGTGCCATCTCGGAGATCACCGCAGCGGCAGGATCATCTTCTTCGGGGAACAGCAGCAGTGAGTAGGCGACACCCGCGTTCGCGCCGCCACCGGCGATCTGGCCCGACACTCGGCGCGGTGATTCGGGCCGCATCGTGATGTCCACTCCCGTTCGGTCATCGGCGTAGCCCACCGTGATCGGCACGGCATCAGACACGCGCGTGCTTCCGGTGTGGAAGGTCGGCGCAAATGTCAGCACCGTGTCGTTCAACTGTCGCGCCACACCCGTCACAGGCACCGAAAACGTCGTCATCCTTTCGAGAAGTTCCTTGTCGATGGGCAGAGGGTCTCGGGCACACGCACATGCGAGATAGTCACCGGGGGGAAGGTCGGCAATCCGGAACTGGCCGCGGTCGTCACTGATGGCAGTGCCCCTGGGCAAGAGACCGAGCCTGAAGCCGACAAGACGCCTGCTGAACGTCCTCACGCTGACGCCGACTACCGGATCTCCCGCGTCGTCGCGCACTGTGCCGGAGATGCTGCCGTGTTTGCCGATTTGTAGAATGACGTCGGGGACCACCTGGCTCGCATTGAGCGTCACGGCCGCGCCTCGCACCGGCGCATATCCGGAGTGCTGCACGCGCATGGTGTAGCGACCGGCCGCAAGCGCCGAGAACGCGAAGCGTCCCTGGGAATCTGTTCGTACGGTCTTCGAGGGTGGCGGGGAAGGGCGAGGCGACTCAAGCGTGGGCCGTGGAGACGGGCCCGTGGTGGGAAGGGTCATTGTCACCGTGACGCCCTCCACCGCCTGGCCGCTCGTCACGTCGCGAACCACGCCTGCGATCACGCCAGTGCCAAGGTCCTGGACGGAACCCACCAGCACAACAGCACCCGAGCACATGAGCACCCAGCACCCCAGCACCCAGCACTTCAGCACGTCAGCACCGAGCACCCCAGCACGTGGTGGTTGTGTCTGCGTCATCGAATCGCCAGGTTCTGGGTGCGCTTTTCACCAGGCGCAAGCGTGATGCGCACCGAGGAGGAAATAAGAGACTGCAGGAACGCCGGGTCGTACTGTTCGTCTTTCGAGACGTCGGTGACCGCGGCGAGGTAGTACTCACCGGCAGGCAGCAATGCCGGGCCGGGGCCGCCGAGGCTGAAGCGGCCGTCGGTGCCGGGTTGAGCGGTCACGATCCGGCGCGAGCCCCACAGCCAATACTCCGGGTTCACGGGAAACACCATCACGGTGTAATCGCTAACGCCGTTGCCCGCGCCATCGGCCACACGGCCCGACAGTTCCTGCCATCGGTCGCCGAGTGTGACGACCACTTCTTTCGGCATCGCTTCAGGTGCAATGGTCACCGGAAGGTCTGTGACGTCCTTGCCATCGACCATCACCGACTCAAGTCCCCACGTCACGCTCGCGGTCGAGGCGCCAAAGAACGGTGCGTTCCCAATTACGTAACGACCCGGGACCAGTCCCGTGACCGTAAACTCCCCGGCTGGTGTCGTTGCGGTCACCTGCGCCGCGCCATCCGACGCGCGCGTGAGCGATCGCACCTGAATCCTGTGGCCGGCGAGCGCTGGTGCGGTCGCGGTGCCGGCGGCTGTTAATCGACCGGCAAATGACAGTGGTGGCTGCAGGGTTAACTGCACGCCCGAGACCTCCACTCCGGAGACGTCCACCACGGCAAACGCAAACTGGCCGTTCTGTGGACCGGCTCCACCGCGCGCGATCAACGTGTACGAACCCGGCCCCATCGCCATGCCGAAACGCCCATCGGGACCAACTCTGATCGTGGACGCGATTTGCAGCGGGCTCGTGCCGGCCGTGGTGCCAAACTGCACATTCGCGTTTTGCAATGGCTGGCCGTCGCCGGTGGCGACGACGCCCTCGATGCGCACGGTT
Source organism: Acidobacteriota bacterium (assembly GCA_016716905.1). Taxonomy (NCBI): domain Bacteria; kingdom Pseudomonadati; phylum Acidobacteriota; species Acidobacteriota bacterium. The sequence continues at coordinate 687,915 of JADJUS010000022.1, read as the reverse complement.
CTCACTCGCTCGAGCCGCAGGTCCACGTTCTGCCGATCTTCGCCGGTCGAAATCAGTATCGGCTGTGCGTCATTCACGCGAGTTGTGCCCGGATAGTAGACGGGTGCGAATGTCAGGTTGGCTTCTTCGGGAGGTGGCGCGGCGCTTGCGCCGCCCTTCAACATCGCATCCACGTCGGCGTCTGTGAGCGTCCGCACATTCGTGTTCTGACGCGTGGGCATCGCGGCGACGAGGTATTCGCCGGGCGCCAGGCCGTATACGCGGTAGGCACCGCGATCGTCGGTGCTCACGACGCCCGCCCCAGACAGCACACGTTCGCCGTTCTGCACTTTGCGCTGCTGGAGGGTGACACCCACGCCGGGCGCGGGTTTGCCCTGTTCGTCGTAGATGACCCCCGAGACGGCCGCGCCCATAGGCAGCCTGATGGTGACGTTGTCGATGCGCGCGCCCTCGGCGAGGGCCACGGGCGCCCCCGGCCGCACGGGGCGACGCGCGCCTGCGACGGCGCCGAGGTAGGGCAGTTTGCTGGCGCCCACGGTGTAGCGATCGACGGGAAGGTTGGTGAAGGTGAACTTCCCGGCGGCGTCGGTGGCAGTGACTTTCAGCACGCCCGTGGTGGCGCCGATGAGCACCACGTGCGCGAGGCGCAGTTTCGCGCCCGTGGCATCGGCCACCACTTCACCGGCGAGCGTTCCCGTGCCGGTCGGCGCCGGCGCGACCGGCGCGCCAGCCGTCGCCGGCTTCCGCGTGTCCCGCTGCGGGACCTGCGCCGCTACTGCAATGGCCGCGATAAAAGTGAAGGCCAGAGACAAGAGTGTTCGTAGCGCGGCCTGGGTCTCAAGGCCGCAGCTCCGCGGGCTCCTCATCGTCGTACCTCCAGCACTTTCTTGTCGCCGTTCACCACACGCACGCGTTCCGCCGACCGCGCCATCGCGTCAAGCGTGGCTTTGTCCATCCACTCCAGGCCGCCTTCACTCACGGCGATCAGGTAGTACTCGCCGGCTGGTATGCGCGCCAGCGTGAAGCTGTTGTTTTCCACTCGCATGTTCTTGAATCGTGCGAATGCGCCGAACGGTTCATCCCAGTACCGACGGTCGACGGGAAACAGTCGAACCCATGTCTCGGCCTCAGCGTTGCCGAGGCTGGCGGCGACAGTCCCGCGGATCTCCGCCATCGGGACATCGGTGATCGTCACCACCAGGTTGGCAAGGTCGCGACCATCAATGTCGAGGAGCGTGTCGGTGATATCAACGCCGCCCAGCGTGATCGACTGCAGCGTTGGCCAGCCAGGAACGTTGATCGCCGGTGACACCACGTAGCGGCCAGGGACGACGCCTGGCAGTTGGAACGTACCGTCGGGAGTGACCGTGGTGGTGAAGGCCCGTCCTCTCGGAGGTGCATCCAGCGGATTGAGTTGGATGCCGTTTGGCCGAGTCGTCATCGGCTGACCCGGCTGGACCGGCGGCGCCGAAGGTGGCGGGGGAGAGTTGCCGACGAACTCAAGACGGCCCGTGATCGTCGCGCCCGGTTGCATTCCGATCACGAGCCCTGTCACGTCCTCTTCGCCAACAGACACGACCTGCGAGGCCCACATCGAATTCCCGGGCGGTTGTCCTCCGCGCGCGCCGCTCGGGGCCGCCGTACCCCTTCCTCCAATGAACGCCAGCGCTGCGCCAGAGGGCCCACCACCGGCCCGACCCGGCACGAACCGGGCTTCCAACAGGTATTGGCCCGGCGCCACTCCTACGAAATCAAACCGGCCATCGGGCTGCACCAGCATCGGTACCAGTTGAGTGATGGCTGCCGCCTCTGGAATGTCGCCGATCGGTACCAGCGCGAGGGCACCCGAATAAAAGCTGTTGTTCGCTGCTCCCAGCACCATGCCCGAGACTCGCGCGGCTCGCACCGCCGACACCTCGATGTCGATCGCCGACTGCGGCTGTGCGCCCGTCGCCTTGACGCGTACCGCGCGGCTGGCGAGCGGCGTGTTCGGATGGAATGTCGGAGCGAATGTTCGAAGAGTGGTGTCGATGCTCGCGGCATCGGCGCCGGCCTTGGCCGCGCGGCCGGCCACCGCGAGCAAATCCAGCGGGCGTCCCGCCAGCGTGGTCAGCAACTGGCCGTCGAACGGAATCGGTTCCCGATTGCACGCGCAGATGTAGTACTCCACTGGTTGTAGGTTTGTGATGCGATAGTGCCCCAGGTCATCGGTCCTGGAGCGACCGGCTCCCGCCAACACCGGCGGTCGTCCCTGCAGAGTTGTGCGACGAAACGCCACCACCTCAACGCCCACCACCGGGTCACCCGCGTCGTCGCGTACGGTTCCGCTGATGGTGCCGAGCCGCGTCAGTGTGATCGTGATGTTCGTGACGGTTGCGCCCGATGTCAGGTTGGTGATCTCGCGTGAGGCTAACGCAGAGTAGCCCTCCATTTGCGCGAGGTGGGCATAGGTCCCGACAGGAAGGCCCGTGAACACGAACCGACCCTGCGAGTCGGTCTTGACAGGACGAATCGGCCCAATCCCGCCGCCGCGTCCCGTCGTGGAGACGATCGGGGCCAGGGTAATCACCGCACCTTGGACGGGCTGCCGTGTGTCTGTGTCGATCACGCGACCAGCGATCATCCCAGTGCCGACCTGTTGAGACTGCGCCGGCGGCGCCTGCTGCGTTTTCCGAGCCGCAGCAGCCGGCGCACCGACGGCTCCCGCCAGCGCCAGCGCCATCAGCGCCGCGCGCGCTCCCACATGAGTGCGTGCCATGCGCGCGAGTGTATGGGAGTCCAGGGTCCAGGGTCCAGAGTCCAGCGTCGGGGTCCTGGAGTCCTGGAGTCCTGGAGTCCTGGGGTCAAGACGCGCCTCGGGCTTGAGGAACAGCCCGCTTGAGTTCACGCGGTCGCTGCAACAGCCGCGGCGAGTCTATCAGCCGGCGTCTCGTACTTCAGGGTTTTCCGAGGGCGCGTGTTGAGCAGCCGGGCGATCTGGTTCAGCTGCACTTGCGAGACGCCGGTGAAGTCGCGGCCGCGGGGTAGATACTGCCGCAACAGCCCATTGGTGTTTTCATTGGAGCCGCGTTGCCACGGGCTCTGCGGATCGCAGAAATACACTTGGACATTCGTGGCGACGGTGAAGCGGCGATGGTGCGCCATTTCACCGCCCCGATCCCACGTGAGCGATTGGCGCAGCGCGGCGGGCAAGCGTTGTACGCGTCGCGCGAGCGCCTGCGCGACGGTGGGCGCATCGGTGTGCGGCAGGCGGATCAGCACCACGAAGCGGGACTGGCGCTCGACGAGTGTGACGACGTGGCTCTGATGCGCGCCGCGCAACAGATCGCCTTCCCAATGGCCGGGCACCGCGCGATCCTCGACGGCGGCCGGCCGCTCGCGAATCGAGACGACATCGGCAATGCGCGTGCCCGTGTGTCCGGCCCATCGCCGCGGCCGGCGTTGGGGCCGCCCTCGGCGCAAATGCTGGACCAGGACGCGCTTGAGGCCCCCGCGCGCTTGCACATACAGGCTCTGATAGATCGTTTCGTGCGACACGTGCATGGCCGGATTATCGGGCCAGCGCCACCGCAACCAGCCTGCAATCTGCTCGGGCGACCACCCGCGTTGCAGCTGCCGCGTCACCCGATGGCGCAACCGCGCACACGTGGCCAAGCGGCTGGGTTTGGGCCGGCACGCGGCTTGCCACGCCGCTGCATCCGCCGCCGTCGCGCGATACTGGGTCCGCCCACCATGCCGCGCCACTTCGCGGCTGATGGTCGACGGCTCGCGGTGGAGCCGTCGCGCGAGCGAGCGAAACGACTCGGCGGCCGCTAAGCCGCGGGAAATTTCCTCCCGATCCGCGCGAGACAGCACCCGCGCCGCCCGATGGCGGATGCGCGGCGGCACCCCGCCGCGCTTCTGGATGTGAAAGTAGACCGACCCTTCATGACAGCCCAGCGCCGCCGCAATCACGCGGTACGTCTCCCCCTGCTGTCGTCGTTGCCAGGCCTCACCAATCGCCGCATCACTCATACGGAATCGTCGCATTTTGTCCCTCCAGTCGAAGGGCGTTGCGACGACCGCATGAATTCACCCGGGCTGTTCCTCAAGCCCGAGTGCGATAGAGCAGCCGCGGGACCCGGCGCGCTTGAGGTTCAGCGCGCCCTACGAAATACCGATGCGGTGTGACGCGAGGCCCTTCAAAACGAACCTCCGTGTCTCTGCGTCTCCTGTGATCCGTCGTGATCAGCGAAGGAGTTTGAGGCCGAACGCCTTTTCGATGTCTTCGAGGTACGAGCGCTCGTGTTCGTCGGCCAGCGTCAGGGCGTGGCCCGTGGCGTCGTTCCGGCCGGTGCGGCCCACGCGGTGCACGTAGCTGTCCACAGACCGAGGCACTTCGTAATTCACCACGAGCGCCACATCGTCAATATCCAGGCCGCGCGCGGCGACGTCTGTCGCCACCAGCACTTTGACGCGGCCAGAGCGGAACGCCTCGATGGTCTCCGTGCGCTCTTTCTGCGGCCGGTCCGCATGCACCGCGGCCGCGCGCAGACCGGATCGCTGCAGTTCACGCGAGAGCCGGTCGCACCCGATCTTGGTGTTCACAAAGACGATCGCCGTGCCGCGTTCGCGCCGCAGCTCTCGTGCGAGGGCCGCGGGCTTTTCGCGCGACGACACAATACGCGCTTCATGGGTGATCGTCGCCGCAGGTCCGCGGCTCGACCCCACCTGGATGAGCGCCGCATCGGGCGACAGTTCATCCGCAAATCGCATCACCTCTTCCGGCATCGTCGCCGAAAACAACATGGTCTGGCGGTTCGCCGTGGCCGGCATGATCTCGGCGATGCGGCGCACGTCGGGCCAGAAGCCCATGTCCATCATGCGGTCCGCCTCGTCGAGCACAAACACTTCCACGTTGGAGAAGTCGCCCACATTGCTCCGCATGTGGTCCAGCAACCGTCCGGGCGTGGCGACGACGATGTCGACGCCGGCTTTGAGGGCGCGCTCCTGGGGCTCCATGGGAACGCCGCCGTAGACCGGGACGCTCGCGACGGGCGCGTGATACGCGAAGCCCTGAATCTCGTCGTCAATCTGCGTGGCAAGTTCGCGCGTGGGCGCGAGGATCAGCGCGCGAATGGTGTTGTGCGAATCCGTGTGGCCCGCGGCCATCAGCTTGACCAGGATGGGGAGAAGATACGCGGCCGTCTTGCCCGTGCCGGTTTCCGCGCAGCCGATGACGCCTCGGCCTGTCAGGGCGTACGGCAGCACCGCGCTTTGAATCGGCGTGGTCTGCACGAAGCCGCGCTGCGCCAGTGCGTCGAGTACGGCCGGCTCGGTAATGAGCGATGTGAAGGGAACTGGTGCGGGGTCAAACGGCTGCGAGACGCGCGTCGTCGACGTGGACTTGACGGTGCCTGTGGAACGGTTGGCCGGGCGCGCGCCGCCGCCTCCCCCTCCACCGCTTCGCCTGCGCCGTTGTGGTCTGGGAGCTTCTGAGTGTGTGGACAAAGCTTCTGGTGCGACTCTAGCGAGCCCGGAAGGTGATGATGCCTCTGACAGGGTCGTAAGGCGAGACGCCCACGGTGACCCGGTCTCCCGGCACGACCTTAATGCGGAAGCGGCGCATCCGGCCGCTCAACTGGGCCAATACTTCGTGGCCAGAATCCACTTGCACGCGATACAGGCCGCCGCTATGCACGGCGACCACGGTGCCCTGGACATCAATCAGATCGTCCTTACTCAAATTCGCAGTCCTTTCAAGCTCTCAAGTATAGCCGAAGGCCTATTTGAGCGAAATTCCCAGGGACAGGAGGAACACGCGCTCGCGCGCCCGGGCGGCGGTGACCGTCGTGGCCAGGGCCGGCCGGGTCAGGTAGAACCGCAGGTCCACGGCCAGGGCCAGGTGGGAGTTGGTGAACCACCGGGCTCCGCCTCCATAGTTGAGCGTGGTGGCACCCACGCCGTCGGGGGTGGCTTCGTCCAGATAACTCTCGAATTTGAGGGGGCCGCTGCCTGCGGTCAGGTAGCTCCAGCCTTCGCCTTTGCCGAAGTTCAAGGAAATCTGGCCAGACACGGAGTTGAGGCGTCGCCGGATGACCGGGCCCACGGCTTTGCCCGTCGTGTCTTTCTTCTGGCCTGACGCGGAGCCCATCAGCAGTTCGCCGCCGAAGCCGAGTTTGAACCCACCGCGCCTGAATGGGTAGACGTGCACACCGACCACCGCCGTGCGCAGGCGTCCGGGCATGTCCGTGGGGGCCACTTTCAGGCCAGCGGCCGTGGTGCCGTCCTGTCCGCTGCTTGCGAATCCACCCCGGGCATCGAAGACCAGCCAGGGCAGTGGCGCGATGGGCAGCGGCGCCACTGGTGGCTGCACAGGCGTTTGCGCGGCCGCCGGGACGGCGAGCAGGACCAGTAGGGTGGCGACGAGAGCGGCTCGCATGCGCCAAGCGTACCGCAAGGGATAGAGTTACGGCCAGTGGCGCAGACATCCACCATCTACAACTTCGAAATCGATCTGGCCGACAGCAATCGCGGGGTGTACGAACACCTTGAGCTGCGCGTCGCCAGGCATCCGTCGGAGTCTGAGGACTATCTGGTCACGAGGGTGCTGGCGTATTGCCTGGAGTACACCGACGGGATTGCATTTTCCAGGGGCATTTCCGACCCCGACGAGCCGACGATCGCTGTACGCGACCTGACGGGCGCGATTGGCGCGTGGATTGAGATTGGCACGCCCGATGCCTCGCGCGTGCACAAAGCGGGAAAGGCTGCGTCGCGCGTTGCGGTCTACGCGCACAAAGACACCACGCAGATGCTGCGGCTTTGGGCGAACGAACGCATCCACCGCATCGAGGCGCTCGAGCTCTACCGCCTCGATCGCGCACTCATCGATGCGATGGTTGACGCCCTCGACCGCCGCATGACCTTTTCGCTCTCAGTGAGCGACGACGATCTCTACATCGCGCTGGGCGATCGCACGATCGAAGGCCGCGTCACGCGCGTGGCGGTGTCGTAGGGCGTGGCTGTCCTCGTGGCGCGGTACGTGGACAGCGGAACGTGCATTTCGTAGGGCGCGCTGAACCTCAAGCGCGCCGAGTTCCGCGGCCTTGAGACCCAGGCCGCGCTACGTACGGAGAGACCGCAGCTCCTGCGCCGCCTGCGTGCGCGCGTTCGAGGCGTCTTGCAACTCGCGCGCCCTGCGGTGGGCGTCCTGCTCCACATCGGAGCGCTGCTTCTCAAGGAACTGCAGCCGATCGCGCACCGCGGCGTAGTCGCGTTCGACTTTCGCGACCGCCTTGCGCGCGTCATTCATCGCCGCCTCGGCCTCACGCTCCGCAGCCTCCGCCACCTTGAGTGCCTTCTCCAGCGCCTTGACGCGTTTCGCCCGCTCCGCGGCCTCTTTTTTCGCGGTCGTTGAGCTCTTGGCGCCGGACCCTGGACCCTGGACCCTGGACTCAGGACTCTGGACCCTGGACTCTGGACCCTGGACGTTTATGGCGCGCAGCGCCTCCATCCCCAGTGGCTTGAGTGGGCGGGTGAGCTGGCCGGGCAGATCGTTCGTGGGCAGTGACCGCAACGTGTCCGCGACCGCTTCGAGTGTTCCTCCCGACAGGACTTCGCCGGCGGCCTGTGCCACTTCGCGAATCGCCGCGGTGGCGGCGCGCATCGCGTCTCGATGCGCCACTTCGGCCTGAGGCACGTCGGCCTTGCGGCCCGAGAGCATCTGCGCATGCGCCTGTCGCATCACGCCCGCTGCTTTGATCAGGGCGTCGTACGCCGGCCGCCGCTGCCAATAGAGCTGATTCACCGCCCACGCGGCAGCCTGCGGCTTTTCGAGCGCGCGCACCTCCGCGCCCGCAGCTCCCATCTGTTTCGCCAGCGCATTCCGCGCCGCCGTGAATTCACCGGGCGGCAACCGATACAGCGCCGCGATGTCGTCATTTGTCGCCATTCAACTCATTCCGGACTCTGACTATCATCCTCCCATGCCGAGCCTGACTTCCATCCTGACGACCCAGATCGTGCGCGAACTGCAGGGCTTCATCCGCGAGATCGAGGCGTTTCCCAGTGACGACAGCGTCTGGCACACGCGACGCGGCGTGACGAACTCCGCCGGGAATCTGGCATTGCACGTGTGCGGGAACCTCCAGGATTTTGTCGGCCGCGTGCTTGGCGGCACATCGTACGTGCGCAACCGCGAGCTGGAATTCAGTCAGCGCGAGGGGACCCGCGCCAGCCTGGTGGCCGAGCTCAGGACCACGATCGGCGTCATCGAATCTGTAATGCCGGAACTTTCTGACGAAGCGATGGCGGGGAACTACCCGATGCCGCTTGCCGGCAAGACGATCAACACCACCGCGTTTCTCGTTCATCTTGCCGCGCATCTGGCCTTCCACCTTGGACAGGCGGGCTATCTTCGCCGCGTGATTACCGGCGACAGCACCAGTACGAATCCGCTCCCTCTGGCGGCGATCGCGGCTCCATAATGGGAGTACGGAGGCGGCCATGACCGAACGATCTCTGGTAGTCGTGCGAACGTTCCTGACCAACGTTGATGCGGAACTGGCGCGCAGCGTTCTTGAAGCCGCAGAAATCGAATCGCTCATCCAGGCCGACGATTGCGGCGGCGTGCGCCCCCATCTCTGGATGGGCGGCGTCGAACTTCTTGTGGCCGCCGAGGATGCCGCGCGCGCCGATGAAGTGCTCGGTGCCTCAGCCGGGACGCCCGACCCCTGGGTCGAGTAGCCGTTCGAGCGCCGCCAGCGCTTCCTCCAGCGTCGTCACCGCGCCATCGAGCTGCTGTTCGTAGACGGCCTTCAGCAACGTCCCGACCACCGGACCCGGCGCCACTCCGCGCTCCAGCACATGGCGCCCAAGCAGCAGAGGCGCCGGCGGCTGGTGCTCCACGCCCAGCGCGCGCGCACGCTCGAGGAACCAATCCATCGCCGCGCAGTCGAATGTGCCCAACCGTCCGTGGCAGTCTGCCTTCGCGAACCGTGCCAGCAGTTCCGGGTCCACCTTCTGCGCCAGCCGGCGGAACGCCCCATCTCCCACCGGCGACGCCGACTTGAAGAACATTGTCGGCTTCAAGTGGTGCGCCACGATGCCGAGCACGGTGTAGCGCACGTCGTAGCCACCGATGGTCTGGATGTTGAGGCGGTCGAGGAATTGCGTGGCCGGTGCCACGCCCGCTTCTTCGTGGCCCTTCGAGCGAATGCGCCCGTCTTCAAACTTCGTGGTGGCGGGTTTGCCCATGTCGTGGCAAAGCGCGCCGAGCATCATCACCACCGCGCGGGGATGGTCCAGGTCGTCGATGCGTTTGCGCGCCTCGTCGGCCACCATCAAGGTGTGCACCCACACGTCACCTTCGGGGTGCCATTCGTACTCCTGTTCACACCCGGAGAGTGCCTGGAGTTCTGGCCACAACCGGTCCACCACGCCCAGTTCCATCGCCAGCGCCAGCCCAAGAGACGGACGATGGGCGCGGAGCAGGAGCTTTTCGACCTCACCCCAGATACGTTCGGCCGGCAGATCGTCGAGGGGAAGTGACCGGCAGAGGTCCTTTGTCCCGTCTTCCACCGTCAGTTCAAACCGGGCCGCGAACTGGAGCGCACGCAGCACTCGGAGGCTGTCCTCGGCAAACGTCTTGTGGTCCACCGCGCGAAGAATGCGCGCCTGGAGATCACCGGTCCCGTTCCATGGATCGATGATTTCTTCAGTAAGCGGGTCGAACGACATCGCGTTGATGGAGAAGTCGCGCCGGCGCGCAGCGTCCTTGAACGACAACCCCGGGTCGCCCTCCACGATGAAGCCCTTGTGGCCGCGTCCGGTCTTTGATTCGCGACGCGGCAGCGACACGTCGAGGTCGCCCAATTTGTAGACGGTGAAACTCTCGCCGACGGTGTTGACCTGGCCGAATGCGGCCAGGGTTGACTTGAGCGCGCCCGCCTCGAGACCGAACACCTCGAGGTCCAGGTCTTTCGCATCGCGACCCAGCATCTGGTCGCGCACCCATCCACCCACCACGAGCGCGCGCCCGCCGCGGTCACGAACGGCGCGAGCGATATCGATGGCGAGTGGCGGCGGGCTATGCATGAAACAGGTTCGACTGACCGATGTTAATACTTCGCCCGATCTGAGATCATGCCAACTGCAATGACGACCCTGTCCCTGTTGTCTGATCTCGTCTCGGTCAACTCCATCAATCCATCGCTGGTGCCAGGCGCCCCGGGCGAGGCCGCCGTCGCCGAAGTGGCCGCGCAGGCGCTCAAGGCCGGAGGCCTTGATGTGGTGTTTCAGGAGGCAGCGCCTGGGCGGCCCAACGTGATTGGTGTGCTCGATGGCCGCGAACCCGGTCCGGCCGTCATGTTGTGCGGGCACCTCGACACCGTCGGCGTCGAGGGCATGACGAATCCCTTTACGCCGCGGGTGGCTGGGGGACGGCTCTACGGACGCGGCTCGCAGGACATGAAGGGCGGAGTGGCCGCGATGATCGCCGCGGCGGTGGAACTCGCACGCGACTGGCGCCGCGGCCGACTCATCGTCGCCTGTGTGGCGGACGAAGAGTACGAGAGCGCTGGCGCCGACGCGCTCGTCAAAGAATGGACCGCCGATGCGGCCATCGTCACCGAGCCCACCGACCTCGCCATGGCGGTGGGGCACAAGGGCTTCGCGTGGCTCGAAGTCGTGACCACAGGCCGCGCGGCACACGGCAGCCGTCCGTTGGAGGGACGCGACGCCATCGTGGACATGGCGCGTGTGTTGATCGCACTCGAGGCAACCGATCGCGCACTGCAGGGCCGGCCATCGTCCGAACACCAGGGCACGCCGTCGTTGCACGCGTCGATCATCACCGGTGGCCGTGAACTCAGCGTGTATCCCGATCGATGTGTGCTGCAGTTCGAGCGCCGCACGGTGTCGGGGGAAGACGATGGTGTGGTGGTTGGGGAAGTGCAGGCGATCCTGGCGCGCCTGCGCGGCGACGACGCAGCGTTCCGCGGCGAAGTGCGGTTGATGACGTCCCGGCCGCCGTATCGCCTCAGTCCGGCCGCTCCGCTACCGGTCGCGCTCGGGGCTTCGCTCGAGGCGCGCGGTCTTTCTTCGGCGCCCACAGGCATGTCGTTCTGGACCGACGCCGCCATCCTCGCCGGCGCCGGCATCCCATCCGTGTTGTTTGGTCCCGGCGGAGCGGGGCTTCACAGCATTGAGGAGTACGTCACCCTCGCCGACGTCGATGTCTGCCGCGACGTGCTGGTTGAGGTGGTGCGGCGTCTTAACGAAAACACTACACGCGCTTAACACCCGCCGCGCAGGCCGTTCGTAAGATGCCTGCATGAAAACTTTTCGTGTTTGCCTCACGGCCCTCGTGGCCCCTGTCCTGCTCAGCGTGTCGGCCGCAGCTCAGATCACTGCGCCAGCCGGCGGCGCCACTGTACCGATGCTCAATGTTGGTGGGCGGCCCGTCATCGAAGTGTCGATCAACGGCGCCGCTCCGGTTCGAGTGATCCTCGACACCGGGGCGAGTCACACGGTCATCGACCCGGCCTGGGTCGGCGGTGCCACAGGTCGCCAGTCGGTCAAGGAAGTGCGCATCGGCGAGCTGGTGATGCAGAACGCGGACGTCTCGAGCCGGGTCCTGTTTGGCGGAACGTTGCCACCGGAGTTTCCGCGTGGTGTGTTCTCAGCCCTGTCGTTTCCCGGCTACCTCGTCACCTTCGACTACCCGGATAAAACGGTGACGTTTCGCAAGGGTGCCTTGCCTGAGGCCGACGGCAAACGCGTGTTTGCGTACGATGACACCGACCCGCTACCGAAGGTGCCCGTCATGGTGGCCGGTCACGAATACCGCATCCACGTGGATTCGGGATCTCCGTCAGGAATCATGCTGCCGTTGCGCGCGGCCAAAGAAGTGCCGCTGGCTGCCGAACTCTCACTCGCGGGCCGGGCCCGTACCAACGTGGGCGAGTTTGAGGTCTTCACCGCGCCCGTCAAGGGCATCGTCACTCTCGGTGAGTTCACGATTGACGTCCCGCTGGTGCGCTTCAGCGACCTCAGCCCCGGTGGCGGGCCAGGGCCCGGCAACCTGGGCTACGAAGTACTGAGAACCTTCAGCCTCGTCCTGGACTCCACCAACCGGCGGATCTCGTTCGGTCGATGACGACTACTGGCTGCGGCCGAACCACTCGAGCGGTGCGAGCGTGAGCCACGGGACGTAGGTGATGAGCAGCACTCCGATGGCGAGGATGATCAGCATCGGGATGGTCGCCCACATGACGTCCAGCACCGGCCGCTTGAATCGCACCGACGCCAGCAGCAGGTTCAGGCCGAGCGGGGGATGCAGGTAGCCCAGCTCGAGGTTCGCCACGAAGATCACACCCAGATGGACGGGGTTGATGCCGTACGCGGCGGCGACGCCGGAGATGAGCGGCACGACGACCACGATGGCCGAGAAGATGTCCATCAGGCTGCCGACGATCAACAGGAAGGCGTTGAGCGCCAGCAGGAACATCAGCTTGGATTCGACATGCGTCGTGGTCCAGGCGATCAACGCGTCAGGAATTTGCGCGTTGACCATGTAATTGGTCAATCCGACGGCCACCGCCAGGATGACGAGCACGCCGCCGACCAGGCCCACCGAGTCTGCGGTCACGCGCACCACGTCCCGCATCGCCGGCAGGTCGCGATGTATGAAGCGCTGCATGATGAACGCGTAGAGGGCGGCGAGTGCGGCCGACTCCACCGGCGTGGCATATCCACCAAGCAGCGCCGTCATGACGACGAGCGGAAGGCCGATCTCCCACTTGGCGTTCCACAACGCCGCGCCGGCTTCGCGAGCCACAAACGGCGTGCGGGCGGCGCCCGTTCTGATGGCCTCGCGCACGCTGTAGGCTGCGAGCATTCCGAGCATCAGCATGCCCGGCAGCAGGCCCCCGATGAACAGATCCTCCATCGCAATGTTGGCGATGATCGAATAGAGAATCAGCGGCAGCGACATCGGGAACAGGAGTCCCAGCGAGCCCGACGCCGTGAGCAGACCGATGGAGAAACGTTCGCGGTACCCTTCCTTGAGCATCGCCGGCAGCAGCAAGCCGCCCAGCGCGAGGATGGTCACGCCCGAGCCGCCTGTGAGCAGTGTGAAGAACGCGCAGAGCGCAATGCAGGCCACCGCAGTGCCACCCGGCATCCAGCCGACCAGCGCGCGGAACATCCGAAGCAGCCGTTCGGATGACCGGCCCTCCGCCAGCAGGTATCCCGCGAGCGTAAACAGCGGGATCGTCGCCAGGCCCGCCGAGCCGGTCAGTTCCTGGTAGGCCGTGATCAGCAGCACCGTGGGTTTGCTGCCCTGCACCATGAAGAGCACGGCCGCGCAGCCGCCAAGCAGCACGAAGATCGGTGCGCCCAGAATCGCCGCGAAGATGATCACGCCGAGCCACGGCAGCGCCGGCTGGCCGTCGAGAAGTTCCGGGTGTGTCGCGATCCAGTAGCCGGCGATGGGGCCGATGACGGCGACGCCGCGCAGGATCCAGTTGGTGGAGGCGTTCCACACCATGCGCAGCGCAATCAACGCGAACCCGAACGGCAGCACCAGGTCGGCCACCCAGACGGGGATGCCGGCGGCAATCTCTGCGCCATCCAGGCGGTCAATCTTGACGAGGTTCACGCCTCCCACGGCGAACAGGGTGGAGACGGCAGCGCCCACGAGCGCGGCGATGAACTTGGCTACGCGTGCGGTCGCGCTGTGCGCGAGAAATTCGCCGGTGGCCAGCGACAGCAATTTGCCGTCGCGGGCTGCGATGGCCGCTCCCAGCATCCCCACCCACATCGTCAAATGCTGCGCAAAAGGCGCGGCCCCGGGAATGCCCGTGGCAAACCACTTGCGCAGGACGATTTCCCCGAGAGGCAGTACCACGATGCCTGCCATCGCGAGAAGGGCGACGGAATTCTCGAAGCGGATCGCCGACTGTTTCACTTACTTGCCCTTGGTCTTGCGGAAGGCCGTGCGGGCCTGCATCGCCGCGTCGTACACGTCGGTCGGGACGGTGGTGCCCCGCATCGAGCTCACGAGCGCCTCGGCGGTCTTGCGAAATTCCACCATGGCGGCGGGCGTCAGTTTCGTGACCTTCAGGCCTCGGGCCGACATCGTGGCCACGGCATCGGCGTCCATCTTGGGCGCCTCGCCCATGAAGCGCTGCTCCAGCGCAGATGCGGCGGCCATGACCCTGGGCTGGTCGGCTGCGTCGATCTTGGCCCACGCGGCATTGGTCAGGACGGTGGCGCCAAGAAGTGGTGCGAGTTTCACGTCGAGCAGGAATGGCGCGTCACGGAAAATCTGGAGCATCGACGCGCCGTAGGCCGGACTTGGTGCGGCGTCGATCATGCCGCGCTTGAGGCCGCCCACCATGTCGTTGAACGAGAGCGGAATCGGCTGGAAGCCATTGTTCTTGTACCACTGCACCGACTTGTCATCGCCTTCCGTGGTGTAGAGCTTCACGACCTTGAGGTCGGCCAGCGTGCGGATTTCCTTCTTGGAGAAGAGCTGGACCCATCCGGCATTTCCCCAATGGAGGACCTTGAACCCTGCGGCTTCGATGCGTTGCGTCATGAGCGGCCGCAGCGCCGCAAAGACGGCGCGCATTTCTTCGTCGGACTCGAGGAAAAACGGCATGCCGAAGACATCAACGGCGTCGTTGATCTTGGCGAGTCCGGGTGGCAGCAGCAGTGCCGCCTGCAGTTCCCCCACGGCGGGGCTCATCATCTTGACGGTGGAGGCTTCGGTCCCCAGCGTGCCGCCGGGATACACGCGAAGCGTGACGCGGCCTTCGGTGGTCTTGGTCCAGGCGTCGCCCATGTCGAGCAGCGCCTTGTGCCACGCCGAGTTGGCGGGCGCGAAGGTGGCCAGCTTGACGGTGAGCGGCGCGCGCGCCTGCATGGGCAGGGACACCATAAGGGCGGTGAGCGCCAGGGCGGCGGCGCCAAGGACACGGGTCAGAGGTTTCGACATGCTATCTCCCTATCAAAATCAAATACGTGCTTACTTCAAGAAATAGTAATCAGCCTGGTCCAGGAAGTACCTGGCCCGGCGCTGCAAGAGAAGCGTGGTCAGGCGCTCGGGTGGGTTGGCATCCGGGTTGACGGCCAGCGCCAGATTCATGAGCTTCTCGAACTCGGCGCGATCCTGCCGCGCCACCGACACGCCCATGGCGTAGGAAATATAGGGGCCTGGTGACAAGCCCTTCTGGATCTCCACGGCGCGGTCGAAGTGTTTTTTTGCGCGCTCCTGCGAGCCGCCGAGCAGTTCCACGCTGTCGAGCACGATCATCAGTTCATGCAGCGCACCGTTCCACCAGGTCTCATCCAGCGCCAGGCCACGCTCAGTCAGTTCGCGGACCGCGGGGAAATCGATCGCCAGCGTATCGGGATTCAGCGCCATGGCCAGACCCCAGGACGCCGCGGACCAGTAGATCAGTTCGACGTCGGTCTTCTTGGCCTTGGCCAGGGCGCCTGCGGGATTCTGCAGCAGGCGGGTGGTGACACCCTTGAACCGTTCCTCCAGCGCGCGGGCACAGTAGCCGTGGGCCCGCAGATACATGTTGAGCGTGCGCTCGTCGAGCGCCTTGGCGGCCGGCCGGTCGGTGTTGCGCACGGCTGCGGCATCCGTGGCGAGGAAGCCATACGCGTACGCCGCATACCCGCTGCAGGTGGCCGTCAGCAGCGGCACGTAGGTGGGCATGGATTCCAGCAGGGACTCGTAGGTCTTGAGGCCAAACGGGACGGCCGCGCGGATGAGTTCGGGATCGTTATCCGAACTGATCGACGTGCCTCCGGCCGACAGCGAGTCGGCCACCATCTTCATCGCCTTGTTTGAGATGAGCGAGCAGCCCGACACCGTGGCCGCCAGCACCACACACCCGATCGCACGCACCAATGGCTGTCTCAACACACTGCTCTCCCGCCGGGGCTATTTTCCCTTGTCTTTCAGGATACTTCCCACCACAAACCCGACGTTGGCCGGCCGTTCGCCGAGACGCCGCATGAAGTAGGGGAACCATTCTTTGCCAAACGGGACGTAGACCCGGAAGGGGTGCCCGTCACGCGAGAGCGAGGCCTGCAGGTCGCGCCGGATGCCGTACAGCATCTGGAATTCGTACCGGTCCTTCGCGATGCCGTTGGCTTTCGCAAACGCCGTGGTGGCGTCGATCATCGCCGGATCGTGTGTGGCGATCGCCGGATATGTCCCCTCGGTGAGCAGCAACTTCATCTGCTCGACAAAGGCGGCGTCCACTTCGGACTTCTGCTGGAAGGCCACCGCGGCCGGCTCGCGGTACGCGCCCTTGACCAGGCGGATGCGCGCGCCCAGGGCATTGACGCGCTTGATGTCGGCCGTCGATCGCTTCAGGTACGACTGAATGACCACGCCTGCCTGGTGATAGCCGATGCCCCAGAGTGTCTCGAAGGTGTCGAGTGTGCGATCGGTATACGGAGAATTCTCCATGTCGATGCGCACAAAAAAATCGGCCTTTGCGGCAATGTCGAAAATGCGCCGCAGGTTGTCCACGCAGGTGGCCTGATCGATGTCCAGGCCGAGTTGGGTGAGCTTGAGTGAGATGTTGCGGCCCACCCCGGCCCGTTCGATGGCCTCCATCACCGCGATGTAGGCAAACGTGGCGGCGCGGGCTTCCTCGTGAGAGGCCACACTTTCACCCAGCAGGTCCAGCGTGACCATCAGGCCCTGGCGTTCCACCTCCCGCGCGGCTTCGATGGCCTCTTCGACCTGTTCACCGGCAATGAAGCGGCGCGCAAAACTATTGGTGCTGCGCATGCCATACCGGGAGGCCAGCGACTTGAGGGTCGAACTCCCGGCGAGAATAGAAAACGCGGCTTTGGGCAGTGCAGCGAACATGAGGCTCTAGTTGATAGTACCCGAGCTTGGCGAAGCCAGGGCCAGGCAGATCGCCTGCGTGAAATCAGTGGTGGATGCCGTGCCGCCCAGGTCGCGTGTGCGCACCTGGCCGGCCATCAACACGGTATCGAGCGCCGCCTGTATGCGGGACGCGGCGTCAGTTTCGCCCAGATGGCGCAGCATCATGACGGCCGAGAGCAGAAGCGCCGTGGGATTGGCCACATTCCGGCCGGCAATGTCCGGCGCGCTGCCATGGACGGCCTCGAACACCGCCACACCGTCGCCAAGATTCGCCCCCGGCACCACGCCCAGACCGCCCACGAGTCCCGCGCACAGGTCCGAGACAATGTCGCCGTAGAGGTTGGGCAGGACCAGGACGTCGAACTGCTCCGGGCGCATCACCAGGTGCATACACGCGGCGTCCACGATGCGCTCGTCGTACGGCACGTCGGTGAACCGCTTCGAGACCGCCCGCACCGAATCCAGGAACAGGCCGTCGCCCAGCTTCATGATGTTGGCTTTGTGAATGGCCGTCACCTTCTTCCGGCCTTCGCGCCGCGCGTGGGAAAACGCAAACTCGGCAATGCGCGTGGACGCGGCCTCAGTGATGATCTTCAGGCTCTCAACCACGCCCGGCACAATCACGTGCTCGAGGCCGGCATACAGGTCCTCGGTGTTCTCACGCACGATGACCAGGTCCACGTTCGAGAAACGTGATGACACGCCGGGCAGGTTCTTCACGGGCCGCAGGTTGGCGTAAAGACTCAGCGCCTTGCGCAGGCCCACGTTGACGCTCGTGAAGCCTTCGCCGATCGGCGTGGTGCACGGGCCTTTAAGCGCCACGGTGTTCCGTGTGACCGAGTCGAGCAACTCGGCAGGCAGCGTGTGGCCGGTCTTTTCGAACGCGATCAGGCCGGCATCCTGACGATCCCAATTGATCGACACGCCTGCGGCGTCGAGCACTCTGACGACCGCGGTCGTCACTTCAGGGCCGATGCCGTCGCCGGGAATGAGTGTGAGGGTGTGGGTCGTGCCAGCCATCCGCATCCCCTAGTGTATAACTAGGTTCATGGCCCTCATTCCTCTACAAATCAAGTTTCTCAACATGCGGCGGGCAGCGTCGATCGAACGTGAGATCGCGGAGCGGGTGGACGAGCTCGGATCGCTCCATGGCCGTATCGTCGGATGCCATGTGTCGGTGGAGTTGCCCCACAAGCACCATCACAGCGGCAACGCTGTTGAGGTGCGGATTTCCCTCGCGCTGCCAGGTGAACTCGTCGTTACACGGAAGTCATCGTCAGCGGCGACGCCCGCGAAGGCTGTGCAGCAGGCGTTTGATGCGTTGACGCGGCAGATGCGGAAGGTGACCGGAAAGAAGCTGGCGGCCCGCAAGGGCCGTTAACCGTCTTTGGTTTCAATCCAGAAGACGGCGAGGCCGGCGCCGAGCGTCAGGACAATGGCGCCGTTGGTCAGGATGAAGGCGCTGGCCAGGAGCATGGCGATCACAAGCCAGACCTGTATCGCCAGGCGCCGCGGTCGAGGTCCGAGCAGGGCGCGTACTGCGAGGAGCGCGAGCAAGGCACCGCCAAGGGCCCAGGAGATATGCCGGAATCGTTCGACGAATTCCGTCGGCGCCGCCACCAGGGCCAACGTCGCCAGGCCGCCAATCCAGAGCGCCATGATGGCAAGTGATCCAACGCGCAGGACGACCATCAACTGATTATGGCCGCGTCGGTCGCACGATCACAATTGCCCGGCCGTACAGTAAACTGACGCTCGCCAGCGATGACACCCCCATCCAACACCGTTCTCCACAACTTAGCTACTCAACTGCGCATCGATTCGGTGCGGTCCACGACCGAAGCGGGATCGGGACATCCCACGACATGCCTGTCGGCGGCAGAGATTCTGTCCGTGCTGTTTTTCGACGAACTGCGGTTCGATCCGAAAGACCCCCAGCACCCGGAGGCCGACCGGTTTGTGCTGTCGAAGGGGCACGCCGCGCCGATTCTGTACGCCGCCTGGGCGGCCGCAGGCGCGTTTCCGCGCGAAGACGTGATGCAGTTGCGCAAGATCACCTCGGACCTCGAGGGCCATCCGACCCCGCGTTTGCCGTTTGTGGATGTGGCGACAGGGTCGCTGGGCCAGGGCCTGGCCGCCGGTGTGGGCATCGCATTCAACGCGCGGCGCATCGGGTCCGATTACCGGACGTACGTGCTGCTCGGCGACGGTGAAACCGCCGAAGGGTCTGTGTGGGAAGCCGCGCAGGTGGCGGCGCACCATCAGCTCGACAACTTGTGCGCCATCACCGACGTCAATGCGTACGGCCAGAGCCGGGCGACGCAGTGGGCGCACGATGTGGACGCCTTCGCCGCACGGTACCGCGCGTTCGGGTGGCATGCCATCACCGTGGATGGTCACGACGTGGCTGAACTGCGCGCGGCACTGGCCGAGGCGCGTGGCATGACCGGGCGGCCGACGATGATCGTGGCGCGGACGCTCAAGGGCAAAGGCGTGGCGCTCTTCGAGGACAAGGACAACTGGCACGGCAAGCCGCTCAAGAAGGGCGCCGAGGCAGACGCCGCGGTGGCCGAACTCGAAGCCCAGTACGTGCCCACGTCAGACCCGGCCCCGATCATCAAGAAGCCGGCGACGCGCCGTTCGGAAGGGCCGCTGCCTGATTTTGTGGCCCAGATGCCCGCACCGGCGTACGCGCTGGGCGATCTGGTGGCCACTCGCGAGGCCTATGGCACGGCGCTGGCCGCGCTTGGCGGGATCGACGCCCGCGTGGTGGCCCTTGATGCCGATGTGAAGAACTCCACGTTCAGTGACCGCTTCGAGAAGTTGTATCCCGAGCGGTTCTACCAGACCTTCATCGCCGAGCAGGCGATGATCGGCGCGGCGATGGGCCTGGCCTCGCGCGGCGCGATTGCGTTCCCGTCGAGCTTCGCGTGTTTCCTGGAGCGCGGCGCGGATTTCATCCGCATGGCCGGCATCTCGATGCTCAACATCAAGCTGTGCGGGTCACACGCCGGCGTGTCGATTGGCGAAGACGGCCCGTCGCAGATGGCGCTTGAAGATCTGTCGATGGCGCGCGGCGTGCCCAATTGCACGGTCCTCTATCCGTCGGATGCTGTCTGCGCGGAGCGGCTCGTGGCCGTCGCGGCCGCCACACACGGCCCCGTCTACATTCGCAGCTCGCGGCCCAAGACCCCGGTGATCTATGGTCCCGAAGAGAAGTTCCATGCCGGCGGCTCCAAGGTTGTGCGGCAGAGCGCCAAGGACGTGGCCACGGTCGTGGGCGCGGGCGTGACGCTGTTCGAAGCGCTCAAGGCGCACGAACTGCTGGCCAAGGAGGGCATCGCCATTCGTGTGGTGGATGCGTATTCCATTCAACCGATCGACCGCGACGGCCTCATCGCCGCAGGCAAGGCGACAGGCGGCCGCATGTTCACCGTCGAAGATCACTACTCGGCCGGCGGCCTGGGCGACGCGGTCTCTGAAGCCGTGTGGGATCAGGGCTTCCGCGTACAGCGCCTCGCTGTTCGCGAAATCCCCCGCAGCGGCCCACCCGACGAACTCCTCGACCGTTACGGCATTTCGGCCGCAGCGATCGTCAGAGCTATTCGCGCCTGAGTCCTCGGAGGCCGTCTTCAGACCCGGCGAAGACAAGCGCAGTATCATCCCGGGATGCGTCGATCATCCC
Organism: Acidobacteriota bacterium; assembly: GCA_016716905.1. NCBI lineage: Bacteria > Pseudomonadati > Acidobacteriota > Acidobacteriota bacterium. The sequence continues at coordinate 667,327 of JADJUS010000022.1, read as the reverse complement.
CCCTGGTTGTCACCGCGGCCATGGCCGCGTTTGCCGTCACTGCGTTTTCCGCACAGGCGCCCGCGTCGCTCAGCGGCATGCGCGATCCGGCCTTCGCGCCCGATGGGCGGCGTCTCGCCGTCTCGTGGCTCGACGAACTCTGGACCATCACCCCGGACGGCCGTGACGAAAAACGTGTTGTCACGACTCGAGGCGAGTGGGTGAGCGAGCGGGACCCCGCGTGGTCGCCCGACGGCAAGACCATCGCGTTCTCGGCCGATGTCGCCGGTGCGTACGACCTGTATGTTGTGCCCGCCGCCGGTGGACCGGCGCGCAAGGTCACCTCGATCGCCGGCGACGAACGCTGGCCGTCATGGACGCGCGACGGCCGCCTCGTCTTCTCCCATCGTCCTGCAGGAGGACGATGGCAGATTCACGCGATAGGGACTGACGGCTCCGGCGCGCCAGTGAAGATCACACCCGACGACGTCTCCGAGTGGCAGGCGCAGGTGTCGCCAGATGGCCGGCGCGTGGTGTTTGTGTCGGAGCGCGATCTGGAACCCGGCGATCGGGCCGACGTGTTCGTACGCGATCTGGCTTCCGGCACGGAGACCGCGCGCCTGGTTCGCGTGACCAGGGGCGGCGGTGAGGAGCGATTCCCTGCGTGGGCGCCCGACAACCAGCGCGTGTCGTACCTGGCGTCGCGTGCGGGACTTGGTACCGGCACGTTCGTGACCGAGCTGCCTGCGCCTGCAGTTGCCGGCGGCGTGGAGGCTCCGGCACGGGGTCGTGCGGCCGGCCCTGGCGGGGCCCGCGGCGGCGGAGGTGCGGCGCCTGTGCTGCCCGTGGTGCTGGCGTCGCGCCGAGCCGGCGCTTCCGCCTGGTCGCCCGATGGGCAGACGATGGCCATCGCGACGGTGGCTGCCGCAGCCGGCGGCTACAACGGCAATCCTGTGCGGAATGATGACGATGCGCCTGCCGCGTTTGCGGAAGCCGACACGCTGCAACTGTGGCGTGTGGCGGCGCCGCGGCGTGTGGACGATCAGGTCCGCGGTGTGACTGCGCCTACGCCGGCAGCCGGCCGATGGGTGAGCCAGTTCGACCGCGCGTGGCAGACGCTGAAGTCGCTGTATTACTCGACTGGTGAATCCGCAGCGGCGTGGGATGCGCTGCGCACGAAGCATCGCCCCGCGGCGCTTGCCGCGCGCACCGCTCGCGAGGTGGAAGACGTTGTGGATGCGATGGTTGCCGAGCAGCCGCTCATCAAGCCGGTCGTCGAAACAAAGACCGGCGTCGTGGCGTCGGGGCATCCGCTGGCGTCGGCGGCCGGCGCCCGGATGATTGAACTCGGCGGCAACATCGTTGACGCCATCGTGGCCACGTCGTTTGCGTTGGGTGTGGTGGAGCCCGATGCGTCGGGCATTGGCGGCGACGGCCAGGCCATCCTGTTTCTGAAGGGCATGACCGAACCGGTGGTCATCGAATACAAGGACATGACGCCGGTGCGGGCGACGTTCGACAATCCGAAGATCTTCACGGCGGCGGGCCAGCGCACGGCTGGAGACGGGCCGACGGTGGCGAACATTCCCGGCGTTGTGGCGGGTCTCGATCTGCTGTTCCAGAAGTACGGCAGCAAGAAGGTGACGTGGCAGCAGGTGCTTGCGCCTGCGATCGAGTTGGCGGAAAACGGGTACATCCTCGACGAGGCGCTGCCCACGACCATTGCGGAAGGCCGCGCGGGATTTTCCAAGTACCCCGAAGCGGCGAAGATCTATCTGCCCGGCGGCCAGGTGCCGAAGAAGGGCGATCGCTTCATCAACAAGGACTATGCCGAGACCCTGAAGGTGCTGGCGAAGGAGGGCGGCCAGTCGTTTTACCGCGGATCCATCGCGCGCAGGATCGCCGAGGACATGGCCGCGAATGGCGGCATCATCTCGCTCGAAGATCTGGCGCAGTACCGCGCCATGGAGAGGAAGCCGCTTGAAGGGCGGTATCGCGGCCATGCCGTGTATTCGGCGCCGCCACCTGTTCCGACAGGGGCGCAACTGATCGAAACACTTCAGATTCTGGACAACTACACGCCGAAGCCTGGTGCGACCTACACGACCGATGCGGAGTATCTGCACCACGTCATTGAGGCGTGGCGTGTGCGCGACGGCGGCGTGCAGATCGCCGATCCGGAGAGGTGGCCGATTGACCTCGGGAACCACCTGCAACCGGGCCACGCGCTCGAGCGGTACAAACTCATCAACCCCCAGAAGGCGTACGTGGCGCAGGGTGGCCGAGGGCGCGGCGGGGCGCCCACGCCGCTGGGACAAGCGGCCGGCAATTACTACGAAGCGTTTGATCGAGCGGTGGCCGATGGTGTGGCCGGCCCCGGCATCCAGACGGGCACCACGTCATTTGCTGCGGCAGATGCCGAGGGCAACATGGTGGCGGTGACGCAGACGCTTTCCACTTGGGGTGGCAACTTCTACGTTTCGAAGGGCCTGGGGTTCCTCTACAACGACCACTTCCGCGGTGGGCGGGGCACCGGGTACGGATCGATGCTGCCATTGCAGCGTGCGTCATCCACGAGCGTCCCGACCCTCGTGTTCGCGCCAAGCGAAGGTGACCCGGGGCGCTACGGCATTCAGGGCTTCACGCCGCGGCTGGCGGTGGGCGCGGCCGGCAATGCGTGGATTCCGGCCTCGGTCTACAACATCATCCTGAACGTGGTGGATGGCGGGATGGGGGCGCAGCGCGCCATCGAGGCGCCGCGGATGCTCATCGGCAGCACGGCCACCGGCTCACGCGTGCAGATTGAAGACCGCATCCCGCGATCGCTGCTTGAGAAACTGGAAGCCATGGGCCACGCGTTCGCCCGTGTCGGCCGCAAGGGCGAAGTGGCGCAGGGCTACGCGGCGGTGGCGCTGGTGAATGCGGCGAAGGGGACGGTCGAGGGCGGGGCGGAGCCGCGGCGCTCTCATGGCGCGCGCTAGGCGATCACTTCTCAGTTTCGGGAGGTGCGATCGGCGGAGTGGCGCGCTTGTGGTCCGACGTGCGCCGCAGCGTCTCGATCCGTGCGGCCGTTTCCGGCGGCACCGCCGAAGGCCCTTCCGTCAGGTACTTCTCGAGCGTGTCGTAGCTGAAGCCCATTTCGGCTTCGTCCGTCTGGCCGATCCAGAGGCCGGCTGACGGGGGCTTGTTGATGATGGCCTTGGGCACACTGAGTTCTTTGGCCAGTGAGCGCACTTCGCTCTTGAGCAGCGCGCCGATGGGCAATACGTCGCAGCCGCCGTCGCCGTATTTCGTGAAGTAGCCCAGGGTCAGTTCGCTGCGATTGCCGGTGCCGGCCACCAGGTAGTTCAGCGAGTTGGCGATGAAATACAGCGACGTCATTCGCAGGCGCGGCTTGATATTCGCCTCCGGCATCTGCTGTTTGATGTCGGTCACGTGCACCGTGCGCGGCAGGTTCTTGATGGCCGCGTGCAGTTCGCCGGTGAGCGCGTCGAAGGGGCCCGACAGATCCACCTTCGCGGTGGGGATGCCAAAGGCATCCGCCATGACATAGGCGTCCGCTTCATCCTGCGCATGGCTGTAACACGGCAGGATGACGCCGAGCACGCGATTGGGCGTGGCCATCTGGCACAGCCGGGCGACCACCGCCGAGTCAATACCGCCGCTCAGGCCAAGCACAAACCCGTGGGCCCCGGCGGCCTCCGCGCGGTCCCGCAACCATTGAACGAGCACATTTGCACGTTTAGAAAACATAAGAAATTCTACAGCCGGGTTCCTTCAGACCTTCATGCCTCGTGTGAAACATCTCAGCGGGTCCTGGAGACGAGATTCTCGATCGCCTCGGCTGCCGGAGAGTCGGGCCACATCTGCAGGGGCGCCGCCGTGTAGGTGGCGTGCGCCAGTTCGCCCTGGAAGAACACCACCTCGCCCGCCATCCACGCCAGTTTCGCCCACACCCGAAACAACAGGTACACCTGCGTCAGAAGGAACGCGACCGGCACCGAGGCCCATGCCGACGGAGCGGCGGTGAACCACACGCGCACCACCACGATGGATGCGAGCGCGCTGAGCAGATACAGGCCGAAGACCCGGAACGGGCGGCGGCGGAGGAATCGCATCGACGCGCCCAGCGCGCTGATCATGCTCCGGCGGTCTTCCACCACCGCGCGCACTTTGGCGTAGTCGGCGATGAGGCTCACCAGCGCGAGCGCGAGAGCAAAGACCAGGTACAGTCCCGCGCGCACTGCCATGGCTTCACGTTCAGTGGTCATGCCGGCCGTCCACGAGTTCCACAACGTCCCGAACAGGAACGGATGCAGCCACGCGAACAGCGCCCAGTACGCGGCGCCCACCATCACACCGAGGCGGAGGAACCGCCAGAAGAACACGCCGCACGAGGCAAAAAACGCCGCCGTGCGCACCGGACGCGCGCGCGCGAATCGATCGAGGATGCCTCCCGAGAGGAAGATCCACAACACCGCGTAGGCTGCCGCCGCGCCGGCCACCACCGGGGGCAGCGGCTTGGCGTCAAAGAACCCGCCGATGATCGAGAGGGTTCCGCCGAACCCCAGGATCTCGTGCGTGAACGTGCGCCCCAGTCCCTGCGCCTGCGCGGCAAATTCGGCCGCCCATCCCGCCTCCCATCCCCACGCCGCGCGCTCAGCGACCACGCTGGGGCCCAGGTGTTCGACAAGCATGCCGCGCAGCGCGAGCCCCAGCGGCAACGCCATCAGGAACAGCGCGGCCAGCACGCCCAGCGTGATGGCAGGCGCGGCGAGCGCCCGGCGCCACCCTTCTAAAAAAGCACCCAGGGCGGTCGCCCTCGGGGTGAAAACGACCTCAGAGGTCGTTTCCGGACCCGGCTTAGCGGAAACGACCTCTGAGGTCGTTTTCACGTCAGGAGAAGAACGCATACGTCAGCATCACTTCCTGCAGCCAGCCCATCCAGCGCAACGACCACCTGCGTGCAGCCGCGGGCGCTTGTGGTGTCGCCGTCCACGAGTTGTTCGTGTAATTCAGGTCGAGCATCAGGATGCGGTTCGGATCGACCTCCACGCGCACGATCGGCGACGGGCCGTGATCGACGATCGCCTCCCATCGGTTCTGGCCGTCCCACGCGGTCATGTCCGTCGTGCCGTCCGCATAGGTGCGCTTGATGGTCAGCGGGAAGACGCCATCCTGCAGGCGGCGCACGACCACCACGGATTCGAACCCATCGGCCGCCGGCGTATTGGTCACCTGCGTCACCGCGTAATCAAACGCCGCACTGCTGCGAACGGTCGCGTCGAAGAACCACGTCAGATCTGCGCCCGCCACCTCGCTGGCGATCGCAAAAAACTCCTCAGGCGTCGGGTGCCGGAACGCGCCTCGTGAAAAATGCGTGGCCAGCACCCGCTGCATCGTCTCCCAGCCGAGGTAACGTTCAAGCGTGGCCAGCCAGAGCGCGGTCTTGTTGTAGGAAATCTGGCTGGCGCTGCCCGGCCAGTAGCGCCATGTCGGCGTGGACTGCGTGTCGTACGTGGCCACAGGCCGGTAGGCGTTCAACCGGTTGCCATCAATGGCCCGCGACCACCTGACATCAGTGAACGCCCAGGGCACGAATCCGCCGAAGTAGCGTTCCACCGTCACGAACTTGTTTGGCAGGGCTTCATCGATCACCCGTGCGGTTGCGTAGGTGTTCAGCCCTTCGTCCATCCACGCATGTTCAAACTCGTTTGTGGCGACGATGCCGTACCAGAATTGGTGTCCGGCTTCGTGGATGGTGACGCTCTCGGGTTGTGAACCGTCGAGCGGCGCCCAGTTGCGCGTGCCCGCCGTGAACAGCATCGGGTATTCCATCCCACCCGTGGATCCGCCCTGCTCGTCAGGGTTCACCGGCGTGACGGGATCGACAATGGTGATGTGGGAGTACGGGTATGGCCCAAACCACTCCCCGTAATACCGCAACGCGGCACGTGTGGCGACGAAATGGCGCTCGGCCTGCTTGGCGTGCTCGCGCTGCAACAGCAGGCGCATGGTCACAGGCGGCAGCCCCGGATGCTCAAAGCGTTCGACGTGTTCAACGAAGTTCGGGCTCGTCGTCCACGCGAAGTCATGGACGTCGTCAGCCACAAACCGATGCGTGTCCTGGCCTTCGGCGCCGGGCAGGACGGGCGACGCCACGCCCGTGGCGCCCACCGTCCAGCCCTTCGGCACGGTCAACGCGACGTCGTATGTGCCGAAGTCCGAGAAGAACTCGGTGGCGGCGTGGAACTGGTGCGCGTTCCATTCGCCGTTGTTCTGGAAGACGCCGAGTTTCGGGAACCACTGAGCGATGAAGTAGTACTGGCCGAGGCGTCCAGTGCGCGCGAATGTTACGGGCACGCGCGAGGTCCATGCGATATCGATGTCAATCGTCTCGCCCGGCAGCACCGGTCGATCGAGCGGCACCGACAGCACCGTCCGGTCATCAGCATTGCCGTCGTCTGGCGCGACAAACGTAGCCTTGGGTCGCAGGTCTGTGCCGCGAGCGACCATGGAAATGATTTCGATCGAGCCGCTCTGGTCGGCTGGTCGGCGGGTGAGCGCCGAGCTGCGCCCCAGACGCTGTTCGCGCATCCACGACGAATTCGCGTCGCGCCATGCGTTCCAATAGAGATGGAAGCGCAGGTCGTTGGCTGGAACTGTGGTGATGTTGCGCCAGATGACGCGGCCTGAGCCGTGAATCGTGTGCGACTCAGGGTCGAGTGTGGCCAGCAACTGGTAGGAAGCGTTGCGCGGAGAGCGGGCGGGCGCCGCGTCCTGCGCGAACCCCGCCGGCCGCGCAACAAGCAGCAGGAAGGCCGCGATCAATGTCCATGAGGAGCGCCGCCGCATCGCCCGAATCGTATCGCATTACGATAGTCAGCAATGTTTCCAATTCTCGTCGTCGCAATTGCCATAGGAACCCAACTGACCCCCGTACTCGTGACCGTTCGGCACGACGACGCGCCGGTGGCCGGGGCGGTGGTGACGTGCGCAGCGGCGAAGGTGGAGACGGACGCGCAGGGCCGCGCCACCGTGCCGGTGCCGGCAGCCGGGTGCACGCTTGTGGTGAGTCGCGAAGGTCTGATGCCGTTCTCGCAGGCGGTGGGCGCCACGTCGCCGCCACTGATTGTGGAACTCGAAGAGGATCTGGAAGTGGAGGAAGAGGTCATCGTCACCGCCACGCGAAGCGGGCGGCTGGCGTCGGACCAGGCCACACGGGTGGAAGTGGTGGTGCGAGAGGAGATCGAAGAAAAGCTCTTGATGACGCCTGGCGACATCGTGATGCTGCTCAACGAGACCAGCGGCATCCGGTTGCAGCCCACCGCGCCGGCGTTGGGCGCGGCGTCCGTGCGAGTGCAGGGTATGCCCGGAAGGTTCACCTCGGTGTTGACCGATGGCCTGCCCATCAACGGCACCCAGGTCGCGTCGCTTGGCTTGCTTCAGATTCCCCCGATGGATCTGCAGCAGGTGGAAGTGATCAAGGGCGCAGCCTCGGCGCTGTATGGTCCGTCGGCGCTTGGTGGTGTCATCAACCTGGTGACGCGGAGGCCCACGCCCGAACACGCGGGTGAGGCGCTGCTCAACGTGACGTCGCGCTCGGGCGCCGATGCCCTGTTGTGGCTGAGCGGCCCCGTGCGACCGGAATGGGGTTACACCTTGCTCGCCGGAGCGCACGGCCAGGACGCATCGGATGTAGACGCCGATCGGTGGGCGGATTTGCCGCGTTACCGGCGGTTCATCGCGCGGCCGAAGTTGACGTTTGCGTCAGGCGAACACGGATCGCTGGATATGTCGGGCGGCGTGACGGTGGAGTCGCGTCGGGGCGGTGGACTCGCCGCCGCCAGCGCCGTCCAGTCGGTGGACACGACTCGCGCGGATGCGGGCCTCATCTGGCGTCGAAGTGCGGCCGGCGGCGTGGTGATTGCCAAAAGCGCCCTCTCTCTCCTCGACCACAATCACGACTTCGGTACCAACGCGTACGACGATGACCACACCTTTGGGATGGCAGAGGCGTCGCTAAGCCGGGCGTTCGGCCGGCACCTGATTGTGGTGGGTGGGGCGGTCGAACTGCAGAAGTACCGCAACCTGCTGGCCCCGGGGTTCGACTACAGCTGGACCACTCCCGGCGTCTTTGTGCAGGACGACATCGCGCTCGCGCCGGCCGTGTCGTTTTCGGTGAGTGCGCGCGTGGACGCGCATCCTGAGTACGGCGCCCTGTGGAGCCCGAGGGCGTCGTTGCGATTGCAGCCTGGCGAGTGGGATGTGCGATTCTCGGCGGGCCGCGGTGCGTTCGCGCCCACGGTGTTCGTGGATGAGGTGGAAGAAGTCGGCGTGACGCGGGTTGGCGCTGTGCGCCTCGAGCGCGCGGAAACCGCCGAGACCTGGTCAGCGGACGTCAGCCGCAAAGTTGGTGCGGTGGAGGTGTCGGGTACGTGGTTCGGCTCGCGGATTCACTCTCCTGTGGTCGCGCATGTTTTCACCAACGGCCCTCCCCGGCTCGAGGTGTTCAACCAGCCGCAGGGGACCGCGTCGTCCACGCGCACCTGGGGCGCCGAGCTGTTCGGCCGCTTCCGCAGTGGTCCGTGGGTGGCGACAGCGACGCATACATGGGTCAATGCCACACAGGCTGGCGACCTGGCGGGTATGCCCCGTGAGAACGTCCCGCTCACGCCCAGGAGGACGTTCAGTCTGATTGCGGCATGGGAGAAACACGGCGTGGCCCGCGTCGGGCTGGAGGTGTACCGCACCGGCGTCCAGCAACTTGAAGACAACCCATACCGCACCGAAAGCGCGCCGTACACCATCATTGGTCTGCTCGCCGAACGCCGCTTCGGCCGTTTGCGCGCGTTTCTGAATCTCGAGAACCTGACCGACGTCCGCCAGTCCGACTACAACCCGCTGCTTCGCCCCGTCGCGAGCCCCATCGGCCAACTCGTCGTCTCCGCCTGGGCGCCCCTCGAGGGCAGAACGCTCAACGGCGGGATTCGTTTCGCGTTCTGAAACAAGCGGACACGCCGGGTCTAAAGACCCGGCCTCCGAAGAAAGAAGGAGGCTGGGTCTTAAAGGTCCGGCCCCGAAGAAGGAGGCCGGGTCTTCAGACCCGGCAAATCAGCGGTTCAACCGCCGCACCAGCGCGTCGACCAGCCCGTCGACCGTAAACGTGTCGGCCACAATCGGCGCCGTGACGCCGAGCGCGCGAGCGGCCGCGGCGGTAACGGGGCCGATGGTGGCGACCACGGTGGTATTGAGCAGGTCGGCGGCTTGTTCGCGGCCGATGAGATCGACGAACCGCTGCACGGCCGTCGGTGACGTGAAGGTGACCGCGTCGATACGGCCCTCGAGCAGCTGGCGATACAGTTCCTGCGCGGCGGCCGACTCCGGGGCGCCCGGCACCGTGCGGTAAGCGATCAGGTCGTGCGCATCAGCGCCGCGGCGACGCAACTCGGCCGTCGGGCCTTCGTCGCCACGTTCGGCGCGCCCGTGGTCGGGGCGAATCACGAGCATCCGCGACCCGGCGAGCGCTCCGTGGGCGGCGATGGCGTCACACGTGGCCTCTTCGCCGGTTTCGGGCACCACCACATCGGGTACCAGTCCTGCAGCGCGGAACTGATCAGCAGTGGAGGGGCCGACCGCGGCAATCCGGACACCGCCGAGTGTGCGCAGGTCGCGCGTGCCCGAGAGTACGGCCTTCAGGAACCGATGCGCGGCGTTCGCCGATTCGCACACCACCCACTGGTACTGCTGCACGGACGCCACGGCGCGTTCGATCGCTTCAGGATCGTCGGCAGGCAGCAGGCGGAAGGTAGGTGCTTCAATCGCCTGGGCGCCGAGGCCCTCCAGGCGATCCGACAGGTCACGCGCGCGTTCATGTGAGCGCGTCACGACGATGCGCCGCCCGAAGAGGGGGCGTTCATCGAACCACCGCAGATGGGCGCGCAGTCCCGCGACGTCGCCAACGATGAGCAGGCCTGACGCCGCGTCGGGATCCGCCTCGAGTTGCGTGATGAGGCCGGCAAGTGTGTCCGTCACGGCGCGTTGCGAAACAAGCGTGGCGTCGTAAATGAGCGCGGCCATGTGTGTGGCGGGGCGACCGGCGGCCACGAGTTTACGCAGGATGGCCGCGGCTTGCGGCGCACTTGCGTACGCCGCGATGGTGCCCTCAAGCGATGCGAGCGCGCGCCAGTGCACGTCGGGCGCGTCTTCCCGCGTGGCTTCATGGCCCCGCAGCAGGATCAACGCGTCGTGGCCACCCGGGTACGAGAGCGGCACGCCGGCGTACGCACTGCCGAACGCCACCGGCACGCCCGGCACCACTTCGAAACTCAGTCCCTGCTCGTGCAGGAACAGCGCTTCCTTGGCGCCGCTGCCGAACAGGAACGGGTCACCCCATTTCAGCCGGGCCACCAGCAGGCCCTCGCGCGCCTTGTCGGCCACAAGCATCGCAATGGCGTCCTGGGCCATCGCGCCTTCGGCGGGCGCACCCACCTCGATCCGCTCGGCGTCGGGCCGGGCCAGGCGCACGATCGGCGCCACGGCGCGGTCGTACACCACGACATCGGCGTCGGCCAGTACCTGTCGTCCCCGCGTGGTCAACAGGCCGGGGTCGCCGGGGCCTGCGCCGATGAAAATGACTCGTCCTCGTGTGGTGTGCTGGTTGGTGTTCATTTCGCGAATTCGAGGCGTGGCGTTTTGGGTGGCACGGGCGCGAAGTAGCCCCGTTTGGTGCGGGCGGCCGTGTTCGGGCGGTTGACTTTGACGACGATGGCTCGCCATGCGCCATCACGTTTGGGATTCTTCGAGGTGTAACCGATCGAGTACTGGTTCGCCAGTTCATCCGCAATCTGCTGGTAGATGCCGGGCAACTGCGCGACATCTTCGACGAAAAACGGCCGACCGCCGGTTTCCTGCGAGAGCGTCCGCAGCACGAACTCGGCCTCGTTGAATCCGCGTGTCGGGCGATCGGTCTTCGAGCGCAAGCCGATGGCATACACCGCCACTTCCGAGCGCTTGGCCGACTCGAGCACATCTTCATAGGCGATCAGGCTGGACGTGTCTTCGCCGTCCGACAACACCACAATCGCCTGCCGTCGCACTTGATCCGGCGTCGCCGCGCGCACGCGCTTCAGCTCACTGAGCGCCACGTAGATGGCGTTATAGAGCGACGTGGATCCACCGACGCGTGTCTTGCGGATCGCCTGTTCGAGCAGGGCCTTGTCGGCGGTAAACGTCTGCAGGATCTCGTGGCGGCTGTCGAAGTCGATGATCTGCGCCGCGTCGGTCGGATTGAGGCGGCGGGCGAATCCGATCGCCGCTTCCTGCGCGACGCCGAGTTTGAACTCCATGCTCGTGCTGGTATCGATGAGCAGCGAGAGCGCGATGGGCTGCGGCGTCCGGGAAAAATACGTAATGTCCTGCTGCACGCCATCTTCGTAGACCGAAAACAGCGCCTGCTCCAGGCCGGGGACCAACACCTCGCCCTCGGTCACGGTGACGTTGAGTGACACCACGTCGGTGCCGACGCGGAAGACCTGCGCGTCCGGCGCGGTCGTCCCGGCCACCAGCGCCAGCACGCCGGCCAGCGCCACGACACGTGTCATCGAGTGGTCCACCGCGGTGCGGCGAGCCGCAGGTCTTTGTTCGTCAGCTTGATCTCCAGCTTGTCGGGCGGCACCAGGGTCTCGGGGCGGCCGTAGGTCACCACGAACTGCGCCAGCAGTTGCGTGGCCACATCGGCAAAGCGGCCCTTGACCGCCGACCCGTCGAACACGGTGGAACTGCGCCCGCCTGTTTTTGTGGTGACGTCGCCGATGACGATGCCCCGCTCGCGGTTTTCCGGCGTCGATGTGCTGCTGCCAAATCCCTGACGTGACACCGTCCACAACGACGCACGCGCCGCGGCGAGCGCGTCAAACGCATGGTCGTTGCGCCGGTTGCTGAACTCCGGGCCGTTTTCGTCGACGTAGGCCACGATGACTGGCCGGGCGCCGGCGCGTTTCTTGAGTACGCCGGAGGCTTCGATGACCGCGTCGATGAAATACGCGCCCGATCCCGATGCGGCAAACAGGCGGTCTGCACGGCGGTTCAGGTTCACGGCGCTCGACGAAAAATCGGCTTCCAGGGTCGGCCGTTCGCCGAATGTGTAGAGGGCAATCTGCGTGTCGGGACTTTTTTCCCAGATCGCTGCCGCAAACGCTTTGACCGAGTGGCGCAGGTCCGTGATGGTGCCCGTTGTGGCGGTGCTCGTGTCCACAAGAATGGCGATTTCCATCGCGCCCGTCGCGGGCTCCACCTTGAGCACTTCGCGCGCGATGCCATCCTCCCGGACGGTCAGGTCCGTCGTGGCCAGGGTGGCCACGGGTGCGCCCTTTTTGTCCACCACCGAAATGACCGCGCGTTGCTGGTTGGGTGTCCGTTGTGCCAGAAGGACGGTTCCGGCGGTGGCAGCGACAACAGCCCCGCTGACGCACAAGGCCGCGACCGCCAGGGGACGCCGTACGAGGGGGAATTGTGTCATCACCGCAGTATATCGGGGTCGCTCGTGAACTTGTTCACAAGCCATGGTATAGTGCCCGACGGTCCGTCGCAGGGGTGGTAGCCCGCCCCCCTTCCCAGTACTGAGGTCCGCCTGTTACGATTGGCTGTTTGCCACCCGGGGCGCGGTGCGTGCCGGGGGGTCGGGAGGCGGCAACATGCAGGAAGTGCCTCGACCGGGCGGCAAGAAGCCCCGTCTCGACACGCTGAAGTCGTTTGAGCGTTCGATGCGGGCCTTCCAGGAGAATGTGCAGCGGGCGGGCCCGGCGGCCAGCGCCAGTTACACCCTCACTGGAGGAATTCTGTTGCTGGGTGGTCTCGGCTACGTCGCAGACCGGTGGCTGGGGACGTCACCGTGGCTTTTGATATCGGGATTGGTCCTCGGGATCGTGGTCGGGTTTTACGCGCTGATCATGGCTTCACGTCGGGGCCAGGTGTAGCGACGCGATGAACGCCCTGTGGTGGGTCATCGGCACCGCGATCGCCGCCGGTGTGGGTGCCTCGGTGGTCGGGCTGGGCGAGGGCGCCGTTCGTGCGGTGTGGTTGGGAATTGCCGGACCGGTGGTGATGGCGGGCACGTCGTGGACGATTACGACGCGCACGTGGGCCCGGGAGAAGGCCGCGTTGTTGCCCGTCATGTTGAGGGCTTTTGCGGTGAAGGTCATGTGCGTCGTGGCGTACGTGGTGCTGATGGTGAAAGTGGTGGACGCGCGACCCTTGCCGTTCCTCCTCAGCTTCATCGGTGCGTATCTGGCCACGCATCTGGCTGAAGCGTATTGTTTGCGGCGGCTGATGGCGGCAGGGTAGGCGTCGTCAGGGCGCCTTGGATGCGAAGACGGGTTTAGATACGACGATGATGGAACAAGCTCACGAGGCCGCGCAGGCCGGTCACGCCGCCGCCGGAAAGTTCAATGCCGGCGAGACCATCATTGGGCACGTTGCGAACAGCAGCGCTGACCATCCGCTGATTCACATCGGTCCGTTTTTCGGCATCGACTTCTCAGTCACCAAACACGTGTTCATGGTGTGGCTCGTGGCGGCCGTCACGTTTGTGGTCATCACCTCGCTGGTGCGCCGCTACCTCAAGCAGCCCGAACGCGTGCCCACCGGCGGCATGAACGTCCTCGAGTTCCTCGTCGAATTTCTGCGCGATACCGTCGCCGAGCCCAACCTCGGCAAGAAGTACATGAGCGCGTGGGCGCCGCTCCTGCTGACGTTGTTCTTCTTCATTCTCACGGCCAACGTCATGGGCATGATCCCGATCTTCGACGTGCTGACGCTGCTGGATCACTACGTCCTGCACAGCGCTGAGGACTCGCTCGTCAAAGGCATCCTGCACGGCGGCGCCACTGCCACGGCGAATTTTAATGTGACGGCGGGCCTCGCGCTCATCACGTTCGTCTCAATCATGATCGCGGGCACCAAGAAGCACGGCTTCGTGCAGCACTGGAAGAACCTGGTGCCACCGGGACTGGCCACGCCGGTGTACTTCCTGCTGGTGCCACTTGAGTTCATCGGCATGCTCGTGCGGCCGTTCGCGCTCACCATGCGACTTGCCGCGAACATGGCGGGCGGCCACATCGCGATTCTCGCAATTCTCTCGTTTGTGTTTATCTTCACCGAGATGTTCGCCAGTTCGGCGGCCGGCATGGGGATCGGCTTCGGATTCTCACTGCCGCTGGCCGTGGCCATCTCCGGCCTCGAGCTCATCGTCATTCTCGTGCAGGCCTACGTATTCACCCTTCTGTCTGCCGTGTTTATCGGCATGGCAATTCACGCGCACCACTAACCGTTACAGTCAGTCAGACCCTCAGGAGAAGGAAACAGCATCATGGAACAAGCCCTCACCCCCGAAGTCGCCGCAATCATCAAGCCCACCTGGCACTACATGGGTGCAGCCATCGGCTTCGGACTCACCGTCATCGGCGCCGGCATCGGCATCGGCAAGCTGGCAGCGGCGGCCGCTGAAGGCGTGGCGCGGCAGCCCAGCGCAGCGGCGCAGATCACCGCGGCGGCCAACTTCCCACTGTTCCTGCTCGAAGGCGCCGCGATCATTTCGCTCGTCTTCGGCCTGGTCGTCGTCCTCCTGAAGTAACCGACCTGCGGGCGCGCCCGCTCGGAAAGGACCCGATCGTTTTGGGAAAGGAAAAGACTCGTGGATAATCCGCTCGTCCAGGTCAGTCCAGGGCTGGCCATCTGGACCATTCTCACGTTCCTGGTACTGCTTTTTCTGTTGAAGAAGTACGCCTGGGGACCGTTGCTCAAGGCGCTTGAAGAGCGTCGCGCCACGATCGAGAAGTCGGTCGAGGATGCCAAACGTGCGACTGCCGAACTGCAGCAGGTGCAGGTGGAGTCGGCGCGCCTGCTGGCGCTCGCCCGTACCGAGGCGTCGGGCATCGTGACCCGCAGCCGGGCTGATGCCGAGCGCCTTGGCGAAGAGTTGCGGGCCAAGGCCCGCGACGAAGCGGCGGCGATCGTCAAAAACGCCCAGAAGGAAATCCATCTCGAGACGGCGCGCGCCGTGGCGCAGATCCGCACCGAGGCCGTGGAACTCTCGCTGTCGATTGCCACGAAACTCCTGCGACGCAACATCTCGGCCGGCGACAACGAAGCGCTGATCAACGAGGCGATCGGTCAGTTCAAAAGCGTCCAATAGGGGGCATCTGGGCCCATAGGGGGACGGGTGTCGATCTGTGGAAAACTCCTGAGTGAAAACGACCTCTGAGGTAGTTTTTAAGAAGTGAGCAACAAAAACTACCTCAGAGGTCGTTTTCCTGGGGGAGTTTTCCACAGATCGACACCCGTCCCCTTTCTTGATCTCCTCCTCGCCCTGATGGTGCTCATCTGGGGCGCCAATTTCAGTGTCATCAAGCGCGCGTTCGAGGAAGTACCGCCGCAGCCGTTTAACGCGCTGCGGCTGCTGATTGCGTCGGCCGTCTTCCTGGCCGCAATTGCCATCGCCCGCCGCACCGCCCAGCGCGGCAACCCCATCTCAACGGTCTTTCACACCACACACCCGCTCACGCGGCGCGACCGTATCGACCTGGTCTGGCTGGGCCTGGTCGGCCACTTTGGCTACCAGTTCTTCTTTGTCGGCGGCGTGGCGCTCAGCAGCGCATCAAACGCCGCCCTGATTGTCGGGTCCACACCGGCCGTGCTCGCGGTCGTGTCCGCGCTGCTTGGCCGCGAGCAAATCAGCCGGCTCCACTGGATCGGCGCGGCAGTCTCCGCGCTCGGCATCTATTTCGTCGTGGGTCATGGCGCGTCGTTTGGTGGCGCGACGTTACAGGGCGATCTTCGTGTCATGTGTTCAGTGGCGTGCTGGGTGACGTTCACGCTCGGGGCGGCCTCGCTCATCAAGCGTCATTCCCCGCTCTACGTGACCGGCATGACGATGGTGTATGGCGGGATTCCGTATGTGGCGATGGCGCTGCCCCAAATCCTGCGCGTGCCGTGGCTGGACGTGAGCGCCTGGACCCTGACCGCGCTGGTGCTCTCGGCCCTGCTGGCGCTGAACCTCGCGTACGTCATCTGGTACATGGGGGTACAGCGACTTGGCCCCGCGCGGACGTCGATTTACTCCAACGGCGTCCCTGTCGTCGCCATGGCCGTGGCCACGCTGTGGTTGGGCGAGCCCCTGACGTGGAACAAAGTCATCGGCGCCACCGCAGTGCTCTCTGGGGTATTGCTGACCAGGCTCGGGCGCCGGCTCGGGAAGAGTGCGTAGTATCATCGAAAGAAATTCAATCCCGGCGCTGGAGCCGACTCTATGGAGATGGGTGTCATGAAGCGATCAATGTTGGCGGTGTGCGCGGTGGTGGTGTGTGCGGCGGCGGTGGCGCAGGTGTCGGCGCAGTCGGCCAAGGGGTGGATGGTGCGGGCCGATCGGAGCACGAGCGCCTCGGATCCGGATGGTGCGGGCGAGATCAAGTTCATGGCCATGGGCGGCGGGTTCCACGCGGTGAACCCTACGGCGGCTGTGTACTGGAACCCGACGAATACGGCGTCGGCCAACTACACCGTGGGCGCGTCGTTCCAGTTGCTCAAGCCGAGCGGCCATGTGAATTACTACGGCCTCGTGCTGGGCGGCAGCAATCTCGACAACGACAAGCAGGCGTATCTGTATTTCCTGGTGGCGCAGAACGGCACGTTCATGGTCAGCCGCCGTACGCCTGATGCACCGCGCCCTGTGGCCGTGGTCCCGCGGACGCCGAATGCGGCCGTGAAGACGCCGGGCGCTGACGGCACGTCGGTGAACGCGCTCGAAGTGCGCGTGGCCGGCGACAAGGTGGACTTCGTCGTCAACGGCACCGTGGTGCACACAGCGGCAAAAACCGACCTGGGCGGCACAACCGACGGCATCGCCGGACTGCGCGTCAATCACCAGCTCGAAGTCATGATCACGGGGTTCGGGATCAAGAAATGACGACAGGGCCACGGGTCCGTGGGCTTTGGTGACCCGTGTCTAAGACGCACTACTACAGCGCCCACGCCACGGCTCTCCGGGCCGATTTGGGAAAAGCCATCTCGCGCGAGCAGATGCGCGAGTTCCACACCAAACAGCCGTGGCGGCATTTTGTCGTGGCCGTGCGCCAGTTCCTGATACTGGGCGCGGCCACGTGGGCACTGATCCGATTTGACGATCCGCTGATCTGGCTGCCCGTGGCGCTCGTGCAGGGGTTCACGGTATTCAATTTCACCGTGTTGCTGCACGAGGTGCTGCATCACAACGTGTTCCAGACGCGGCATCCTCTGGCCGAGCGTGCGCTCGGCTTTCTCTATGCCGTGCCGAGTGGCATCGCGCCGAGCCAGTTCACCCGATGGCACCTGGACCATCACGCCGAGCTCGGATCGAATGACGACGATCCGAAGCGGCACTACCTGTCACCAAAGCGGAATGCGCGGTGGTACAAAGCGCTTTACGCCACGCCCGTGCTCTTTCCGATCTACTTCCGGGCGGCGCGCCTCGAGTCGTCCACGTATCCGGCCGAGCTGCAGAAGACCATTGCGTGGGAACGGCGCATCTCAATCCTCTTTCACGTGGGTGTGCTGGCAGGCATCTGGTGGGCGTGGGGCGGGGCCGCAGCGTTCCGTGCGCATGCGTTCCCCGTGTTCTTCATCTTTCCAATCGCGTTCACACTGAACCGGCTGGGGCAGCACTACGACATCGACCCGAACGACCCGGCCAAGTGGGGCACCCTGCTGCGCAGCCATTGGTTCTGGAACTTCGCGTTCCTCACCTCAAACCTGCACCTCGAGCATCACTACTTTCCCGGTGTGCCGTTTTACCACCTGCCGGCGCTGCAGCGCGCACTCGGTCCCTTCTACGCGCGCAAACAGATGCGCTGGCAGACGTACCGCGGGCTCCTCTACGGATGGATTGTGGAAAACAAGCGCCCGCACTCCGATTGGAGCCTCGTGTAGCTTGGACATCATTGGTCTTCGGAGGCCGGGTCTTCAGACCCGGCATGTCCGCCGGGTCTGAAGACCCGGCCTCCGAAGAGCCCCGACGCTATTTGTAGTTGAGCGTCTGCAGGAAGCTCTCGTAGTCCTTATCCCAGCGCGCGATGGTGTTGAGCGGTCCCACGAGCTTGATGAAGTACGGACCGCCTTTGGTTTGGATGACGGCGGCGCGCATCCGGTAGCCGGGCTTGTTGAAACGTTCCGGTGAGCCTGGTGTGACTTCTGCCACGTAGGTGCCCCTCGCGTCGAACAGCGTCACGGACAGCCCATTGATGAGCCGGCTTGATGTGGTGGCCACGTCTTTGGTCTGGCGGCCGTCAGGTTGCGCGATTTGGCCGAACCACCGGTCGAGGTTGGCCTGCACCGTGCCCCCTGTGCCGCCGAAGAAATAGACCACAAGCGAGGCGTCTTCGGCGTCGCCGTCGGCCTTCGGCAGCACAAACTCGCCCACGCGCATCATCGAGGTGACGGCCTTGGGTGTCCACGCCGGCGGCGCCGTGAACGTCAACGTGGCGGGCACAACGGAGACGGCGACGGACAAGAGCAGCGATAGGAGCATGGCGCCATTCTAACCTCGGGCTTGAGGAACAGCCCGAGCTACGTACCGACTCGATACCTTCCCGCGCGTGCCCGACCCTTCCCGCGCGTACCCGACCCTTCCCGTGCGTGCCCGACCCTTCCCGCGCCTACCCGACCCTGCCGAACGTAGCTCGGCCTGTTCCTCAAGGCCGAGGCTTGAACCTCCCATGCCGGTCCTCAGGTACACTCGGCCCGGCCCATGGAACTACCACGTCCGAGCACGATCGTCGACTACCTAGCGGCCTCGGCGGCGCGGCGGCCCGATCACGTCGCCGTTGAAGAGCCGCCCGACGGCTCGATCTCCTACGCCGAACTCGATGCCCTGTCGAATCGCGTCCGCGACCGGCTGCGCGCGATGGGGGTGACGAAGGGTGACCGCGTCGGCGTCTATCTGCGCAAGTCGATTGACGCCTACGCCACCATGCTCGGCGCCATGAAGGCCGGGGCGGTCTACGTGCCGGTGGATCCATCCGCGCCGGCCTGGCGCAGCGCCTTCATCACCAGCGACTGCGCCGTGAAGGTACTCGTTCTCGAAGGCGGGCTCGTTGGAGCGTGGCACGAGGAAGCCGCCAAGCTCGGCACCCCACCCGCCACCATCGAAATTTCGGTGGCGCCGTCTGGCAACGGCCTGCGCGCGGCACTCGATCGCGCCGATGCCGTCGAGGCCGCGACGGGCGGCGCCAACGAACCGCTCGACAGCGATGACCTCGCCTACATCCTCTACACATCGGGCTCGACCGGTACTCCAAAGGGCGTCATGCTGACGCACCTGTGTGCCACGAGCCATGTGGACTGGTGTACCGAGGTCTTCGAGCCGAACGACGATGACCGGTTCAGCTCGCACGCCCCATTTCACTTCGACCTGTCGATCACGGACCTCTACGTGCCGCTGAAACATGGCGCGACCGTGGTGTTGATCAACGCCGACCAGGGAAAAGAACCTGTCGGCCTGGCCGCGCTCATCGCCGATCGCCGGCTGACCATCTGGTACTCAACCCCGACAATCCTGATGGTCCTTGCAGAGTTCGGCAAACTGGCGGAGCACCACTACGTCTCGTTGCGCATCGTCAATTTTGCAGGCGAGGTGTTCCCGATCAAACATCTACGCGCCGTGAAGTCGTTGCTGCCCCGCGCTCGATTCTTCAACCTCTACGGTCCGACCGAGACCAATGTCTGCACGTGGCATCCCATTCCCGATCACGTCGAAGACGACCGCGTCGATCCGTATCCCATCGGGAAGACGTGCTTTCACTTTCAATCGCGTGTCATGGGCGACGACGGCCATGAGGTGGTGCCGGGCACCGAGGGCGAACTGCTGATGCATGGCGCCGGCATGCTGCAGGGCTACTTCAACAACCCGGCGCGGACCGCCGAAGCGTTTCTGATGGATGACGATGGGCGGCGATGGTATCGGACGGGCGACCTGGTGGTTGACGCAGGCGAAGGAGTCTTCACGTTCGTCGGCCGGCGTGACCGCATGGTCAAACGCCGCGGGTACCGCATCGAGCTGGGCGAAATCGAGGCTGGGCTCTATCGCCACGAAGCCGTCAAGGAAGCCGCAGTCGTGGCGGTGAAAGACGATGAGGGTGGCGTGCGGATCAAGGCGTTTCTTGCGCTGGCAGACGGGCAAAAGGTGTCGGTGATCGCCATCCGGGCATTCTGCGCCAAGGCGTTGCCCAGTTACATGATGCCCGACTCCTTTGGTGTGCTCGACCACTTGCCGAAGACCTCGACAGACAAGATCGATTACCAGCGACTGATGCAGGCCGGCTGATGGACTTTTCACTGACGTCGGAACAGGAACTCCTCCGCAAGGAGATCGTGGCGTTCTCGCGCGGCACGCTCAACGCCGGCGTGATCGAGCGCGACCGCGATCAGGTGTTCTCGCGCGAATTGTGGAACGCCTGCGGCGGGATGGGCCTGCCCGGATTGCCCGTGCCGGAGGAATACGGCGGCAGTGGGCTAGATCCGCTGTCGTGTGCGATTGCTCTTGAGGCCTTCGGCTACGGCTGCACCGACCACGGCCTGGTCTTCAGCCTCTGCGCCCATGTCATGGCCTGCGTCGTCCCCATCTGCAAGTTCGGTACGGATGAGCAGAAGCGCCAGTACCTACCGGGCTTGTCGAACGGCACGCTGATCGGCGTGAATGCGATGACCGAACCTGAATCGGGTTCGGACCCGTTTGCAATGCGGGCGCGCGCGGTCAGGGACGGCCTGGGATGGCGGGTGACGGGCGCAAAGACCTTCATCTCAAACGCCCCCGAAGCGCAGGTCATCGTGCTGTTCGCGCTGACGGATCCGGTCAAGCGGTTTCATGGCGGCATCACGGCCTTCCTCCTCGAGCGCTCGACGCCTGGTGTCTCGGCCGGGCGGAAGATCGAGAAGATGGGCTTGCGCACATCGCCGTTCGGCGAACTGGTGTTTGAGGATGTGTGGGTGCCGGATGCGAGTGTGCTCGGCGGCGTGGGCGCCGGGGCGGGTGTGTTCACGCACTCGATGGACTGGGAGCGCATCTGCCTGTTTGCCGCTCACGTGGGGCAGATGGAACGCCTCATGGAACGCGCGATCGACTACGCGCGCACCCGCGAGGCCGGGGGGAAGGCCATCGGGAAGTACCAGGCCGTGTCGCACAAGATCGCCGACATGAAGGTGCGCCTTGAGGCGGCTCGGCTCCTGACGTATCGGGCGGCGTCCAGGCTCGACAAGACGCGCGGCGTCTCGCTTGATGCGGCTGTCGCCAAGTTGTTTGTCAGCGAAGCACTGGTGGCCACGGCCACCGACGTCATGCAGATATTCGGCGGATACGGATACACCGCCGAGTACGAAGTGGAGCGGGCAGTGCGCGATGCATTCGGCGCCAAGTTATACTCTGGCACGTCGGAAGTGCAGCGCAACATCATCGCCGGCTGGCTGGGACTATAGGGAGAGCATTGCAGGGTGGATACGATTCAAGCGACCGTCAAGGCCTACATCCTGGACCAGTTTCTTCGTGACGCGAATCCCGATGATCTGACTCCGGAGACCCCCTTGATTGCCGGCGGCATTCTCGATTCGCTCGCCACGGTGCGCCTGGCGGCGTACCTCGAAGAGCACTTCAAGATTGAACTGCAGGCCTACGACATCAACGAGGACAACCTGGGCACCCTTGATCAGATTGCGGCACTGGTCCGCAGCAAACAGCCGTTGGTATGACCTCCGCCACGATCGTCTGGCCAGATGTGGCGCGATTTGTCTGGATCGTCGCGCAACTGACCGGAATCCTGCTGCTGGCACGGGCGTTTCACATCGAAAATCCGGCGTTGTACAACGTGGTGCTGCCGCTGGCCCTCGGCGGCTTCCTGGTGCACCACTGGCTGCCACGGCGATACCAGCCGCCGTTTTTTGCGGCACTTTCGTTCGCCGGCATCGTGCTGATCTTCGGTGTCGCGCCAGGCGCGTGGCTCGTCGGCGTGGGCCTGGGCCTGATTGCCATCTGCCATGTGCCGGTCGCGTTCAAATACCGCGTGATGCTGCTGTTATTCGCGACAGGCGTACTCGTCGCGATGCGCGCCACCTGGCTGCCGGCGCCATGGCCTGGCGCGATCTGGCCCGTCCTCGGGTCCATGTTCATGTTCCGGCTGGTGCTGTATCTCTACGACCTCAAACACCGCGGGCCGGCGAGCCCGGGGATCGTCCTCTCGTATTTCTTTCTGCTGCCCAACACCGTCTTCCTGCTGTTTCCCGTTATTGATTTTCAGACATTCCGCAGAACGTATTTCGACCGGCCGGCGATGGACATCTATGCGGAGGGTATCCATTGGATCTTCCGCGGCCTCATCCACCTGGTGTTGTATCGCCTCCTGTATCAATACGTGACGTTGTCGCCTGGGGAGGTGACGTCCACGGCCGGGATCGTCCAGTATCTGGTGGGCAACTACGGGCTCTACCTCCGCGTGTCCGGACAGTTTCACGTCATCGTCGGCCTATTGCACCTGTTCGGGTTCAGGTTGCCTGAGACGCATCGGTTCTTTTACCTCGCGTCGAGTTTCTCGGACCTGTGGCGGCGCATCAACATCTACTGGAAGGACTTCATGCAGAAGATGGTCTATCTGCCGGTGGTCTTCAGCCTGAAGCGGCGCAGCGAGACCACCGCGCTTGTGGCGGCCACCGTCTGCGTGGTCATCACCACGTGGCTGCTGCATTCGTACCAGTGGTTCTGGTTGCTGGGCACCTGGCTGTTCAGCACGACCGACATCGCGTTCTGGGTCGTGATTGGCCTGCTGCTGGTGGCCAATACGCTCCGGGAACAGCGGCGTGGCCGTGCGCGGCAGTTGACGGCGCAGGCACCTGCGTCGGCGCATGCGTGGCGCGACGCCATGCAGACGGCCGGGATGTTCACCGTCATGGCTGTGTTGTGGGGTGTATGGACCAGCCCCACGTTCGAGGACTTCCGCGTGATGGTGCGGGCTGCCACCATTCGGCCCAGCGACGTGGCGGCGGTGTTGGGCACGCTGACGGTCGTGACCGTGGCGGCGTATGTGACCCGGCGTTATTCGCTCGGCGCACCGTCGGCGCTTGCCGTTCGCGCACGCTGGCAGCATCCCCTGATTGTCGGGGCGCTGCCGTTGACATTGTTCTGGTTGGCGGGTGAGCCCGCGCTGTCGGGTTATGTGCCTGCTCCGGCTCAGGAGGCGGCGCGTCACGCGCGCATCGTGGAACTCAACAACTACGATGCCGAGCGTTTGCAGCGTGGCTACTACGAGGAGATTGTCGGCGTGAATCAGTTCAACGGTGAACTGTGGGAAGTGTACGCGCGGGCGCAGGGGAGCAAGGAGCCTGTCCATGTCGGCACTGGAGAGCCGGGCGCTATCGAAGATCACTTCGGCAATCGCGTCTATCGGCCGTCGGCAAGCACCGTATTCAGGGGTGGATTGTTCAGCACGAATCGCTGGGGCTTTCGCGACCAGGACTACAAAAAGACGCCGCGGCCCAACACCGTACGGGTGGCCGTGCTCGGGCCGTCATTTGTGCTCGGGTCGGGCGTGAACAACGGCGAGCCGTTTGAGCAGGTGCTTGAAGACCGCCTCAATCGCGAGTGGAAGCCCCAGACCGGTCTTGACTACGAGTTCCTCAACCTGGCCATGGGCAATTCGTCACTGGTCGAACAAGTCAGCATGCTGGAGAGCGGGAGGGTCGGTCAGTTCCAGCCGCAGGTCGTCCTGGTGGTCGGGCATACCAACTGGCATGGCCCCATCGACATGTACTTCGCCGGACGACTGGCGAAGGGCCGGCCGCTGCCTGCGCCGGTGGACCAGTGGGCGCGCGAGGCCGGCATCGAGGCCACCATGTCGGAACAGGAGGTGCTGCAGCGATTGTTGCCCCGCCGGCGCGACATCCTGCAGTGGGCTCTCGGCAAGATCGTGGCCGAAGTGCATCGCATCGGTGCCAAGCCCCTGTTCGCGCTCATTCCCATGCCGTTTGATGCCACCGACGACCCGGAACGGCCATTGCTGTTGTCGCTTGCTCATCAGGCAGGTATGACCGTCATCGACATGCAGGACGTGTTCGACGGATACGATCATTCCACCTTGGTGCTAAGCCCCTCGGATCGCCATCCGAACGCCGAGGGACATCGCATCATCGCGGGCAGGCTTTTTGGTGAATTGTCGAGGCGCGCGGATGCGCTCGTTGTGGAAGAGAAAAAGTAGAGAAGGATCAATGAAGACAGACGTACTGATTGTTGGAGGCGGCCCCGCCGGGTCAGCCAGTGCCATGAACCTGCTGGCCGAGGGAATTACGCCTGTGATCGTGGAAGCCGAGTCGTTTCCGCGTTACCACATCGGCGAATCGATGACGGGCGCGTGCGGCAAGGCCATCCGCGACCTCGGACTCGAGGCCGAGATGTATCGCCGCGGCTATCCCACCAAACAAGGCGTGAAGGTCTTTGGCCAGAGTCCGCGCGGCAGCTGGTTTGTGCCGGTGACCGGGCGCGACGAGGAGTGGAAGCTCTTCAACTGGGACACATGGCAGGTGCGCCGTAGTGATTTCGACAAGATGGCGCTCGATCAGGCGGTGACGCGGGGCGCCACCGTGCTGAGAGGCAAAGCCGTCACCCCGATCGTGCGTGACGGGGTGGTTGTCGGCGCCGACGTGCGGATGGACGATGGCGGGGTGCAGGAGATTCGATCAGAGGTGCTGCTCGATTGCTCGGGGCAGGCCACGTGGCTGGCCAATCTGGGCGGCGTGACCGGCCCCAAGTACCTGGGCGCCTACGACAAGCAGATCGCGATCTTTTCGCAGGTGTCCGGCGCGCGCCGTGACGAGAGCCTCGACAAAAACGAGAACCGCGAAAATCACCGCGACAACACGCTGATCTTCTACCAGAAGAAGTACCACTGGTCGTGGTTCATTCCCCTGGATGCCGATGTGGTGAGCGTCGGCGTGGTCATTCCGTCGGCCTACTTTCTGGAGAAGAACGAATCACTGCGCGATTTCTACCTGCGCGAGCTACAGGAGTTGCATCCTGAGCTGAAGCGCCGCACCGACGGGTGCCCTCTGGTGGAAGACATTCACGTCATCCCGAACTACTCGTACCAGGTGAAGAAGTTCTGCGGCAAAGGGTTCATGTGTGTTGGGGATTCTCACCGGTTCATCGACCCCATTTTTTCGTTCGGATTGACGGTGGCGCTTCGTGAGGCGCAGTTTGCGGCACCCGCGATCCGGGCGTACCTGAATGGCGCCAATCGCGACGCGGAGAATCCGTTCGGCGAGCATCAGCTGTTCTGCGAGAAGGGCATCGACATCCTTGAGGACGTGCTCGATGCGTTCTGGGAGCATCCGCTGGCATTCGGGTGGTCCGTGCACTCCAAGTACACCGAGCACATGACCGACATGTTTGCCGGGCGGATCTACGGACACGAGCGGCAGCCGTCAATCGCGTTGGATGCGTTCCGCCAACTCCTGGGTCGCACCGGGGAACGCGAGGCGTCTTACGCGTCCGAGGATCTGTATTCAATTCCCATCGGCTCCCGGTATCATCCCGAACGGGCCGCCATCTGGGACGTGAATTCGCCCGTGTCCACGACGGAAGCCTGGCTCGGACCGCGTTGACCCTCGTCTCGTAGCCGGTGCCGCTCGTTTCTGATCAACCGGCGAAGGATGGCCGAGACCGAGTCTTGCTCCTCGGCCGCCTGTTCGTGCAGCAGCAGATAGTCGCTCTCTGAGATCCACAAGTGGATTTGCCGGTGCTGGCGCATATTGAAGCCTCCCGCCGGCGACAACAGCAACCTGTGTGCCAGTTCCGGACATGCGGCAAAGCCGTTTTGCCGGCATTTGCGCGGTTAAACCATGGCGAATCGCGGGTACTTAGGTACCCACGTCGCCCGTGATGGGCAGTTCGGTTCCCAAGAAGAAGGTGGTTTAAACATTGGTGTAGCCGGGTCTGAAGACCCGGCCTCCATCCGGAAGGAGGCCGGACCTTCAGGTCCGGCTACACGATTGCGGTGTCAAATATCGCGGGGAGGACAACCGATGCGACAGGCCTTGGGATTCTGGATCCGTCATCGGCTGCAGGCCGCGTGGATGGTGACTGTGCTGGCTGTGGCGGTGGCGGTGTCCACTGCGACCTGGTCAATCGCGTACGGCTTGTGGATTGAGCGGCTGCCGTTTGCGGATCCCGACCGTCTGGTATCAGTAGGCTGGACGGCGCCCAACCGCGACGATCGCATGGGTAATACCTCGGCCGATGAGTACGTAGACCTGCAGGCGGCCATGAAGAGCATCATGGATATCGCCGGCGTCGAGGTGACGAGGGCGTGGTATCTGAAGAGCGGCGATTCGCTGACGCCCGTGGCCACGGTCTACGCCACCACGAACTTGTTTGACGTGCTCGGCGTTCGGCCCGCGCTGGGCCGCAGCTTTGAGCCGGCCGACGCCGATGCGACTGCCAGCGTCCCGCGCGCCATGGTCACAGATGCCCTATGGCGCCGCGTGTTTGGCGCTGATCCATCCATTGTCGGCCGGGTGGTCACCGTGAGCGCGGAGTTTGAGTTGCGCACGATCGAAATCGTGGGCGTCCTCCCGTCCGGCGTATCGATGCAGGGCATCGCGCAGAGCTACAGCCCGACCGGCGCGGCTGATCTGTTCGTGGCGATGCCTGATGGACGCCGCCCGGGCGGCGGGGAATCGCGACGAATCTACGACCGCGTGCTGATTGGCCGACCGCACGAGGGCGTGACCGAGGCACAGGTCGAGGAGGTCCTGACCCCAATCCTCCAGCACATCGACCATGAGCATCCTCTGTTCAACCGTGTGCGCCGCGCCGATATCGTGCCCTTGCAGGAAGTCTGGTTCGGTCGCACGCGGCCGCTCCTGTGGTTGCTGACGGCGGCGGCCGGGTTTGTGATGCTGGTCACGCTGGCCAATGCGGCCGGTCTGATGTCGGTGATGGCCAGCCGGAGGAGCCGGGAATTCGCTGTGCGCGCAGCGCTTGGGGCAAGCCCAAGGCGGCTCATGGGGCAGTCGTTGGCCGAGATGGCGGCGATTGCGGGAGCCTCATGGGTGCTGGCCGGGGTGCTGGCCATCGTTCTGACTCGCGCGTTTGCCTGGATGGCTCCCCAGGACATTCCACGGATTGAGGGCCTTCATGTGGACTGGCGCGGCTGGTTGATCGCGGCCGCAGTCACGTCCGGCCTCTGCGTGATCCTTGGCCTGATGCCGAGCTGGTTGCGTCGGCGGCGCGATTTGGTCAGCGCGCTGCACACCAGCGGCCTGGCGTTCACGCCGCCTCGCCGCACGCTGCTCGTCCGGCGCGCGGTGATTGCCGTGCAGACAGCGCTGGTGCTGGCGCTGCTCGCGGCTGCGGGGCTGGTGTCCACCACGCTGTGGCGCATGCTCTCGCAACCGCTCGGCTTCGACCCAACCGGCGTGGTGATCGCGCGGGTCACGCCAACGGAGAAACTCTTCCTGGACGGACCGCGATACCAGCAGGTCATGAACGACATACGGCGAGAAGTACTGGCGGCGCCTGGCCGACGCGAAGTGGCACTCGCGTTTGACCCGCCACTTGCGGCCGTTGCATCAAGAATGCAGGTGAGATTCCTGGATCGCGAACCGGCATTCGTTGCCACGAAGCACGTCTCGGACGGATTCTTCGCTGCCATGCGCACTCCGGTGCTCGCCGGCCGCGACTTCCTCCCGTCCGATGCCACTGGTCCGGCCGTCGCAGTGGTGAACGAGCAGTTCGCGAGCACATACTTCGGTGGCGTCGCTGCGGCTGTGGGACGCGAGTTCGACTTCGGCGTCCTGCACCGGATCGTCGGCGTCGTGGCGAACGTGCGTGAAGAAGGCGTCACGAAGCCGATGACGCCAGTGCTGTATCCGCTGCTCGTGACAAGACGGCTCACACCGGGCATGTTCCACGTCGTGAGCCGTGAAGCCCGACCAGGCGGCGAGTCTGAGCGCGCCATCGAAGACGCGGTGCGGAAAGCCGACCCCACTATGCACGTGCACGCATCGCTCCTGACCGATCGCCTTCGGGCGCAGACGGCCACGGCACGCACGCAATCGGCGGTGCTCATCGTGCTCGCGCTCGTCACGCTTGGCTTGGCCGTGCTCGGCATTCACGCGACCATCGCGCAGATGGTGGAAGACCGGCGGCGCGAGATGGCGATTCGCGCGGCGCTTGGTGCATCGCCTCGCGGACTGGTCACCCTGGCGATGCGAGGCGTCGGCGTGGCCGTCACCATTGGCGTGATCGGCGGCGGGTTACTCAGCTGGATCGTGGCGCGCGTCACGCGCCAGTTCCTGTTCGACATGAGCCCATTTGATCCCGCTGTGTGGACCGCCGCGGCGCTCCTCCTCGTGGTGACAGCCGGCTTAGCCGCGTGGTTCCCTGCGCGCCGGGCCGGGCAGGCAAGCCCATTGCTCGCCCTCAAAGACTCCTGAGCCAGCGGGCGTATGATGAGCCTTCCCCAAGGAGGTCTCCGTGCGACGAACACTGTTGGCAATGGTTGTGACGATCGTGGTGGCGGCAAGTGCGTGCGCGCCGGCGGCGCCCGCGGTGCCGGCTGGGCCGACGCCGGCCGAAATGATGGCAGGCGCCGACGCGCTCGACGCCCGGTTCCTTGCCGCCTTCAACAAGGGCGACGCGGAAGCGCTGGCTGACACGTACTGGAACAGTCCGGATCTGGTGTCCATTGGCCCCGACGGCATGGGCGTACGTGGATGGGCCTCGGCCAAGGCGGGCGCGGGCGAAATGTTCAAGGCGATGCCTGGCGCGACGCTCGAATACCTGACCAAACACAACGATGTCCACGGCGATGTGGTCATCGGATCGGGCACCTGGAAGATGACCATCCCGACCCCTGGGGGCCATCAGGTTATGGAAGGTCGCTTTTCGGATGTAAAGGCGATGCGCGACGGCAAGTGGGTCTTCGTCATGGACCACGCCTCGGTGCCGCTGCCCCCGCCGCCACCGGCGAAGTAAGCGGGTCAGGACGTTTGAGGCAATGAAGGACCTCTGAGGTAAGAACCTCAGAGGTCTCTCTCCCTCAAGCGGTGTCAGAATGCCGGGATGACACTCTACAGGTCGGTCGGGTTCGTGCTCCTGCTCTCGATGGCCGGCTGCGCTGCACAAACGCAGCAGGTGGCCACTCCCACACCGCCGCCGCCCGGCGACGCCCCGTTGCCCACCAGCATCCAGTGGATGACGACGTCGGCTGAGTATCCGGCGCTGACGGTCCAGACGTACCGGATTGCGACGGCACATGTGGAAGCCATGGCGCGGACGCGCACCGCCGGCGCGTGGGCCGTGGTCCTGGATGCCGATGACACCGTCATCAATAACTTCCCGTATCAGATGGGGCTCGCGCGTGAGCGCGCCACGCATACGGCTGAGCGGTTCACCGCATGGGTGCGGACGCAGGCGTCCACGCCGGTGCCAGGCGCCGCGGCGTTCCTTGCACGTGTGCGGGCCCTGGGCGGGCGCATCGCGATTGTGACCAACCGGCTGGCGATTGAGTGCCCCGACACTGCTGCCGTCTTGCGCAAACGTGGGCTGCCGTTCGACGCCGTGTTGTGCCGCCCCGAGGGCGCGGGGTCCGGTTCAGACAAGAACCCGAGATTCGAGGCCGTTGCCGCCGGGCAGACAGACGCCAGCCGCACACCAATTGAAGTCATCGCGTTTGTCGGCGACAACATCCATGACTTCCCCGCAGGAAGCCAGGCGCTCCGTGCCCAGGGTGAGACCGCCTACGCCCAGTTCGGTGTGCGCTACTTCATCATGCCCAACTCGATGTACGGCAGCTGGCAGGAATGACAAAGCGGCCTCTGATGCCAAAACGACCTCTGAGGTAATTACCGGTCCCGGATCGGCGGTAATTACCTCAGAGGTCGTTTTGCTCGAATTCGTACCAGTCTTCGTGCAGCGACCACCCGTGGCACTGCAAGCATGATGTCCACTTCCACTGGTGAGCGCAGCCCGGACACCTGCCGCGTGTGGTGAACGTGTTCCACGACGTGCCGCATGACGTAAACGGCGGCTCGGGTCCGCCGCCGCTCCAGCAGGTCCATCGGCTCGACGACTCCGGCACCCATTCGCACTTCGGGCACCTGATCCGGTTGTGCGAATCGAACTCCGCCCGTTTCGCCCAGTCCGTGGTCACCGCACCAGGCGTACCGCCTTTTTTCAGTAACTGCCAGCCAAACGTTCCCGCGTCAGTATCTGTGGTCCGCACGACCTCATCCTACGATGAGCGGACATGCCGGGTCTAAAGACCCCCCCCCCCCCCCCCGGCCAGGCCGGCTACACTTTGTGCACCATGAAGATCAGTATCGAATACTGCGTCCGTTGAAACTACCTTCCTGAGGCCTCCAGTTTGGAGGCTGCGTTACAGAAGGAGATGGGCATCGCGGCGGAACTCGTCAAAGGCGACCGGGGCATCTTTGAGGTCCGCGCCGATGGGGAGTTGATCTATTCGAAGAAGGCGTGCGGCGACAAGTTTCCGACGCACGCGGAAATCGTCAGGTTGCTGCGCGCGCGACAATGAGAAACGACCTCTGAGGTAATTACCGCGGGTAACAAAACGGTAATTACCTCAGAGGTCGTTTCTTATCTCGTCTTGAGGTATTCCAGCAGTGCGCCGACCTTTGAACCCAGCAGGCGCGTGGCAATTTCCTGCCGATTGGTGACCGGGTCCAGGCCGGTGGTGTCGGGGCACAGGTCGGCACCGAAGGTGTGGCCCGCATTGGATTTGCCGGTTACGGTCGTGTCGTATTCCTTGACGAGCAACGAGTCGTTGGGGCTGTAGCGCGCGCCCGGTTTGGCGGCCCACTCGAAGCCCACGAGCGCCTCGTCATAGTTGACGTTGCCGCGCACGAACCGCGCGGGTCTCGTGGTCGGGCAAATCACCTGGCCCAGGGTGGGCACCGATCCGTTGTGCAGGTAGGGCGCCTGCGCCCAGATGCCGTCCAGCAGGTCGGCCTTGTAGCCGTGGCTGCCCTCGGCCACGCGCCTCGGCGTGTCGCGGAAGTACTCCTCCTGGCGCGCCTGCCAGTCGCCCTTCGGGACGCACCAGTCCGCGCCCGGCTGACCGGCGTTGTTGGCGCCGTAGATCACACACGCTTCCATGACGAGTGCCGACAGGCCATAGCGCGACACGCTCGTGTTGACGAGCGTGCGGTTCACATCCGTTCCCAGCGACGAGACCGGGTAGATCTGCGCGTTGCGCGGCTTGTGGCAGCCGGCGCACTCCGATTGGAAAATCGCCTTGCCCTCTTTGGCGCGCTTCACATCAACAGCGAACGGATAGGGCGGTGGCGGCAGGTTGTTGATGAAGGGATTCAGCGGTTCGTGAATACGCACGTTCACCATGCGCGGATCGCCGGTGGCCGACGCACCCGACGCCAGCGTGCGCGACGAGGCGCCCTGATTGCCGTCCCAGTTTGCGTGCGCGCGTTCGCTCGCCCAGGTGATGCTCTTGATGTCGATGGGCGCAGGCACGGGTGGGGCCCAGGCTGCGAGGTTCTTCAGGATTCGTTCTCCAGCCACCTTGGCGTCCGTCGTGGCCTCGGTCATGCCGGCAACATCCGTCGGCTGGCCATTCGCCTTTGAGAAGCCGGTAAAGATCGGGCTCTTCGGGTTGTCGCGGCGCACAAATTCCATGAAGCTGTTGTCGGGACGCCGCGTGTGGATGGCCACAAGCCCCGAGGCAATGCCGAACGCGTCCATCTGTCCCGGCCGATCCTCAAGCACATCGGGCAGCGCGTTTTTGTAGCCGTTGTTTTTGGCCACCACCTGATAGATGAAGTGCGTTTTGACGCCCGCCGCGATCAGGTCCTTCAACACGCTCGGGAACTCGCTGGCCACGGCCAATGCCTGGATCTTTCCACGCGCGATATCGGCCGGCGACGATCCGTACAGGGTCTCAGGCTGCTTACGCGCTTTGTCCAGCATCTCGGTGTAGAGCGCTTTGACCGCCGACGCATTGGGCTTGATGGCCGTCGGATTCACCGGCGTCCGGGTGGTGGGGTCGAACCCCGACTCGGTCATCGCCGCGGCCGTCAGCATGATGAGCTTCGAGTAGTACTGGCCCTCAAGCTCGGTGTTGGGCATGCCCGGCAGGAACTTCATCTTGCCGCCCACCGCGACACGGCCCACGTGACATGCCGCGCACGAGAAAAACACGCGATCGAGTTTGCCCGGGCTGCCGAAGTCGGGCCGGTCCTTCTCCCAGTTGTCCTCATGGTCCGACGTGCTGAGCTTGGCGATGAGCAGTGCCGTGTTCTTGAAGACCCGGCGCGCCAGCAGTCGCGTGTCGTAGACGGCCGTTTCAGCGGCTGACAACGGTTCGAACGTGCGAGGGTTTTCGAAGGCGAAGCCGTACGGCAGCCGCGACTGGCGACTGGCCGCGGGTCGTGCCACACCGTTCTCGTAGTCGTCTGGACTCGGAATCACACCGAGGTGGTCGAGCGTCCATGTGGTGGCGGCTGCGCCGGTGCCCTGAGGCAGCGGCGCCTGACGCTTCCAGATCCTCGCCAGCGTACGCAGCGTCGGGTTTTCGTGATCGGGACTCAGGTCGAGGATGGTTTTGAACAGCACGTACGGCACGCCGTTGAAGCCCACGGGGTTCTGGCGGAACCAGTCCCACGCCAGTCGCGGGGTCTGGCCGGCCCGGAAGCCGTACTTCGCCGCGCGCCCTGGGTCGTCGTCATTCAAATAGCCATTGATGGCTTTGTCACGCTTGGCCACTTCGGCGGTCCAGTCCGTGACTGGTTGTCCATCCACCCACGACACCAGATCGGCGCTCGAGTCGTCCGCGAGCGGCGTCACGAAGTCTGCGGTCGTCCCCCGGGCGTACGTCCCCGGCTGCGGCGTATCGTCACCCGAGCAGGCGCCGGCGAGCAGCAGGATGACCAGCGAAGCGGCGATGGCGATGTGGGTGCGGCGTCTGGAGTTGGGCATATGAAGCCTTACGAAAAAGCCAGCGTGAACGTGGTGGCGTAGAGGTTCTGGTCGTCGAACTGCAGATGGCCGAAACGCCGCTCGAAGGGAAATGCCGTTTCTCCGGCGCGAGGCTCCGGGCGCGTCAGGTCCTGCAGGCTCAGCAGCGCAATCAGCGACTCAACGATGATGACCGGCGACACATGTTGACCCAGGCAGGCATGCCGGCTCCAGCCGTACTGCAGATAGTGTTCGCGCGGACGGTCAAGGACAAAGCTGTCCGGGTCGGGCACGTCTTTCATTGCCGACCCGTGCGAAGCAAATATCAGCGTGCCGGCCGACATTGGACGGCCCTCCGCAATGCGGGCACCATCCGTCGCGCATCGGCGCAGCAGGACTTCACCTTGCGGACGAAGGCGCAACGCCTCCAGGCAATATTGGTGGAGTGTTGCACGGCTCTCTTTCACGTCCGTGCCATCCACGATGTTGCGCGCCATCTGCGCGGCCTCCGCAAACGTGCCGGCACGTGCACCAGGCGTCGCCGGCGGAGGGTATTCGCCTTCTTTCAGTCGAAGCAGTGCATCAACCACGCGGCAGGTGGATTCCTCCTGTCCTGCCACGGCACCGACGATGGTGCCCATGACGTTCTCGGCGATGCGCAAGTCGCTGACCAGGCGGGGATCGAGATCAAACGGGCGCTTTGCCGTCGGCGTGGATTTCCCGAGTTGGAATCGGACAAGGCGCGTGAGCATCGTGTCCTCCACCGGGAGCCCATCGATGATCCGCTTACGCTGGATGCCCACTTCCCGCAACAAGTAGGCAAGCAGTTGCCGGCACGCCCGCAGGCCCTGAGCCTGCACCACGGGGTCCTTCTGGACGTTGTTGAAGAAGTGCTGGAAGGCCGCTTTGATCCAGCCGTACATCACCGCCTCATCCGGGATGACGCCGTCCGTCTTGCTCAGTGCGGTCTCGGCCTGGCCCTCGATAGCTGTGCCGTAGTACTTCAACATCTCCGGTGTCAGCTCAAACACACCGGGCTGTGCCGCGACGGGCACGCCGAGGTACCGATGCCCGAGTGTCACCGGCACGAAACGCGCCAGCGCCTGCACCACATCAATCGTCGGCCTCCCGCCGGCCGACCGCGCGGCCGCAACCGCCGCCTCGACGCGCCGCATGCACTCTTCGTGCACCAACGTGGTGATGAGCTGCGCATCTTCGCGTGTGCACACTGCTGTGAGCAGGCGCTTGTCTGGTTCGTACACCGGGTCGTTGTCCGTGCTCAGGATGAACGTATCGAAGCCGCCGTTGTACGCCGGCGACATCACCTTCTTCATCTCGACGCCGTACGGATCGACCGTAAACTCCTGGTCGCGCCGAAACACGTCGCGCACCGCGTTGCCTTCCACCACGAGTACCGGCCCGAACACCGGCTGGAAGAGCTTGCCGGCCTTGCGCACCTCTGCGAGCATGTCGAACGCTCTGAACTTCAGGAAGAACCCGATCACCGTGGCCACGGCCCGGCCCTGGCGCAGTGCTTGCACCTTGATGCCCTGAAGCTCCTGCGTCTCGGCCTCGGTCAGGGTGCCAAGCTGAGCCTTGGCCGACAGCTCCTTCAGTCGCACCATCGGCACCGGGTTGGCTCCGACCGCCCGCTCGATCGTGGCGAAGAACGACTGCAGCGACCCGGCGAAATCGTTCTTGAGGAACGCGACATCGGGCACGGCGGGGTCCTGCTGCGCTCGCGCAGTCTCCAGAGCACTGACGATGGAGTAGTCGAAAGTCAGTCGCATAGGCACATCCTGGAAAACGGTGGCAGCAGGATAACAAACAACGCAGTAAAGTTGGCGGATGGCCCTGAGTCACGCAATCGCGCTCGCCCTGTTGCTGGTGCCCGCTGGTGCGGGGGCGCAGGCCACACCAGGACAGATCGCTGGCAGGACGGTCGATGAGAGCGGCGCGCCGATTCCGGGCGCGTTCGTGACGGTGCGCTCGTCGAAGCCGGTTGCGGGACAGGTGGAACTGGAGGTGTTGTCCGATGAGTCCGGCCGCTTCCGGTTCGACGGCATTCCACCCGGGCCGTACCGGGTTGCAACTCATCTGTTCGGTTTCCACCTGACCATCTCGAACGTCGAGGTCCCGGTGGCCCGCACCGCAGATGTCGCACTTGTGATGATGGCCGCTCCGATTGTCGAGTGTGTGAAGTCCTTCCCTGCGACGGGCGAGTTCAGGACCCGGAGCGGCGATCAGCTGCCAACGGCGTACCTGACCGTCGCACGTGACGGTGGCCGTGCGCGGAGCTACGAGGTGCTGCCGACGGGGCGGCCAGATCCCTGCTTCTCGCTGGCAACCGCGGACCACGTAGTCCTTGATGTGTTCGGTTACGGCGAACAGGTGCTCAAGCGCGCCGGACAGGATCCGTCAGCGCTGACGTGGCAGGTCGCGATCGATCCAACGGCGGCGTCCCTGGCCGGCCGAACGAAGCCGGGACCGCCGCAGGGCCAGGTGCGCGGGCGGGTGTTTGACGTGTTCGGCGCGTCCATTCCCGACGCGTCGGTCCTTTTTCAGCCGGTGGACCCGCGATCCGGCCTGACGGCGTTTGGAGCCGTGGCGGATGCACGTGGTCGATTCGATTTTGAGGGCGTGCGCATTGGGACCTATCGCGTCACGTGCCGGGTCCGCGGCTATGAAACCAGCGTGGCCGTCCACGAAGTGAGGCCTGGCGTACAGAACGAAGTGACGCTGATCGTGCGTGCCGCGAAGTAGGGGTCTGGGGCTTAGACTTGACCTTCAGGGAGCGATGACAATGCGGTCCAGCCTATGCCTGTTCCTGGCGTCGTTGGTGGCATGGGCCCAGGCCCCGTCCCAGCAGCCAGTCTTCCGAACGTCGTCGATTCTCGTTCGTGCCGACGTGATCGTCACCGACAAGAACGATCGGCGCATTCACGGACTGACGCCGGCAGACTTCATTGTGAAAGCGCAGGGCGTGCAACAGCAGGTCAGCGAGTTCGAGCACGTCCTGGTTCGGTCAGAGCGCCGCAATTTTTCGTTGGACAACCCTCCAGCCCCGCAGCCACGGGAGTTCTCGAACTTCGGCGCCACCGCGGGAGGACGGACGTTTGTCTTCATGATCGGCTCCATCTCCGGGGCGTACATCGTGCAGACCAAGCGTGTGCTGACGGAGTTCCTGAATACCCTGTCGCCGGAAGATCTCGTGGCCGTGAGTTACCAGACCCGTTCGGATCTTGGCGTGGACTTCACGTCCGACCCCGCGCTGATCGCCCGGTCGTTCAACCGGGTCACTGAAGCGGCCGCTGGCTTTTCTGCAGGCCGGGCAGAGCTATGGTTCCGGAACGTCATCCGATCCATGCACGGCAGTCGGCACACCCGACGCGTGATCGTGTACGTCAGTGAGAAGCCGCCGTTCCTCCACGCGAATCCAAAAGGCCGCGCGCTGGATTCCGAGTTGACGATTCCGAATGACCCCACGCTGGATCTCGAGTTCACGACGATGCTCGGGGAGCTCAGGCGAGCGGCGCAGATGAACATTCCCGTCTACACGATGGATCCCCGCGGGCTGATGGCGCCTGAACTGGCGCTCGAGGGGCCCATGGAGCAGCAGACGCCCGAGCGACGGAAGGCCGTCAATCAGGCGGTGTTCTTCGACAAGCAAGGCATGAAGACCCTCGCTGAGAACACAGGCGGACGGGCTTTCACCGACAGCTGGGATGGCCGGAACGCCGCGCGAACGCTGCTGTCCGACAACAACGATTACTACGTGCTCGGCATCCGCCCCGAACCGTACAACCCGGATGGCAAGTTCCACGAGCTGGATATTCGCGTACGGATCCCCGGCGCTCGAGTGCGCTCGCGGCAGGGATACGTGGCCGAGCCGGTCTCGAAAGCGACCGGGCCGTTTTCGGAAGACGACGCGTTGAGTCAGGGCATGCCGGGCGGCGACTTGAAGTTGGTGGGTGATGCGGTGGTCGAACTCGCGGCCGGCGCTCCGGGGAATGTGAAGCTGGCGTTGCGGGTTCGCTACGATGACCCTCCGGTGCTGGCCCAGAAGGGCGACCAGCTCACTGTCCGATGGATTGCCATCGACGCCGACGCAGAGGTCAGGGCATCAGGTGAGGAGACGGCCCAGGTGCCGGCAACAACTCCGGTTCCTCCAGGCGGCGTGCCCATAGACATACGCCTGGAAATTCCTCGCGGCCGCTCGACGATTCGAGTGCTCGTCACAAGCGCCGCCACAGGCACTCGCGGCTGGCTCCACATCCCCATCCAGGTGACGCTCCGCAGGTAGGCGTGGCGGTCCGTAGCTCGGCCTGTTCCTCAAGGCCGAGGATCTTCATCGCGCGTCCGCGATATGATGCGCGGGCGGTTGCATGTCACTTAATCCCGGAGCCCGGTTGGGCGCGTACGAAATTATCGCTCCACTCGGCGCAGGCGGCCCCGCCGCCGCTGAACGCTCCCTGCGGTCGCAGCTATGGCGAGGTCTCGCCGAAGCCAACCAGAGGCCACGCTAATGATCGGCCGGCAACTTGGGCCGTATCAGATCGTGGCCAAACTTGGCGCAGGCGGAATGGGTGAGGTCTATCGCGCCCGCGATACCAAACTGAATCGCGAAGCCGCGATCAAGGTGCTGCCAGAGCTGTTCGCCCATGATGCGGAGCGACTGGCGCGATTCACGCGCGAAGCGCAGACCCTGGCGTCGCTCAATCACCCGAACATCGCGCAGATCTACGGCGTCGAGGAGTCGGACGGCGTACGCGCGCTCGTCATGGAGCTGGTGGACGGGCAGGACCTGTCCGAGATCATCGCCCGCGGCCCCGTGCCCCTCGACGATGCGTTGCAGATGGCGAGGCAGATTGCCGAGGCGCTGGAGGCCGCGCACGACCTGGGCATCATTCACCGCGACCTCAAGCCGGCGAACATCAAGGTGCGCCAGGACGGCGCCGTCAAGGTGCTGGACTTCGGATTGGCGAAGGCCGTCGATCCCGCCGGCGCGTCCGGCACGAACGCGGCCAATTCGCCCACACTCACAGCCCACGCCACGCAGATGGGGATGGTCATCGGCACGGCCGCCTACATGTCGCCCGAGCAGGCCCGCGGCAAAAACGTCGACCGGCGCGCCGACATCTGGGCCTTTGGCATCGTGCTGTACGAAATGCTGACGGGCCGCCGTGTCTTCGAAGGCGGCGAAATATCCGACGTGCTCGCCGCTGTACTGCGTCAGG
This sequence comes from Acidobacteriota bacterium, assembly GCA_016716905.1. NCBI lineage: Bacteria > Pseudomonadati > Acidobacteriota > Acidobacteriota bacterium. Next base: position 629,113 of record JADJUS010000022.1, on the reverse strand, counting down.
ACATTGATTGGACGGCGCTGCCGCCTGCCACGCCGCCGCGCATCCGTCGCCTGTTGGAGCGCTGCCTCGATCGTGACGCGCGCGGCCGGCTGCGCGACATCGGCGAGGCGCGTGTGGAGATTGCGAAGACACTCGCTGGCGCGGCCGACAGCGGCACGTCGATGGCGGTCCCCGGCGCGACCGCGTCAGCGCCCGCACCCACCTCGCGCCGCCTGATCACCAGAGCCGTTGCGGCTGTTGTGGTGGCCGCGGCGTTGTTTGGCGCGTGGTGGGCCGGCCGGACGTCGCACGTACCGCAGGGCACCTGGGCGGAGTTCACGCAGCTGACCGACGCCTCCGGCGTGGAAAACAGTCCGTCGGTTTCTCCAGACGGCGGGTCGTTTGCGTACTCGAGCAACTCGCGGGGAACGGCCGACATCTACGTGCAACGCGTGGGCGGCAGGAACCCCGCGCTTGTGGCCGGCGACCCTGCTCGCCATGAAGTGTGGCCGGCGTTTTCGCCTGACGGCAAGCAGATTGCCTTTAATGAAGGCGGTGGGCGCGGCGGCATTTTCATCGTGGGCGCCACCGGTGAATCCGCACGCCGGCTCACCGACTTCGGCGCAAATGCTGCCTGGTCGCCCGACGGCACGCGCATCGTCTTCAGCGCCGAGGAAGTGGGCAGCGTGTACTCCCGCAATGGCGTCAGTCCGTTGTGGACGGTGGACCTCAACGGCGGCGCGCCGGTGAAGATCGACGACGGCGATGCCATCCAGCCGGCATGGTCGCCGTCCGGGCAGCGCATCGCGTTCTGGCAGACCGTGGACGGCCAGCGCGATCTCGCGTCCATTCCGGCCGCCGGCGGGCTTCGTGTGCCGGTGACCGACGACGCGGCCGCGGACTGGGCGCCGGTGTGGTCGCCCGACGGTCGCTATCTCTACTTTGCGAGTGACCGCGGCGGGTCGATGGGGATCTGGCGCATGGGCATCGACGAAGCATCGGGGCAAGCCACCGGCGCTCCGGAGCCCGTGGCGGTGGGTGTGGACGTGTCCATGGACCTGCCCCATCTGACGGCGGATGGCGCGTCGCTGATCTTCAGATCGATGGTGACGTCGGTGAACCCTGCGGCCATCGCGTTTGACCCGGCCACCGAGCGGGCCGGGAGCGTGACCATGCTGCAGCGCCGCACCGGGATTCTTGCGCCGCATGATGTCTCGGCCGACGGCCAGTGGCTCGCCCTCGGAAACCTGCGCGAGCGTCGAGAGGACCTGTTCGTGATGCGGTCGGACGGAACCGAGTTGTCGCGCGTCACCGATGACGCGGCACGCGATCGGTTTCCACGGTTCACGCCGGATGGGGCGTTGGCGTTTTATTCCAACAAGGAAGGGCCGTACTCCGGGTGGCTGATTCGCCGCGATGGGGGTGGCCGAACCCGGCTCACCGGGCCGATGGGCGAGGTGAATTACACGGCCGTGTCGCCCGACGGGCGGCAGCTGCTGGCAACTTTGATGGGCGGGAGCTGGCTGCTCGGTGCGATGCCCGGTCCCCTGACGCGCGAGACCGCGGTTCTCATCAAGTCCCCAGTGGTGGCCGGGAACCTGTTCGCTCCCACCAACTGGTCTCGGGATGGCCGCTGGCTGGTTGGTTATCTCGTGACTCCGTCCGGGGGGTTCGCCGGCAACGGGCTGTACAGCCTGGCCGCGGGCACGGTGACGCGCCTCAATGATGTCGGGGGCGGGGAACTGGCCTGGATGCCCGATCACACACGCGTGCTGTACATCACGCCCGATAGCGATCTGATGATCCAGAACATCGTCACGCTCAAGAGTCGTCGCGTGGATGTGAAGCTACCGCTGCCGCCTGACGGCGACTTTACGATCGTCGCCTCGCCCGACGGCCGAACCATCTATTACGGCGCGCAGCAGGTGGAAGCGAATATCTGGAAAGTGGCCGCGCCCCAAGCCGCTAAGAAATAGCCCCTGGTCTACCTCTTCGGGTACCGGGTCTTGTTTTCGGAGGCCGGGTCTTCCGCCTTCGCTGAAGCTTCGGCGGACCGCCGTCGCCTTGGCGCAGGCTGGTCAGACCCGGCATGTCCTTCACGCCAGCGCCCGAAGCCGGATCTGCGCCAGGGTGGCGGCCACGACGATGGCGCAGACCGTCACCACTGACCACGCCATGAACTGGCCGTAGGCCGCGCGGCCCATGAGATCGAACATCGAAAAGCCCATCACAGCGAGCGCGGCGCCGCTGGCCACGCGCCAGGGCAGAAGCAGTTCGCGCCATCGGTCGATCACGCACACCACCGCAGGAGTGCCGAGCAGCAACACGTAGTCCCATCCCTGCGGCGAGATGAGCGGAATGAGCAACAGCAGGAACGCAAACTCCGTATAGTCGGGCTCCAGCACTCGCTTGCGCTGCCGCCACATGGTGGCCGCGACCGCGAGAAGCAGGATCACCGACGTTGCAGCCAATACAGTGGCCAGCGTTCCAGGACCGATCCACTTCGCCCACATCGATGCCAGCGACACGTTGTCGCCGCCGAGTAGATTCGGCGCCGTCGAACTGGTCACGATGTGCCACCACTCGCCGAGCAGCGCCAGGTTGCCGGCCCATCCGTAGAGCACGGCCGGCAGCAGCAGGCCGGCGAGGATGACCGCGCCGGCCACCAGACCCGGCGCCACGCCATACGACACGAGCATCCACGGCAGCAGAATCACTGCATACGGCTTGATGAAGATCGCCACCGCGAAACAGCCGGCGGCCAGTCGCGGTGCTTCCAGCTGCAACGCGCCGAGACCCGCAACAAGCACGATGCCCAACAGCAGGTTGGATTGGCCCAGCACCAGTTCGTGCATGTAGAACTTCGCCAACAGGATCAGCGTGACCACGATGAGGGAGCGCTCAGACCAGCGTCGTTCAGGGAGCGCCACCACCGACCAGCGCAGCAAGAGGATGAGGCACGCACACGACAGCGCAAACCAGGCGACGCGCGACGAATCATGCCCAAGGATGGCCATCGGCGCCATGGCGACCGCAAACGCCGGCAGGTACTTGAATGTGTAGTGTCCGTCGGCAGCCTGATACAGCGGCTCGGCGGCCATCGCGCGGCGGCCTGCCGTGCGGTAGACCTCGAAGTCCACCATCTCGCGGCTGATGCGCGTGTTGTACGCGGTCAGGGCCAGCGCGATCAGCAACACCGGCAGCAGCAATGGGCGCAGCGCTGCAAAGAGGCCGTGGCCACTGCCGGAGTTGAGCATCTGCGTCATGGTACCCCTGAAATTCGCCGGGTCTTCAGACCCGGCTACAGGGATGTAGACACCGCCGGCCCCGCGATGGCGATCGCCGGACCGTAGCGCGGCCTGGGCCTCAAGGCCGCGACACTGCGATGGCTGTGGTTACAATGCCTCGTGTTCAAAATCCAGTCGTTGGTTCCTGGCGTCCTCACCGCGGCGGCACTTGCCGCGGCCGGCTTCACCCTGGTGGCACAGACACCGCAGCGCCCAGTTGGCACAGGCCGGATCACAGTAGATGTGAACAAAGACGGCGCGGCCATCCCGCCAACGCTTTACGGCATCTTCTACGAGGAGATTAATCACGCCGGTGATGGCGGCCTGTACGCAGAGTTGGTGCGTAACCGGGGCTTCGAGGATGCGAACCTTCCGCCCGCCTGCGTCCGCGAGGGCAGTTTCATCGTGCCACCTCGCACCGCACACTTTGATACCGGCCAACCGAGTAACTGGCGCCTCCGCTGGGATGAAACCAACCCGCATCCCGCATGGACGATTGAGCCGGCCACCGGCGCCACGGCTACCATCGGCCTGTCGGTGGAGCGTCCACTCAACGACGCCACACCACATTCACTTCAGGTGGACACCACGGCAGCCGGCGCGCGTCTCGTCAACGCCGGTCACTGGGGGATGAGGTTTGTCCAGGGCGATGGGTATCGCCTCAGCTTTTTTGCGCGCGCCGAACGTCCGATGACCGTGACGGCCCTGCTGCAGTCGGCCAACGGCCGAACACTGGCCCAGCGGCCGGTGACCATTCCTGTCGGCAACTGGCAGAAGCACGAAGTGCGCCTTACGGCGGAGGGCAGCGAAGCCTCGGGCCGCCTCGCGCTGCGATTCGACACACCGGGCCGCGTGTGGCTCGACATGGTGTCGTTGTTCCCCGAGAAGACCTTCAAGAATCGCCCCAATGGGGCACGCCCCGACCTCGCGCAGGTCATCGCGGACATGAAGCCGGGTTTCATCCGTGGCCCCGGCGGCTGCTTCGCCGAAGGCATCACGGTGGAAAGCCGGCCGCAGTGGAAGCGATCGCTCGGTCCCATCGAGCAGCGCCCTGGCACCTACAGCCCGTGGGGTTACTGGAGCACCGATGGCTTCGGCTACCACGAGTTCCTGCAGTTCGCCGAGGACGTGGGCGCCGACGCACTTTGGGTGGTCAACGTTGGCGTCTCATGTTCCTTCCGCAGCGGTACCTTCCTGGACGATGCGGAGGTGCCGGCGCTGATCGAAGACACGCTCGACGCGATTGAGTACGCGATTGGACCGGTCAGCAGCACCTGGGGTGCGATGCGCGCGAAGCACGGCCATCCGGCGCCATTCCCCCTGAAGTACATCGAGATCGGGAATGAGCAGCAGGGCGCACGGTACGGCCAGCGCGTGGCGCAGTTCTACAAGGCCATCAAGGCGCGGTATCCGCAGATGCCGGTCGTGCTCAGTTCATGGATCGCCGGCCTCGACCGCCGTGCCATCGACGCAGTGGGGCCCATCGACATCATCGACGAACACGCCTACAAGCCGGTGAACTGGGCGATCGAAAATTTCGACAGCTTCGCCAGTTACAAACGTGAGGGCTGGGATCTATACATCGGCGAGTTCGCGACCAACGCCGGCGTCGGGCGTGGCAACTGGATTGCCGCCATCAACGACGCGGCCTACATGATGAGCGTCGAGAAGAACACCGATCTGGTGAAGATGGCGAGCTACGCGCCGCTGCTTGAGAACGTCAATCACCGCGACTGGGAAGTGAACATGATCCACTTCGACAGCAGCCGCGTGTTTGCGCGCGCGACCTACTTCGTACAGAAGTTGTTTGCCGAGAATCTGCCGTCGGTCTCGTTGCCGGCGACGGTGGCGTACGCCCCGGTGGGAGACAAGGCGATCGACGGCCCGGTCGGCCTCGGCACCTGGAACACGGCAGCCGAGTTCCAGGACGTCCGCGTCGAGCGCGATGGCAAAGTGGTGCACCAGTCGAATTTTGCCGGCGCGCCTGCGCCATGGTCGCCGGTGACGGGCCGTGGCCAGGGGTCGCGCGGCACGTGGCAGGTCACGGAAGGGGCGTATCGCCAGAGCGCGAATGAAGTGGCGTTTTCGTACCTGACGGGATCGAGTGCGGCGAACACGACGATCTCGCTGAAGGCGCGCAAGATCTCTGGCGCCGAAGGTTTCCTCGTGATGGGTGGTGAGGTGGACGGCCGTCGCGTGCAATGGAACGTCGCCGGGTGGGGGAACACACAATCTGCCATCCAGGCCAGCGACGCCATCGTCGGCCGCGCGGTCCGGCATCGGATCGAGACGGGCCGTTGGTACGACTTGCGCCTCGAGGTGCGGGGCCGCACGGTGCGTGGTTACGTGGACAACGTGCTGATCAACGAGGCGACGTATCCGCGCATCGATACCGTACTGGCCATCGCGGGCCGCGATGATCGCACCGGCGAGGTCATCGTGAAGGCCATCAACACCGGGCCGGATGCGGCCGCGATGACGTTTGATTTCGGCGCGGCAGCCATTGCGGCGACCGGGACCCTGACCACGATCACGTCGGCGAATCCGACGGACGAGAATTCGTTTGAGGAGCCGCGGAAGATCGTGCCTGTCACCACGACCGTGACCGGGCTTGGCGCCACCTTCACACGCACGCTGCCGCCGTATTCGCTGACGATTCTGCGACTCGGCCGGCGCTGAAGCCGCGTCGCGCGTCCTGTGGCGGACTTACCAGCGGCGCGTCACACTGACCATTTCGACGATCATGGTCTGCCGAAAGTGCTCGTCCTTGTTACCGGTCACGCCCTTGCGCGAGTACTCGAATGTCCCGGTCATTCGTCCAAGCGTGTCCACGCGTGCGCTGATGGTGCGCACGGCGCTCTGGCACACGCCCGAGCAGTCCCAACACTGCTGACACAGGTCGGCGGTCAGCGCCGCCCCGGTCCCCTGCAACTCGCCGGCCTGCACCGTACCCGCGACCGCGTGCGACATCACCGAGCCGATGAACTCTGCGCCCGTCGCTGAAAACGCCATCGCGAGGATTCCGCCCGTCGGGAAATTGTATCCACCTCCACCAATCTGGCATTCACCCGTGCAGGAGAGCGTTCGATAGTAGCCCTCCCATGTTCCATGGAAGGCGCCCGGCCGCTCGGCCGGAGTCTGGCGCACCGCCGACCTGAACTTGACCGTACGGCTGAAGCTGCGGAAGGTGGTGTTGGTGTACGTCATCGAACCGGTGAGGCCTGTGGCGGCGTCGAACCGCAGGTCAATCGCCGACACGGCGGTCCGCACGGGGTAGGTGCTGTTTGTCGCCACGCTGTACCCTTCTGCGGTAAAGGCGGGTGTGCCAGTCGCGGCAGGCGCTGAGACGTTGACCGTGGTGCGCTCTTTGTCGAGCAGCACCAGCACACCCTCGAGGCCGAACCCGGCCCCTGTCAACGTGAGCATGAACTCGGCTGTCTTCGGTCCCGTGCAGTCGCCGCCCTGTCCGGTGCAGCTGGTGATGTCGAACAGCCCCCGCCACTGCTCCACGATTGCCGTCACCACCGTGGGTGGATTGGTGGCCGCAGGAGGCGCAGTCGGTTGCGTCGGCGACTTGGAGCATGCCGCCGCAGCGATCATCAGCGCCAGCCAGATTCGTCGTTTCATCATTGGCGAATCACCATTGTCAGTTCGATGGTCAGCCGTTCCGTAAAGGGCGACTTGACGGTGACTGCGCCACGTCCGGAGTTGTAAACGCCTTCGCTGTATACGCGCATCGTTCCGGTGAGGCGACCGATTGAATCGAGCGATCCAGTGAACGATTCGAGCCGTGAGAGGGTTGTGCCAAGGCCAATCTCATCGAGGGCGCCCAGCCACTCCCCGGTCAGGCTGATCGCGCTGCCGTTGACGGGCCCTGACACGTTCATCGTGCCGTACACCCCGTCCACTGCGTTGCCGGTCTGATTCAGATTCAGCACTAACGTGACGCGCGATCCAAGGGTCCGATTGGGACAGGTGCCCTCGCACGATCGCAGGGTCCCGAACCCCTCGAACGCTCCTTGAAAAATTCTTGGCGTGTCCGCGAATGGCTGGCGCGAGGCCGACCGGACCGTGGCCTTCACGGTGTTCACCTCGGACTGGGTCGTCTCACGGATCTGAAGAGTGCCGGCAAGGCCTGCGGTAGTGTCCGGGCGCACCACGAGCTCTTGCACCTCCAGCGCACGGAAGCTAAAGGTCGGAGACTCGGACTGGTACGAGCCGGTGTAACGCACGGCTCCGTCGGGCTGCAACTGACCAGTGACCGCGACGGGAAAACTAGGGATCCACGCGGTCTGCGACTGAAGTACCCCGGCGAGTGACTGGCCCAGAGTGCCCGTCCGAAGCGTCATCTCGATCAGGTCCCCGGTGACGCCGGTTGGGCACCCCGACCGTGAGCTGACACACGAATCGATCGTCAGATACATCGTCCACGTCCCACTCTGGGTCAGAGGGTTGACCGCGGGCGGCACCGGTACCGGTGGAGTGGGGGAGGTCGGACTCGACGTCGAGCCACAGGCTGCACTGGCAGCCAACAGCACGCTGGCAAGCACGACTCGGTGACGTCGGCTCGTGCCCGTTCCCACGCGAGGAGTGTAGCGCCAAACCGAGGGTTCAGCCGACTCCCTTGACCTGCGGATGAATCCAGCCGCCGGCCGGCCCGATGAGCCGTTCGGCTTCCGGCGGTCCCCAGGATCCGGCGTCGTATTCGTACGGCGCGTCACTGCGAGTGAGCACGGGCTCGACAATGCGCCAGGCGGCCTCAACGCCGACCTCGCTGCCAAACAGCGACCGCTCCCCGCGCATGGCATCGCCCAGCAGCCGCTCGTAAGGCGCCATCTCATCGCTGCGAATCCGGCGGGCGGCCAGCCACGCATCTTCACCCACCATCGCTTCGCCGGGCGTCTTCACGCGCGTCGTCAACGAGATCAGGACGTCCGGGCTCAGCCGGAAGCACAGTTCATTGGGGTGGCCATCCGACGCCTCGTCAAAGATGGAGTGCGCGGGATGTTTGAAGGTGACCTGCACCTCCGTGACGGTGGCGGCCAGGCACTTGCCGGCGCGGATCCAGATCGGGACCCCGGCCCAACGCTCGTTCTCGATCGCGAGTTTCGCAGCCACGTAGGTTTCCACTTGGGAGTCCGGGGCCACACCTTTCTCGGCGCGGTAGCCGCGATACTGGCCGAGCACCATGTCAGATGCACGCAGAGGGCGAACGGCGCGCAGCAGCGCGACCTTGGCTGCGTCGATTGCTGTGCCCGTGTTCGCGACCGGCGAATCCATGGTCAACAGCGCGAGGATCTGGAGGAGGTGATTCTGAAAGACATCACGAACCGCGCCCACCTCTTCGTAGAAATGCCCGCGCTCGCGCACGCCAAAGGTTTCCGCCATCGTGATCTGCACGCCATCAACGTGCGCAGCGTTCCAGATGGGCTCCAGAAACGCATTCGCAAAACGGAAATACAGCAGGTTCTGGACCGGCTCCTTCCCAAGGAAGTGGTCGATGCGGTACGTGGCGTCTTCAGGGAACGCTTCGTGAAGGGTGGCGTTAAGGGCCTCGGCGGACGCCAGGTCGCGGCCGAAAGGTTTCTCCACCACCACTCGAGCACCGTCGGCGGCACCGGAGCTCTCCCTCACCCTCGCGAGAAGTTCGTCATTCGTCCACGGTGGCCGTGCGACCGCGATGACTGGTACGTTCAGATTGCCGCGGCGCTCCATGGCCTGCAGCGCCGGAAAGATCTGCTGATACGCGAGGTCGCCCGTCGCTCCAAACAAGACCAGGGCGTCCGAGTGCTCCATCGGCTACTTGTCCCCCGGGCGCTCGTGATGACCGCCAAACTGATAGCGCATGGCCGAGAGCAGGCGGTTGGGAAAGTCGTCTTCGCCCCGAGAACTGAACCGCTGGAACAGCGCGGCGGTCAGGAGCGGGGCCGGGGTACTGCTCTCGATAGCGGCGGCCGCGGTCCAGCGCCCCTCACCCGAGTCAGACACGCGCCCGGAAAACTGCTTCAGGTCCGGCTGCTCGGCGAGCGCCCGAGCCGTCAGGTCGAGAATCCAGGAACCGATGACGCTGCCGCGTCGCCAAAGTTCGGCCACGTCCGGCAACGGAATGTCGTATTGAAAATATTCCGGATGCTGAAGCGGCGCCGTCTCGGCATCCTTGGCGCGCTGCTGTGCGCCGACATTGGCGTGCGCCAGAAGGTTGAACCCTTCCGCGTATGACTCCATCAACGCGTACTCGATGCCGTTGTGCACCATCTTCACGAAGTGCCCGGCGCCGGGGGCACCGCAGTGCAAGTACCCGTGCTCGGCCGTGCTTTGCCGGGCAGCTGCACCTTCTGTCCGCGTGGCCGCATCAATGCCCGGCGCCAATGTCGCGAAGATCGGATCCAGATGCGCAACCGAACCGGCGTCTCCGCCAATCATCAGGCAATAGCCCCGCTCGGCGCCCCAGATCCCGCCGCTCACACCCACATCCAGATAGCGGATGCCGCGCGCATCCAGCGCCTTCGCCCGGCGAATATCTTCGATGTAATGCGAGTTCCCTCCGTCCACGACGATGTCGCCGGGTTGGAGGTGGGGAGCCATCGCGTCGAGTGTGGCTTCGACGACCGCGGCCGGCACCATGAGCCAGATCACCCGCGGTGTCGCGAGTAACCTGGTGAACTCTTCGAGCGACTGCGATCCGGTGGCGCCGTCCTGCACCGATGTGGCGACGCTCGCGGCCTGTGAATCAAACACCACGCACTGGTGGCCGCCACGAAGAAGGCGACGCACCATGTTGCCGCCCATGCGTCCGAGACCAATCATTCCAAGTTGCATCGCTGGTGGGGCTCCCTATCCGAGTATGACACTTGATGATCCTGCGGCGTCCTCATCGACCCACCAGGTCAGTGTCCCTTCGGCGGATCGAAGGCGGGCCGCCGGAAACAACGCGGGGTCAGCCGTTCCGCTCAGCACGTGACGGAGCGCACTGGCCTTGTTGGCCCCGGCGACGAGCACGTGAATGTGGGCGGCTCGCGTCAACACCGGCATGGTCAGCGTGATGCGCGTGGATGGCGTGGCCGGCGCGCTGACAGCCACCACCGATCGTGCCTGCTCCTGGAGAGATGGAGATCCTGGGAAGAGCGATGCGGTATGCCCGTCCTCGCCGAGGCCAAGGAAGATGAGGTCGAAGCGCGGGACGTCAGTGCCGAAATGCCCGCGCAGTACCCGCTCGTACTCTCGCGCCGCATCCTCGGCCAACGGGAACGTCGTCGGCATCGGATGGATGTTTCCAGGCGGACAGGGAACATGGTCGAGGAGCGCCTCTTTCGCCATCGTGTAGTTGCTGTGCGCATCGCCGGCAGGCACGTAGCGCTCATCGGCCCAGAAGACGTGGACGCGCGTCCAGGGGATCGCGTCGCGAAACCTCGACGCGAGCAGGGTGTACAGCGCCTTCGGCGTGCCACCGCCTGACAGTGCCACAGCGCATCTGCCGCGGCTTTTCACGGCATCGCTGATGATTGTCGTTGCCGCCTCGGCCACTCGAATACTGAGCGCACCGATGTCGGCGGACACGCGCACTTCCTCATGGCTCACACGGCCAGCATACGTCGGGCCCCGCATTTTTCGGCATAAGCTCTGGGCATGACACCCGCTGAACGTTGGCAGCGCGTCCAGGACCTCTGTGAGCAGGCCGAGCGTCTGCCCCGCGCCGATCGCGAGGCGTTTTTCGCAACGGCCGATCCGGAGCTGCGCGATCAGGCGAGGGCGCTGCTGGCTTCGCTTGAGGCCGAGGAACAGGTGCGCGGCGATCTTCAGGAAGCGCCCGAGGCCGGCACGCTTCCGCTACCCGAGTGGATTGGCCCCTACCGCATTCTCTCGTTGCTGGGTCGCGGCGGCACCGGCACGGTGTACGCCGCCGAACGGGACGTCGCTGGCGTCGCGCACCGCGTGGCGCTCAAACTGCTGCATCTGCACCTGAGCGACGGCGAGCCGGCTGCCCGCTTCGCGCGTGAGCACCAGATGCTCGCCGGCCTCGACCATCCCGGTATCTGCCGGGTGCTCGACGCGGGCACCACCGAAGGTCGCCAGCCGTATCTGGTGGTGGAGTACGTCGAGGGCCAACCCATTGACGAATACGCCGACAACGCGCGTGCCGGCGTGGACGACCGAATTCGCTTGATCGTTGCCGCGTGCCACGCTCTGCATGCGGCCCACACGCGCCTGATCGTGCATCTGGATCTCAAGCCGCAGAATCTGATGGTCACAGCCGGCGGTGCGGTGAAGCTCCTGGATTTCGGCACCGCGAAGCTCCTGGATGCCGAGGGCGCGCTGACCACCACCCGACAGCTCACCCCGCTCTACGCAAGCCCGGAGCAACTGCGCGGCGAGGCGGTCACTACCGCGTGCGACATCTACAGCCTCGGGCTCGTGCTCTACGAGCTGCTCTCGGGCACATGGCCGTTCGGCAGTCGCAATTCCCTGGTCGGCGTCGCCGAGCGCGCCACCGGCGCGACCACCGGGCGGCGACTCGACGAGGTGGCTGACGCCGGCGTGGCCGAGCGCCGCGGCCTCTCGATTGAACGGTTGCGCGCGGTGCTTCGCGGCGACATCCAGTCCATCGTGATGAAGGCGCTCGCGGCAGCGCCCGGTGATCGGTATGCGAGCGCCCTCGACTTCGCGAACGACCTGCAGCGCTATCTGGATCGGCGTCCCGTGCTGGCGCGCCCGCAGACCGCGATGTATCGACTGCGCAAGTACAGCCGCCGTCATGCCGGGTCGATTTCGGTGGCCGCCGTGCTGGTGCTGGCGCTCTGCGCGACGCTTGGCTACGGGGTGTGGCAGCAGGTGCGCGCGGTCAGGGCCGGGCACCGGGCCGAGGCGACCGCACGTTTTCTCTATGCCCTCATTCAAAGCGCCAATCCTGCGTACGCGGGCCAACGCCAGATGACCGTCAGCGATCTCGCGGACCGCGCAAGTGAGCGGCTCGCGGCTGACTCCACGCTCGACGACGAAACGGCTGCCACACTGGGCGCGACCCTGGCGTCGTTTGCGTTTTCCATGGGCCGTGAGGCGTCCGGTGAGGCGATGAGCCGGCAGGCGCTCGCGCGCGCTCGCGAGAGCGGAAGCGCAACAGCCCTCGCCAACGCGCTGAATCTGGTGGGCGGCATGGCGCTCAGCCGTGGCAACTGCCAGGAGGCGGTGGCCTACGATCGCGAGGGCTCCGCAATCCTGGCGAGCCGCCCGCGAGAGCTCTCCGTCGCCGATCGCGCGTCGTTCCTGGTCTCGTCGGGGCAGATCAAGGAAACGTGCGATCGTGACTTCCCGGCCTTTCTGGCGTTGACCACCGAAGCGGTCGAGCTGAGCCGGACGATCCCCGATACAGAAATGCCGAGCGCCATGCCGGCGCCGATCTTCAAGGCGCTGGTGATGAATGGCCACGCGCTGGCGCTGGTCCGGAACCAGCGCTCCGCAGAGGCGCGAGGAGCCGTCGACGAAGGGTTGCGGTCCGCCGCGAGTCACCCCGACGGCCGCAGCGCCAGGATCGCGCTACTTCGCACACGCGCGTCGATCGAGTACGCCGAGAAGAAGGTGGTGGAAGCCGCGGCCGCCCTTGAAGAGGCGGCCGATCTGGCGCGAGGCCACGCCGGGCCATTTGAGGCGATCCGCCTCCAGGTGCAAGCGGCGCGGCGCTGGGCCGAAGCCGGCGACCGTCCGCGCGCGATTGGTCTCACCGACCGCGCCCTGCTCGAAGCGGACGCCGCAGGGGATTCGATTCGCCAAACGCGGTGGATGATCCTGGTCGACGCGGCGATGGCCTACCAGAACGCCGGCCAATGCCCGCGCGCCCTGGTCGTCGCGCGCGATGCCGACGCCGCCAGCGCCGGGCCAATGCCGCCGCAGTGGCAGGGCAATCGGATCTCGGTGGATGCCCTCTGCTGGGACGAGGCTGGGCGCCGGGATGAAGCGAGGTCCAGAGCCGCCCAGGCGCTCGACATCCTGAAGCCGTTTCTCTCGCCCACTTCGCCCTTCAAGGCACGGCTTGAGGCGGTCGCCGCCAGGTAAGACTCGGGCGACATCCGAGATGTTTGCCCTAAGTAGTCACAACGATGGTATCATTGTGCCTACAAAGGAGCGGAGAATATGACCCAGGTAGGCGTCAGGGTTCTGAAGGCCCAGTTGAGTGAACACCTGCGGCGAGCCCAGGCCGGGGAACGCATCCTGGTGACGGACCGCGGAGTGGTGATCGCCAGTATCGGCCCCGCCGAAACTCCCAAAAAGTTGGAGTGGGCGGTCAGGTTGGTGGCGGCAGGAAAGGCCCGGTGGAACGGCGGCAAGCCGGTGGGGCTCCATCCGCGCATCCCGCACCGCGGCGGCACGCTCGCGTCGGCGATGATCGTTGAGGACCGTCGTTGACGGTGTACTTCGACTCAAGTGTGCTCGCGAAGCTGTATCTCGATGAGCCCGATTCAGAGGAAATCGAGGCCCTGGCCCGGGCCGCCACCCTCATCGCGACGTCTTCGATCGCGTACGCCGAAGTGTGCGCGGCGTTTGCCAGGTGCCGGCGCGACGGCAGGCTTTCGGACGTGGAGTACCGGCGTGTACTGCGGCAGTTCGACGCCGACTGGAACGCATTCCTGACGGTCGACGTGAACGACTCGCTCGTGCGGTCGGCGGGCGCCCTGGCCGGGCAACATGTGCTGCGCGGCGCCGACGCCATTCAGTTGGCGTCGTTCGAGCAGCTGCTGGCGAGCGCCGAAGGCGACGACATCCAGTTCCTCTGCGCCGACGATCGCCTGTCCGAGGCGTCCAGGAATCTCGGGTAATCGCTGCCTACCGGCAGCGCATCGCGCCAATGCCGGACACGCCGTCGTTCGCATCAAGATCGCGGGCCGCTTCGGTCGGCCGATCGGTGGCGATCAACTGCAGGCCCGTCTTCGCGAATTCGGCATACCGGTCGCGCCGGTCGCGCGCAAACCGACCATCCCACGACGAGGTCGGAGAGCCGAGTGTGCCGAACATGGCCTCAATTCCCCGGGCGGCAAGCGCGCCGTTGAGCGACGGGTTGGGGGCTTCGGTGCCGGTCCAGGCCAGCACCCGCGTGAGATCGATGCCGCGGCGTTCAAGGGCGCTGATGTCGCGCGGCTCGTCCATGGAGACCGACAGCATCATCTCCGGCGCCAGTTTATGCACCCGCACAGCCGCATCGTCGCTATAGGTGATGAAGACCACGCGTGAGAGTGCGCCGGCGGATCGCACTTCTGCGAGCACGTCTTCGTAGGGCACGCCACGTTTGACGTCGAGTTCAAGGATGGCGCGGTCCTTTGCCCAGTCGAGGGCCTGGCGCAGGGTCGGTGGCCGCGCGTCCAGCACGGTGCCGGCCTCGTCCTTCAAGCGTAGTTGTTGGATCTCCGCCAGCGTGCGGCTTCGTACGGGACCCGATCCGGTCGTGGTGCGGTCGAGCGTGTCATCGTGCATCAACACCAGCGCGTTGTCGCGGGTGCGGGCGATGTCGATTTCGAGCAACGCCGGTGCGAGCCCCGTGGTGTGGGCAAACGTCTCGATGGCGTTTTCAGCGAATCCGGGCACCGGGCCGCCGCGATGCGCACCGACCACGGTGTGGCCGCTCTCGCGCAGGCAATTGAAGAACGCCCCCACGTCGGATGGCGCCATTGGCGATACCGCTGTGGCGGTTGCCGACTGGGCGGGCGCTGGTGGTGGCGCGGGTTGCTCAGCACACGCGACCTGGGTGAGCAGCAGGAGGGCGAGCAGTCGTCGTGTCATGAGCGGGATTCCGGAACTGTGACGCAGCCATGGTAAGTCATCGGGCTTAGAATGAACGCACCCCATGTCGACCTTGCCGCCCGGAACCCGCGTCGGTCCGTACGAAGTGCGGTCCGCCCTTGGTGCGGGCGGCATGGGCCAGGTGTTCCGCGCGTACGACACATCGCTCCACCGGGAGGTCGCGCTGAAGATACTGCCGCCCGACCTCGCGGGTGACGCGGAGTACCGGGCCCGGTTTTCGCGTGAGGCTCGCCTCCTCGCGGCGCTGAATCACCCTCACATCGCGCAGGTGTACGGACTCGAGGATTCAGTGGCCGGTCCCGCGATTGCGATGGAACTCGTGCCCGGTCAGACCCTGCGCGATCGCCTGCGCAGCGGTGTGTCACGCCCGGAGGCGCTGCGGCTGGCGCATCAGATTGCGATGGCCCTCGACGCCGCGCACGAAAAGGGCATCATCCATCGCGATCTGAAGCCCGCCAACATCATGGTGACGCCGGACGGCGCGGCCAAGGTCCTCGATTTCGGCATTGCGAAGACGTCGACGGCGCCAGAGTCCACGGCCGAGCACGACACCATGATCGCGGTCACAGTGCAGGGCGCGGTTGTCGGCACGCCGGCCTACATGAGTCCGGAACAGGCGCGCGGGCAGGCGGTCGATCGCCGCACCGACATCTGGGCGTTTGGCTGCGTCCTCTACGAACTGCTCGCCGGCCAGTCCGCGTTCAAGGGCGAATCTTCATCCGATTTGATTGCCGCCATCCTCGAACGCGACCCGGACTGGCGCGCGCTGCCGGCAGATACGCCCGTCGCCTTGCGGCGCCTGCTTCAGCGCTGCCTCGAGAAGGACCGCCGGCAGCGCCTCCGAGATATCGGCGACGCGTTGGACGACCTTGCCGCGCCGTGGGGCGCGCCCGATGCCACCACGCCGGTCACGCGTCGCGCGATGAGTGGTGTCATCACCATCGCGCTTGTCGCGGCGGCGCTTGCAATTGGATCGGCGGCCACGTGGTGGTTGACGAGAAGTGGGCCGCAGGGATCGACGGCCCTGGCGCCATTTCCGGTACGATTCGCGCTGCCGGCTCCCACCGGCGCACTCTACGGCATGGGCATCGAAGCCACGACCGTGTCGGTGTCGCCTGACGGAGCATCCGTGGCATTCGTGGCATTCAGGCCTGGTGTGCCGTCGAACATCATGCTGCGGCCGCTCGCAGATGAGACAGCCCGTGAGGTGCCCGGCACGGATGGGGCCACCTCGATGTTCTGGTCACCCGACGGCCAGTCGCTCGGCTTCTTTGTGCGAGGACAACTCAAGCGCGTGGAGATGTCTGGTGGGGCGCCCGTGAAGGTGTGCGACGTGCCGATCACCGTCGGCCTGTCGGGCAGCTGGGGACAGCAGGGCGACATTCTGTTCGCCACGGTTCAGGGTGCCCGCATTTCCAGGGTATCGGCTGGCGGGGGCGTCCCAGTGGAGGTGATGGCGGCGCCGGACGGGGGCGGACGTGTGCTGTGGCCGCGATACCTGTCAGACGGACGACGATTTCTGTACACCCAGCTCACACCAGACTTCCAAGGCCGGATCATGCTGGCCGAACCGGACGGCCGCAGCACACCCCTGGTCAGCGCGACGTCACAAGCGCAGTGGATCGACCCCGATTGGCTAGTCTTTGTGCGTGAGGGGACCGTGGTGGCTCAGCGCGTGGACCTCGCGGCAGGCCAGACGGTGGGCGAGCCCGTGTCCATCATCGGCCCTGTGCCCTATTCCGCCGCCACGGGCTGGTCGAACGTCGCGGCCTCCACGAATGGCACGATCGCGGTGCAGTGGCACAGCGATGAAAGCCGGTTGGCCTGGTTCGATCAGGTGGGGAAGGTACATGGGCAGGTCGGCAATCCCGGCACGTACAACACCGTTCGACTCTCACCTGACGACTCCACGTTGCTCTTTACACGCACGCGCCCGGAACTCGGTACCCGGGATATCTGGAAGACGGACCTCTCACGACCCGGCATCGAGGCGCCCGTGACGACCTCACCGGGCATGGAAACCGGCGCGGCCTGGCTGCCTGGCGCCCGAGCCGTGGTGTTTGCCGCCGCTCAAGGCGGCCCACCGAACCTGTTTCACAAGGACCTCACCTCCGGCGTCGAACGACGACTGCTCACGTCACCGAGATTTCAGTTTCCGAACGTTGTCACTGCGGATGGCTCGCAGATTATTTACCAACAGCGCACTGAACTCGGCGACTGGGACCTGATGCTCGTCTCACTCGCCGACGCGAGCCGTGTCACTACGCTCTTCGCCGGCGCGTCCTCTGAACAGGACGCGCGCCTGGCACCCGATGGCACTCACCTGTCTTTCACCTCGGACGAATCCGGTCGGGCCCAGGTGTACGTCGCCGCGTTCCCGGTGACCGGTGCAAAGACTGCGGCTTCGAGTGCGGGTGGGTCCATGGCCCGATGGCGCCGCGACGGCCGCGAACTGTATTTCATTTCGAACGACAACAAGTTGATGGCGGTCCCGATCGATGCAGCCGGCGCGCCGGGCCAGGTCCGCGCGCTCTTCGACGTGCCCCGATGGCTCGAGTACGACGTGGCGAGCGACGGGCGCTTTGTGGCCGTCGTGCTCGAGGTCGTCGGCGCCGAGCAGCCGCTCGCCGTCTTCGTGAATTGGAGAGGTCGGTGAGCGCCGTGACCCCGGGTATCATGCGCCATGGCTCTACGCACACTCGTTGCTCTCGCCGTGGTCGCGGCCCAGACCGCCGGCTCCGCAGCACTCCCAACCGCCGTTCGTCGGGCCGCCGATGGCATCACAGCCGACCAACTGGCGCGTGACCTGGCGTTCCTGGCCTCCGACGACCTGCGCGGCCGGGCCACGCCGTCACCAGGTTTCGACCGCGCCGCCGACTTCATCGTCAATCGCCTGAAGGCCGCCGGTGTGACGCCGGCCGGCGACAACGGCACGTACCTCCAGACGTACACGATGATCGAATCGCGTGTGGATTCGGCCGCGTCGCACATCGAGATTGGCGGCAAGCGGTTTGCGCTTGATGCCGACTTCGTCCTGCGCTCCTTCTCTGGCCAGCCGCTGACCGGCACATGGCCCGTGGTTTACGTCGGCCATGGCTGGGTCATTCCCGACAAGGGCATCGATCCGTACGCCGGCCTGGACGTGCGAGGCAAAGTCGTGCTGACCCACGGACCGCGCGCCATGCCGAAAGGCGTGGTGATTCAGCAGTTCGGCCGTGTCACCGTGGGCGCGAGCAACGTGGTGGCCGAAGCCGTGCGTCGCGGCGCCGCGGCAGTGCTGATGATTCCGCAGACCAGCACGCAGCCCGGCTGGTGGCAGCAGTTGCAGCGGCAGAACCTGGTGCGACGGGAACTGGATCCCTGGGTGCCGTCGGCCTATGCCGCGGCCCAGGTGACGTCAGCTCTCTTGTCGCCGATGGGCACGGACGCCCTGATGGCGGGCGAACGCTTCACAATAAATGAAATCGTCGCTCGCGGTGACGCTGAAGACTATCCGGCCGCGTTCACGCTCAACAAGTCAGTGACGTTCAATATCCGCGCGTCCACTGTGCCGCATCGTCCCTACAACGTCGTCGCGAAAATTGAAGGCCGGGATCCGGTGCTCCGCAATGAGCACATCACCGTGATGGCCCACCTGGACGGCGCCGTGGGCACGCGCACGGTGGAGGGTGATGACATCTACAACTCGGCCGACGACAACGCCTCCGGCAGCGCCGGGATGTTGTCCATCGTCGAGCAGATGATGAAGAGCGAGCGCCCGAAGCGTTCGATGGTCTTCGTGTGGGACAGTGGGGAAGAAGTGGGGCTGTGGGGGTCGCGGTACTTTGTGGCGAACCCGCCGGTGCCATTGTCATCGGTGGTGGCGCACATCAACATCGACATGATTGGCGCCACGCGCGCCGCCGGATCCGCAGACGAGAACTCACCGGCCGTGCCCGGACCCAACGAGGTGTATCTGATCGGCCCCGGCGTCTTGAGCGACAAGGTCAATGCGCTCATCGAGCAGGTGAACCGAGGCTATCTCAACATGGCGCTCAATCGCGCGGACGATCGGTGGGACAGCGAGTTCTTCTATCCACGGACCGATGCTGGTCCGTTCCTCGAACGAGGCATCCTCACGATCGGCTGGAACACCGGGCTGCACCGGCGCTACCACCAACCGTCAGACGACGCCCGATTCCTCGATCCGAAGAAGATGGAAGCCGTGGCCCGTACGGTCTTTGCCACACTCTGGGCGATGGCCGACACCAGCGAGCGGCCGAGCATCGACAAGCCCATTCCCGTGTCGGTGCCCAGGCACGGGCAGCCGCAAGGGCGCCGATGAACAAGACGGCCGCCGGTCGTGCGCGCCGTGGACATTGACCGTCTGCGTCGGGTTCAGCTGTTGGTTTCAGGCGCGGGCGATCGAAGTTGAACCGCCGGGGTCGCGCCTGCCAGAGCCGGGTGGCCTCGACCTGTTCGTGTCGCAGGAACGTGCGGCCGCTGCTGGTGGTTGCGTAGAGTCGCTTTGCCCGGCCGCCCTGCACAGCCAACGGCGCTGAGACCGTGGTCCGAAGCAGGGCACGGCGCGTGAGTCGTTTCAGCGCGGAATAAGTCGCTCCCAGCGACACCGGCCGGCCGAGAAAGCCTTCGAGGTCTTCGTGAATCGCCACGCCGTAGGCGTGAGGCTCGAGCCGAACGACCGCAATCAGCGCGGCGATTTCGATGCGAGTGAGTCCGGACATGGGGTGTCTCAATCTACATATCTTCCTGTGACAGGAAGATACCTGAAAAGGTGAGGCCGGGGCTGGCCCGGTCGGCCGTGGCCGAATCCCGGCACAACCCCTGACGTTCCGTTGACCGCCGGGCCGCTGCCGGGCGTAATCTTTCGCCCATGCTGCTGAACGCCGCGATGCAGAAGGAGCAAATCGACACCGACCTGCCGGCGGCCATCGCGTCGGCACGAATGGGGACGTCGGTGTAGCCTAAGAGCCCGATGAAAAATACGGCATGGAGCCTTGCGCGGCGAGGAATATTGGCCGCACTCGCTGCGCTGACCTTGTGGGCTCAGGCGCCGGCAATCGAAGGCCTCGCGCAGACGCCTGAATTAAAGGCCATCGACGGCGTTCTGGTCTCCGGGGCATACAAGGATCAACTGTTGATGTTTGTGTTGGACACTGGCACGACCACGTCCTTCATTGACATCAGAGTGGCGAAAGCCGCCGGAGGAAAGCTCTCGGATGTCCTGAACGTTGGCGTAATTGGTCCAGGCGTGCGGCAGGCGGGTGTGCTGAGCCGGGCACTTCAGATTCAGTTCCCGTTTGCGGGCGGATCAATTGACCATGACTTTCTCCGGGTCGAAGACTACGCCCGCGCGTCAGCCCTGGTCGGACGCGACATACACGGCATTCTCGGTGCTGATTTTTTTCGGCGATTTGTCGTGGAGATCGACTACCTGGGTGAGCGAGTGCTTCTCCACCATCGGAGTTTCAGGGCGCCAGCACACGCCGTCCTTGTCCCCATGAGGTTTGCGATCGATCGCACGCCGGTTGTCGAGATGCGGATGCATCTGCCGGCGGGCAAGGTGGTCAAGGTCCGAGCCATCGTTGACACTGGCAACTCAGGCAGCGCCATCACCACGGAAGAGTTCGCGCGTCGGCATCGCCTGCCAGAGCTTCTGGGCGGCGTGGCCATGCCGTTGGGCGAAGGGCTGGGTGGCAAGTTCTCTGGGCATCGCGCAAGGGTGCC